>NZ_VSEZ01000040.1:0-826 GCF_008085935.1 Micromonospora sp. AP08
TCTCCGGGTAGTGGCAGGCGGTGGCCTGGTTGCCGCCGTCCCGGGGGACGAGCGCGGGTTCCTCGGTGGCGCAGCGTTCCTGGGCTTTCCAGCAGCGGGTGCGGAAGCGGCAGCCCGACGGCGGGTTGAGCGGTGTGGGCACGTCGCCGGTGAGGCGGATGCGTCCGGCGGGGCCGAGGGTGGTGACGTCGGGGATCGCGGAGAGCAGGGCGCGGGTGTAGGGGTGCTGGGGCCGTTGGTAGATGTCGTCGCGGTCGCCGATTTCCACGATTGTGCCGAGATACATGACGGCGACGCGGTGGCAGAAGTGCCGCACGACGGCGAGGTCGTGGGCGATGAAGACGAACGCCAGGTCGAGGTCGCGTTGCAGGTCGCGCAGCAGGTTGATGACCTGGGCCTGGATGGACACGTCGAGGGCGGAGACGGGTTCGTCGGCGACGATCAGCTTCGGCCGCAGGGCCAGGGCGCGGGCGATGCCGATGCGCTGGCGCTGCCCGCCGGAGAACTCGTGCGGGTAGCGGTTGTAGTGCTCCGGGTTCAACCCGACCAGTTCCAGGAGTTCCTGGACCCGTTTCTTGATCCCACCGGGCGGGTTGATCCGGTTGACCTGCAACGGCATGGCCACGATCCGGCCGACGGTGTGCCGGGGGTTCAGCGACGCGTAGGGGTCCTGGAAGATGATCTGCAGGTCCTGCCGCAACGGACGCAACTGGTTGCGGCGGGCGTGGGTGATGTCCCGGCCGGCGAACTCGATGCTGCCGGAGGTCGGCTCCAGCAGCCGCACCAGCATCCGACCCGTGGTGGTCTTCCCACAGCCGGACTCCCC
>NZ_VSEZ01000041.1:0-820 GCF_008085935.1 Micromonospora sp. AP08
CGCGCCGATTGGCGTAGGTCGGTCAGCGGTAGTTGCCGCGGGCCTCGGGCAGGACCATGGTGGCCTCGTTGCTGACCTCCGCGCCGTGGCCGGTGACCGGCTGGGCCGGCGGCGGCATGGTCGGCATCGCGGCGGCGTCCCGCCGCCCGGCCTGGTACGCGCGGGCGTGGGTGGCGATGGCCTGCGACTCCTCCTCGGCGCGGGCCAGCCAGTTCTCCCAGCGGCTCTGCATCGGGCGGACCAGGCCGCCGCCGACGCCGACGATCAGGATGCCGCCGATGGTGGCGAGCACGGCGATCAGCACCGGGGTGGTCACCGTGGTGGCGACGCCGATCTGGTTGAGCGCGGCGATGACGCCCAGGCCCAGGATGAACACGGAGGCGATGGTGGCGAGCACCCGGCCGTAGGACAGACCGCCGAGGGCGCCGGAGATGATGTCCTTGACCGCCTTGGCGATGGCCGCGGCGACCACCACGATGACGATGGCCACGAACGCCCGGGGCAGCCAGGCCACCACGCCGGCGATCAGGTCCGAGATCGGGTTCGGGCCCCAGATGCCGAAGGCGAGCTGCAGGGTGACCAGCAGCACCGCGTAGTAGGCCAGCTTCGCGACGATGTCGCTGGCGTCGTACTTCGAGCGGGCCAGCGCGGTCTTGATGCCGCCGCGCTCGACGGCGCGGTCAAAGTGGACCCGCTCCAGGACCTTGTCCACGATCTTCAGCACGGCCTTGGCGATCAGCCAGCCCACGATCAGGATGGCGACGAAGGCGACCGCCTTGGGCAGGAACAGCATCACCGAGCGGAACGCGTCACCCACCGC
>NZ_VSEZ01000042.1:0-676 GCF_008085935.1 Micromonospora sp. AP08
CGGCTCCGACCACGGCAAGGACGGCGTCCGCAGCACCCTGTCGGACAACAACGCCGGCAAGAACGGCGGCGGCCTGTTCAGCTCCGGCGGCTTCGTCACCATCAGCTTCACCGCCATCACCGGCAACACCGCCTGCGAGAACGGCGGCGGCATCTACGCCGAGAACACCGAACTCAAGCTCGACCACGTCCTCGTCGCCCGCAACCACGCCGACGGCAACGGCGGCGGCATCGTCAACACCGGCGGCAAGCACTGGGGCTACCCCAACGACAAGGAAGACGCCACCGCCACCATCTCCGACAGCACCATCGTCGAGAACACCGCCAACCGCTTCGGCGGCGGCATCTTCAACGGCGAATGGCTCGTCAAGGTCGAAGACGGCTTCACCGAGCACAACGGCAGGGACAAGGACGACAACGCCACCCTCACCCTGCGCGACACCGAAATCAAGAAGAACACCGCCCTCAACGGCGGCGGCATCTTCAACAACAAGGGCAAGGTCACCCTGACCAACACCCACGTCACCAAGAACACCGCCACCGACACCGCCAAGCTCCACCGCGTCGCCGGCGGCGTCCTCAACAACGAGGGCACAGTCAAGCTCGACGACAAGTCCACCATCACCAACAACGACCCCACCAACTGCGCCAACACCGTCGAAGACTGCTTCAACTGA
>NZ_VSEZ01000043.1:0-635 GCF_008085935.1 Micromonospora sp. AP08
ACCACCACATAACCCGGGGAGTCCCTTTCCGTCGCGCCACGGCGGGGAGGGACTCCCCTGCCCCCCACGTCCCCCGTCGGGGTGGTTCGTCGCGGTCCCGCCCTCCCGCACCTGCGGTTCCCTCTGAGCCCCGCCGCGCTGGCCCACCCCTTATGCGGGTTTTTTTCGTATATGGGCACGAGGTGAAGAAGCTTCTCATACGTTGGTCTTCAGCAGCTACAACCGATTTGTAGCGGAGGCCGCCTCGCTGTGGCGAAGCGACCTTGTCGGGTACAAGGAGAGGGCAGAGAGCTCCGATGTCCAACTACCTTCGCAATAACGATGACGCTTCCCGTGAGAAGGTTTCCCCCCTCCGGCGTCGCCGGCTGTGGCTCGCCACCGGGGTCGTGGGCCTGACGGGAGCGGTCAGCCTCGCGGGCGTGGCCTACGCCACCAGCGGGGTCACGGGCCCTCACCGGCTCGCCGACGTGAAGTGGTCGACCGCCCAGCTCACCAGTGACGACGCCGAGGGCTCGGAGGCCCGGGACGACGAGCACGGCCGGGACGGCAAGGACAAGGACAAGGACAAGGGCCGGGACCGTGGGGAGTGGGACCCGAACGGCGCCGATCACGGGACGGTCCGCGAGGTGCCGTGC
>NZ_VSEZ01000044.1:0-625 GCF_008085935.1 Micromonospora sp. AP08
CGTGTTGCTGTCGGTCGAGGCGTGCACTAGGCGGTCGCTAGGTCACCCGGCGCCACGGCCCATATGCCTCCGATAGCTGGCCTGGTTTGATCACGGCATGGGTACCGAGACTGCCGTGGAGCGGGCATGGCACCGGATCGAGGACTGGCTGTCGCAGTACGCCCCCCGCTTCCGTGCGGCCTTGAACCCGCCGGCAACGGCAGCCGAGGTCGACACTGTTGCAGACAGCCTCGGCATGGAGCTCCCGGCCGACCTTCGAATGTGGTGGGGGCTGTCCAACGGAGTCCGGCACATCGCCGGCCGACCTGGCGGTCATCTCATTCCTGACTTCTCGGACCCGTATCCGGCGTCGGCTGCGATAAGGGATTGGCGGATGCACCTGGAGGTCCAGCAACAGCTGTACCCACCGAGCATGCGCGAGGAGATGGAACGGTTCGTGGCCGCCCAAAACAGCCAGCCAGCGGGCACCCTCCTACCCGAGTGGTACTGGCTACCTCGATGGCTGCCCATCGCTAGTGACGGTATGGGAGGTGGCCTGTTCATGGACCTGCGTGAGGGTCCGCTACACGGGTGCCTGGTGGAGTTCTCCCGGGAGCACCGCGGCACCACACCGCGGTGGGAGTCC
>NZ_VSEZ01000045.1:0-610 GCF_008085935.1 Micromonospora sp. AP08
GTGTTGCCCGTGCGGGCCGCGGCGAGGGCCGGGAAGTCGGCCATGGGCAGCTGGCGAAGCTGCGCCGGGTCGGCCGTCCACCCCTCCACGTCGCCGGTGGCGTGGGCGGCGGGGCGGTCGATGCCGATGCGGACCAGTTCACGTTGGGCGTCGGCGACCTGCTGCGGGGTGTCGGCGAGCAGGGTGATGGGGGTGCCCCAGTCGATGAGCCAGCCCAGCCAGGTCGACATCGGCCCGTCCAGGCCCAGGCTGACCGTGCCGGCCAGGTGCGAGGCGGCGTAGGCCTTGCGGTGGCGCAGGTCCACCACCCACTGCCCGGCGGCGATCCGCTCGCGCAGCTCGGCGGCGTCGGCGCGGGTCACCGGAGTCAGGTCCACGGGGGTCGGACCGGCGAAGTTGGCCACACCCATGTGGGCGTAGTACGCCGGGTAGGCGTCCAGGCCGGCGAGGGTCTCCGCGACGAACTCCTCGGCGGCCAGCCGCAGGACCGGGTTTTTCGTCTTCTCCCGGCCGATGGTCGAGTCGGACGCGTCGGCCTGGCTGGCCGAGCAGAAGCTGCCGAACCCGTGCGTCGGCCACACCTGCGCCCCGTCGGGCAGCAGATCCACCA
>NZ_VSEZ01000046.1:0-589 GCF_008085935.1 Micromonospora sp. AP08
ACGCTCATCCGGTAGGAGGCCATGTTCGGGTCGGCCGAGTCCGCGATGGTCACGATCTTCCCGTTGTCGCGGTAACCCACGACGCTGATGTAGTGGCCACCCTCGAAGGAGTGGGTGTTGCCGTCGGTGTCGGTGGCGGTGCCGGCGATGTTGGCGACCACGGCCCGGCCGTCGTCGACGGTGCGCACGATGTCGGCGCGCAGGGTGTCGGTCTGCTTGTCGTCGGCCTTGCCGTCCTTGAGCTCGACGGACCGGTAGTGCTTGCCGGTCTCCTTGTTCAGGACCGGGGTGATGTCGTTGATGCTGTTGGTGCCGTTCTCGGTGGTGCCCATCTCCTTGGCCATGGCGTCCACGTCGATGTTCTTGCCCAGCACGGACAGGGCGTTACGCGTGGCGGCCGGGCCGCAGTAGTAGAAGTTGGGCTGGGCCTCGTAGCGGACGTCCAGCTCCCGCTCGCCGTGACCCTTACGGTCGGTGGCGACCTGGGCGGTCTTCTCGGCCGGGGTGGCCTGCGCGGCGATCGCGGGGCCGGCGATGCCGACGGTGGTGGCGGCGATACCGGCAGCGGTCAGAACGGTGTTACGCAGCA
>NZ_VSEZ01000047.1:0-368 GCF_008085935.1 Micromonospora sp. AP08
GAGGTCTGCAGCGAGATGTCCTCGGTGCCGGTGAACTTCAGGGTGACGGTCTGGCCGGCGTACGAGGCCAGGGAGAAGGACTTCTGGCTGTAGCCGGTGGCCTTGTTCAGGTTCGAGTACGTCGCCAGGGTGGCCAGCACGGTGCCGGAGGAGTTGAGCACCTGCACGGTCAGCTTGTCGTACTGGACGCTGGTGGTGGTCTCGGCCGAGTCGATGTGCAGCCAGAACGTGAAGGTGTACGAGGTGCAGCCCGCCGGCAGGCTCACCGACTGCGACAGCGTGTCGGTGTGGGTGCTGCCGTAGCCGTCCAGCCACGCGTTCCAGGTGCCGGTACGCGGCGGCTGGCCGCTGGAGCCGTACTGCCCGAT
>NZ_VSEZ01000048.1:0-351 GCF_008085935.1 Micromonospora sp. AP08
GACGACGAGGAGCTGGTCGAGGCGGTCGATCTGGCGAACCGGGATCACGGCGGCACGTTGAAGCTGGCCGAGAACTGCACGTACGAGCTGAACGTGAAGGACCGCAAGCACGGTTCGGCCCTGCCGGAGATCAAGCAGGACATCACGATCAAGGGCAACGGCTCGACGATCAAGCGGGACTCCGAGGACACGTTCCGGATCTTCCGGGTCGCCGACGGCGGTGAGCTGACCCTCAAGGACCTCACGGTCAAGGGCGGCAACGCCACCGAGTTCAAGTACGGCGGCGGCGGACCCGGTGGCCCTGGCGGCCCCGGGGGTCCCGGGGGCCCGGGCGGCGGCCCGGTCATGGGC
>NZ_VSEZ01000049.1:0-258 GCF_008085935.1 Micromonospora sp. AP08
CCGCACCGGCCAGCCGCGGGGAATGACTGCGGGTCGCCGGTCGTTACATTCCCCCGGGACATCGGATCAGGCCACAGGGAATCGCTTCCCGCCGCCGATGGTTACCTCCCCGGGCCGCCCGAGCAGGTCACCCCCTGATCGCCGGGCACCCCACAGACTTTTCCCCCCGTTTCACAGCGGCACGTCGCGCATCCCCCGTGCGTGTGCTGCTGAACCCCCGAACGGAAGGCGTTGATTTCATCATGCGTACCAACACCA
>NZ_VSEZ01000005.1:0-369747 GCF_008085935.1 Micromonospora sp. AP08
CGCGCAGCTCCTTGATCTTGGCCTTCTTGCCCCGCAGCTCGCGCAGGTAGTAGAGCTTGGCGCGCCGCACGTCACCGCGGGTCACGACCTCGATCCGGTCGAGGGCCGGGCTGTTCAGCGGGTAGGTGCGCTCCACACCCACGCCGAAGCTGACCTTGCGGACCGAGAAGGTCTCGCGCAGACCGTCACCCTGGCGGCGGATGACGACGCCCTGGAAGATCTGGACCCGGGACCGGTTACCCTCGACAACCCGCGCGTGCACCTTGACGGTGTCACCGGCGCGGAAGTCGGGCAGGTCAACGCGCTTCGACTGGGCGTCAAGGGCGTCCAGGATGTTCATCGCTGTGTCCTCGTGAGGCTCACGGCGCACCGTCAGTCGATGCGCGGATGGGTGATTCTGACCCCCGGGTGGTGCCGGCGACGCCGACCCCGGTCGAGGGTCCTCGCAGCCGCCCACGGCGTGAACGGATGCGGCAACCCCTCTACTTTGCCACATCCCCCGCCGGTGGCTGAAATCCACCCCGGTCCAGCGCCGCCCGGTCCCGCTTGTCCAGGCTCTCCGGGGGCAGCGCGGCGATCATGTCGGGGCGTCGGGACGCCGTCCGCAGCAGCGCCTCGTCGCGCCGCCAGCGGGCGATCCTGCCGTGGTCGCCGGAGCGCAGCACCTCGGGCACCTCGTGCCCGCGCCAGTTCGCCGGCTTCGTGTACATGGGGGCTTCCAGCAGCCCGTGGGCGTGCGACTCCTCGTCCAGCGAGCCGGCGTTGCCGAGCACCCCGGGCAGCAGCCGGGTGACCGCCTCCAGGATGACCAGCACGGCGACCTCGCCACCGAAGAGCACGTAGTCGCCGAGGGAGACCTCGGTCACCCGCATCCGGTTCGCCGCGTGGTCGAGCACCCGCTGGTCGATGCCCTCGTAGCGGCCGCAGGCGAAGAGCAGGTGCGACTCGGCGGCCAACTCGTGCGCCATGGCCTGGGTGAACCGGACGCCGGCCGGCGAGGGGACGAGCAGCCGGGGCAGGGTGTGCCCGTCCGGGCTCAGCTCGTGGGGGGCCAGGGCGTCGAGCGCCTCGCCCCACGGCTCCGGTCGCATCACCATGCCGGGGCCGCCGCCGTAGGGGGTGTCGTCGACCGTGCGGTGCACGTCGTGGGTCCAGGTCCGCAGATCGTGTACGGCCAGCCGCAACGTGCCGCTCGCCCGGGCCTTGCCGATCAGCGACAGGTCCAGCGGGGCGAAGTACTCGGGGAAGATCGACACGATGTCGACGCGCATGAGGGGTGGCTCCAGTCAGAGGTCGAGCAGCCCGCCGGGCAGCTCCACCACCACGCGTCCGCCCGGGACGTCGACCTCGGGCACGATCGCCTTGACGAACGGGATGAGCGCGGTCCGCCCGTCGGGACGCCGCAGCACCAGCAGGTCGGAGGCGGGGGCGTGGTCGATCCGGGCCACCTCGCCCAGCCGCTCGCCGGCCGGGGTCACCACGGCCAGGCCGACCAGCTGGTGGTCGAGGAACTCCTCCGGGTCCGCCGGCGGTGCGACGGTGGCGCTGTCCACGCCGAGCAGGGTGCCGCGCAGCGCCTCGGCGACGTCGCGGTCCAGCACGCCCTCGAAGGCGACCAGCAGCCGCCCCTGGTGCCAGCGGGCGGACTCGATGGTCAGCTTGTCCGGCACCCGGTAGGCCCCGGGCGCCGGAGGCGCGACCGCCCCCGGCTCGGTGCGCAGCACGCGCCTTTGGGACTCAGCCGGGGGCACCGCCCCGGGCGTGGTGCGCAGCACCATGCCCGGGGCGAAACGTGCTTCGGGCTCATCGGTCCGCACCTCCACGGTGACCTCACCGCGGATGCCGTGCGGCTTGCCGATCCGGCCGACGATGAGAAGCATCAGTACGAGTCGACGATGTCGACGCGCACCCCGCGCCCACCGATGGAGCCGATCACCTGGCGCAGCGCCTTGGCGGTCCGGCCGGACCGCCCGATCACCGTGCCGAGGTCCTCCGGGTGCACGCGGACCTCGAGCCGCTTGCCCCGACGGGAGTCGACCATGCGCACCCGGACGTCGTCCGGGTGGTCGACGATCCCCTTGACCAGGTGCTCCAGGGCGGGACGCAGCGCCATGTCAGGCCTGCTCGCCGGACTCGACACCGGTCTGCTCCTCGGCCTTCGGCGCCTCGGCCTCGGCGGCCGGAGCCGCAGCCTTGGCGGCCTTCTTGGCCGGCGCCGGGGTCTCCGCCACGCCGGCGGCGGCCTTCGCCTCGGCCTCGTACGCCGCCTTGCGGTCGGCCCGCTCCGGGGCGACCTTCAGCGGCGGCGGGGCCGGCAGGCCCTTGAACTTCTGCCAGTCACCGGTCAGCTCCAGCAGGCGCTGCACGGCCTCGCTCGGCTGCGCGCCGACCGACAGCCAGTACTGGACCCGCTCCGACTTGACCTCGATCACCGAAGGGTCTTCCTTCGGCTGGTACACACCGACGAACTCGATCGCGCGACCGTCACGCTTGGTGCGCGAGTCGGCGATGACGATGCGGTACTGCGGGTTGCGGATCTTGCCCATCCGCAGGAGCCGGATCTTTACGGCCACAGTTGTTTCGCTCCTGTTGCGATCTCACCGGCCCGGTGCGGGCGGTGTGGCGGGTGAGCGCCGACCGGCACAGTGGGGTTGGGCCGGAGACTGCTCGGTTAACTGGCGACGCGCCCGGGTTAGAGGGCGCCGGACGCGCGCCGGATACCAGCGACCCATTCTGCCATGTCCGGCCCCGATCTCTCACACCGGACCCGGACAGCTCCCGCGGGTCGCCCGCGACGGTGACGAACGACACGCGGTCAGCGCACCGGCGGGCGGTCCCAGCCGGGCGGCAGTTCGTCCGGTACGTCCCATTCGGCGGGCGGGGTGAAGTCACACCAGGTGCCGTCGAAGGGGAACTCGCCGGCCTCGGCGATGCGGATCACCCGCTCCCCCTCGGCCCGGACCGCCTTCTCGTCGGTCACCCAGTAGTGCCCGGGGAAGGCGAGGCGCTCGACGAACTCGTCCTCGTCCTTCCACTCCCAGCTCAGGTCCGGGTGGACCACCACGTCGAGGTCCTGGTCGACCATGTCCACCCCGGCCACCGCGCCGTCGTCCCAACGGACGCCGGGCTCCTCCAGGTTGACGTACCAGTTCTGGAAGCGACCGTGCGCGTCCCGGAACCACCAGACCGAGTGGGCGGCGCCGCTGGGCAGGAACTTGAGCACCGGCGGTCCGCTCCAGCGCCCCCGGGCCAGCCGGTAGGTGGAGGTGATCCACTCGGCGAAGGGCACCGCCCGCATGCCCAGCCCCGCCTCGGTCACCTCGTGCGCCACCGGCGTGTTCCGGGCCACCCAGAGCAGCAGGCCCCGGTCGTCGTCGGACACCACGCGGGCCGGCCGGACCCAGCCGATCCGGCCGTGCCGCACGTTCCGGTGCATGATCAGCCGGCCCGGCGCGAACCGGCCGGCCGGGCCGCCCGGCCGCACCTCAGTAGGCGCGGGCCAGGACGGCGACCAGGTCGGGCTCGTCCTCGGAGTCCGGCACCGAGCCGTCGGCCCGCAGCAGGCACCGGACGGTGACGCCCTGGCCGTTCGCCTCGGCCTCGCCCTGGACGCCGACCGCCGACCACGGCACCTTCGCCCAGCCGGTGGCGGCCGCCTCGATGGCCTCGGCCAGCGTGCCGACCTCTACGGTGCGGGACTGCCGGAACGCCAGCGCCTGGTCGTGCAGCGCCTGCTGGTCCGCCTCCAGCGCGGCGAGCACCGCGCCCACCACGTCGGCGACCGCGACCGGCGCCTTCGAGCCGTCCGTACGCCGGACCACGACCGCGTTGCCGGCGGCCAGGTCGCGGGGGCCGACCTCGACGCGCACCGGGTAGCCGCGCAGCTCGGCGTCGACGGCGCGGCGGCCGAACGCGATGTCGGTCCGGTCGTCCAGCGCGACCCGGACCCCGGCGTCGCGCAGCGCGTCGCGCAGCTTGGCCGCCGCCTCGCCCACGCCCTCGCCGTCCTTGACGATCATCACGTACGCCTGGACGGGCGCCAGCTTCGGCGGCACCCGCAGCCCGTTGTCGTCGCCGTGGCACATGATCAGGCCACCGAGCATCCGGGTCGAGGTGCCCCAGGAGGTGGTCCACGCGTGCTGCCGGCCGCCCTCGGCCGAGGAGTAGCTGATGTCGAACGCCTTGGCGAAGTTCTGGCCCAGCTCGTGGCTGGTGCCCAGCTGGAGCGCCTTGCCGTCGCCCATCATGCCTTCACAGGTGTAGGTGGCGGTCGCGCCGGCGAAGCGCTCGCGGGCGGTCTTGAGGCCCACCACCACCGGGATGCCGAGCACGTTGACCATCAGGTCCTCGTACGCCTCGTGCAGGATCCGGCGGGCGTAGGCCCGGGCGTCCTCACGGGTGGCGTGCGCGGTGTGCCCCTCCTGCCACAGGAACTCGCTGGTACGCAGGAAGATCCGGGGGCGCAGCTCCCAGCGGACCACGTTCGCCCACTGGTTGAGCAGCAGCGGCAGGTCCCGGTAGGAGTCGATCCACTTGGCCATGAACTCGCCGATCACCGTCTCGCTGGTGGGGCGCACCACCACCGGCTCGGCGAGCTGCTTGCCACCGCCGTGGGTGACCACGGCCAGCTCCGGCGAGAAGCCCTCGACGTGCTCGGCCTCGCGCTTGAGGTAGCTCTCCGGGATGAACAGCGGGAAGTACGCGTTCTCCGCGCCGGCCGCCTTGATCCGGGCGTCCATCTCGGCCTGCATCCGCTCCCAGATGGCGTAGCCCGCCGGTCGGATGACCATGGTGCCCCGCACCGGGCCGTTGTCGGCCAGCTTCGCCTTGGCGATCAGGTCCTGGTACCAGCGGGGAAAGTCCTCCGCACGGGGAGTGAGCACGCGTGCCATGACCGCACATCCTATGCGCCGGGCGGGCCGGCGCTGCGCCCGGGAGTCGGCGCACGCCGTGTCGCGCCGCCCGACCGTAGACTTCGACACCGATGGGTGAGCTTCCGAACGACAGCGCCGGGCCGGCGCGCGGCGTGCCCGAGTCGAAACAACGGCTGCGGGACGCGATCGTGGACGCCGCCCGCGCGCAGGCGATCGCCGCCGGCTGGGACGGCGTGCGGATGGGCGGGGTGGCGCAGGCCGCCGGGGTGAGCCGGCAGACCGTCTACAACGAGTTCGGCAGCAAGGCCGACCTGGCCGAGGCGCTCGCCCGGCGCGAGGTGGACCGGTTCGTCGGCGAGGTCCGCGCGGCCCTGGCGACGCACGGCCCCGACGTGCGGGCGGCGGCGCACGCGGCCATCCGGCACACCCTCGCCGCGGCCGCAGACAACCCGCTGGTCAAGGCGATCCTGACCAGCGCCCGGGGCGGCTCCGACGAGCTGCTGCCCTACCTGACCACCCGGTCGGAGCTGGTGCTCGCGGAGTCGTCCGCGGCCCTGCTGGAGTGGGCCGGTCAACACCTGCCGGAGGGCGACCCGGCGGCCCTGACCTTCGCCGCCGACACCATCGTCCGCCTGGTGGTGAGCCACATCGTGCTCCCCCAGTCACCCGTCGACGAAACCGCCGACCAACTGGCGAACCTGGCCCTGCACCTCTTCCACACCGCCGCCACCCGCCCAGCGGGTTGAGAGCGCAGGCCCGTCAGCGCAGGACGCGGCCGCGTAGCACGATGCGGGACGGGGCGCGGACCACACGCAGGTCCACGCGGGGGTCCTCGGGGTAGACGGTCAGGTCGGCCAGGCCGCCCTCGACCAGGCCGGGGAAGCCGAGCCACTCCCGCGCCCGCCAGGAGGCGGCCGCGAGCACGTCCTCGGCGGCCATGCCGGCCTGCTCGTGCAGGAGCAGCATCTCCTCGGCGGCCAGCCCGTGGTCGATGCCGCCGCCCGCGTCGGTGCCCACGTAGATCGGCACCCCCGCTTCGTGCGCGGCGCGGACCACCCCGGGGAAGCGGTCGCGCAGGGCGAGCATGTGGTCGGCGTACCCGGGGAACTTCGCGCGGGCCTGGTCGGCGATGTGGCCGAAGGTCCGGATGTTGATCATGGTGGGCACCAGCGCGGTGCCCTGCCGGGCCATCAGGTCGATGAGGTCGAGGCTCAGCCCGGTGCCGTGCTCCACCGAGTCCACCCCGGCCCGCACCATGATCTCCACGGCCGACTCGGAGAAGGTGTGCACGGCCGCGCGTGCCCCGGCGGCGTGCGCGGCGGCGACCGCCGCGGTCAGGGTGTCGGCGTCCCAGGCCGGCGCGAGGTCGCCCACCCCGCGGTCGATCCAGTCGCCGACCAGCTTGACCCAGCCGTTGCCGGCGGCGGCCTGCGCGGCGACCGTCGCGGCCACCTCCGCCGCGCCGACCTCCACCCCGATGTCGCGCAGGTAGCGCTTCGGCGGCGCGACGTGCCGGCCGGCGCGGGCCAGTCGCGGCAGGTCCGGCTCGTCGTCGAGTTCGGGGTACGGGTACGGCGAGCCGGCGTCACGGATGGCCAGCACGCCGGCGTCCCGGTCGGTGCGGGCCAGCTCGCGGGCCTGGTCGAGGGAGGTGATCGGGGCGCCGCCGCGGGCGATGCCGATGTGGCAGTGGGCGTCGGTCAGGCCGGGCAGGACGAAGCCGCCGTCCACGACCGTCTCGGCGCCGGGCATCGGTTCGAAGGTGACCCGGTCGTCAACCAGCCAGATGTCCCGGACCTCGTCGTCCGGCAGGAGCACACCGCGCACATGCAGAGCCATGTGCACAGTCCTACCGGATCACTCCCCCTCGGGGGCGAGCAGGTCGTTCTTCCGGGCCGTAAGCGCCGGCAGGTCGACGCTGACCTTCCACGGCTTCTCCGTGACGAACAGGTCCTCGGTGTTCGCCACCTGCTCGTACTCGCGGTTGGCGCCGAGCGCGTACTCGGTGAGCGCGATCCGCTCCTGGATCGGGTCCACCACCCAGTACGAGCGGACGCCGGCGTGCGCGTAGACCTTCGCCTTGTCGTACATGTCGCGGAAGGTGGAGGTCGGCGAGACCACCTCGACGGCGAGCAGCGCGTCCTCGACCGGCACCGGCGACTGTCCGGCGTGCCTGCGCCGGATGACCACCACGTCGGGACGGGGCTCGTTGCGGCGGTCGACCCGCATCGAGAGGTCGATGCTGACCAGGTATTCCGGCGGGCAGTTGACGCGGAGGGCGAGCAGCAGCTCCACGCACAGCTCTTGGTGCACGGCAGTCGGCGACGGCACGATCAACCTTCCGTTGATCAGTTCGTACGGAAGGTCCTTGGGCAGGTCACCCAGGTCGTCGACCGTCCACTCGTGCCGTTCGGGCAGGATCGGTGCCGCGGTCATGACATCTCCTTCCAGGGGGCGACACGACTTTAAGTGATGATCGCATCGCCTACCGTCACCGACACGCGTCAGCGCGGGCCCTTGTCACCGCCCTTGCCGAGCTTGTTGAAGTCGATCTTCGGCAGCTTGAAGCCCGGCGGCAGGCCCTGGCCGCCGGCCAGGTCGCCCGGGTCGAGGCCCGGCGGGAGCTGCGGCATGCCGCCCGGGAAGCCGCCCGGCACCCCGGCGCCGGTGCGCGGCCGCCCGCCGCCCTTCGTGCCCTTGCGCTTGTTCTTCGGCGACTTGGTCGCCTTGCGCCGGCCCCCACCGGGGAGGCCCATCATGCCGCCCATCTGCTTCATCATCTTCTGCGCGTCGGCGAAGCGGTTGAGCAGCTGGTTGACGTCCATGACGGTCACCCCGGAGCCGGCCGCGATGCGGGCGCGGCGGGAGCCGTTGATGATCTTCGGGGTGGTGCGCTCGGCCGGGGTCATCGACCGGATGATCGCGGTGACCCGGTCGAAGTGCTTGTCGTCCAGCTCGGCGAGCTGGTCCTTCATCTGCCCCATGCCGGGCATCATGGCCAGCACGTTGGCGATCGGGCCCATCCGCCGGACCGCGATGAGCTGATCGAGGAAGTCCTCCAGGGTGAACTGCTCGCCGCCCATCAGCTTGGCGGTCATCTTCTCCTTCTGATCGGCGTCGAAGGCCGCCTCGGCCTGCTCGATCAGAGTGAGGACGTCGCCCATGCCGAGGATCCGGCTGGCCATCCGGTCGGGGTGGAAGACGTCGAAGTCCTCCAGCTTCTCGCCGGTGGAGGCGAACAGGATCGGCTGCCCGGTGACCTCCCGGACCGACAGCGCGGCGCCACCGCGGGCGTCGCCGTCGAGCTTGGAGAGGACCACGCCGGTGATGCCGACGCCGTCGCGGAACGCCTCGGCGGTGCGGACGGCGTCCTGGCCGACCATCGCGTCGATGACGAAGATGACCTCGTCGGGCTGGACCGCGTCGCGGATGTCGGCGGCCTGCTGCATCATCTCGGCGTCGATGCCCAGCCGGCCGGCGGTGTCGACGATGACGATGTCGCGGGCGGCCCGCTTGGCGTGCTCGATCGAGTCGCGGGCGACCTGCACGGGGTTGCCGACGCCGTTGCCGGGCTCCGGGGCGTACACCTCGACGCCGGCCCGGCCACCGAGCACCTGGAGCTGCCCGACGGCGTTGGGGCGCTGGAGGTCGGCGGCGACCAGCATCGGCTGGTGCCCCTGGGCCTTGAGCCAGCGGGCCAGCTTGCCGGCGAGGGTGGTCTTACCGGAACCCTGGAGGCCGGCCAGCATGATCACGGTCGGCGGGTGCTTGGCGAACTGGAGCCGCCGCCCCTCGCCGCCGAGGACGTTGATCAGCTCCTCGTTGACGATCTTGATGATCTGCTGGGCCGGGTTGAGCGCCTCGGAGACCTCGGCGCTGCGCGCCCGCTCCTTGACGTTCGCGATGAAGCCCTTGACCACCGGCAGGGCGACATCGGCCTCCAGCAGCGCCATGCGGATCTCGCGCGCGGTGGCGTCGATGTCGGCGTCGGTGAGCCGACCCTTGCCGCGGAGCTTGGTGAAGATCCCGGACAGGCGGTCACTCAAGGTGTCAAACACGCGAACATCCCGTTTGTCGGTTTGGCGAGCACAGTCGGCCGGCACGCAGACGTCCGGCTACCCGCAAGGGTAACGGTCCCGTCCCCGCACTGCTTCCCGCCGGCCCGACCCCCACCAGGAGATCACCACGGCCCGCGCGGCCGGCCGATCAGGACGCGACCAGCCCCGACTGGTACGCGAAGACCACGAGCTGGGCCCGGTCCCGGGCGCCCAGCTTCACCATGGCCCGGCTCACGTGGGTCCGCGCGGTGGCCGGGCTGACCACCAGCCGCTCGGCGATCTCGACGTTGCTCAGCCCCTCGCCGACCAGACCCACCACCTCGCGTTCCCGGTCGGTGAGGGCGCCGAGCCGGGGGTGCGGGCGGGGCACCCGCGCCGGCCGGGTGGCGAACTCCCGCACCACCCGCCGGGTCACCGACGGGGACAGCAGCGCCTCCCCCTCGGCGACCAGTCGGATGGCCCGCAACAGCTCGGCCGGGCGGGTGTCCTTGGTCAGGAAGCCGCTGGCGCCGTGCCGGAGCGCGTCGAAGACGTACTCGTCCAGCTCGAAGGTGGTCAGCACGACCACCCGGGTGCCGGCCAGCGCGGGGTCGCCGACGATCCGGCGGGTCGCCTCGATGCCGTCGACGCCGGGCATCCGCACGTCCATGAGCACCACGTCGGGACGTTCCCGGCGGGCCGCCTCGACGGCCGCGAGCCCGTCGGCGGCCTCGCCGACCACGGTGAGGTCGTCCTCGCTCTCCACGAGGGCCCGCAGCCCGATCCGGACCAGGTCCTGGTCGTCGGCGAGCAGCACCCGGATCATGTGACCTCCTCCACGGGCAGTGTGGCGGACACCCGGAAGCCGCCGGCGGAGGCGGGGCCGGCGGCGAACGAACCGCCCAGCGCGGTGACCCGTTCCCGCATGCCGGCCAGCCCGTATCCGCCGGAATCGCCCGCCGGGGCGGCCGCGCCGCGGCCGGTGTCGGTGACCTCCACGGCGACCTCGGTGGGCGCGTACCCGATGCGAACCGTGGCGGTGGCCGGGCCGGCGTGCCGCAGCACGTTGGTCAGCGCCTCCTGCACCACCCGGTACGCGGCCAGGTCGACGGCGACCGGGAGCGGGCGCGGCGCCCCCACCACCTCGACGGTGACCGGGAGCCCGGCGCCGGCCAGCCGCTCGCGCAACTGCGGGAGCTGGGCCAGCCCGGGCGCGGGGGCCCGCTCGTCGTCGGCGGACTCGTCGCGGCGGACCACGGTCAGCGTCACCCGCAACTCGTCGAGCGCCTCCTTGCTGGTCCGGCTGATCGCGGTGAGCGCCGCCTCGGCCTGCTCGGGCTTGCGGCCCAGCAGGTGCAGGGCGATCTCGGCCTGGAGGTGGATGGCGGCGAGCCCGTGCCCGACCACGTCGTGCACCTCCCGCGCCACCCGCAGGCGCTCGGCGTCGGCCAGCCGGCGCGCCTCGTCCGTGCGGCTGCGCGCCGCGTTCTCCCGGCCCAGCCGCACGGTGACCCCCACGGCGAAGGGCACCACCACCCAGGCGGCGGCCGGCATGAGCCCGACGAGGCCGGGCGGGCGCACCCCGACGAAGACGTGCATGAGCAGCACGAGCAGCGCCACCCCGGCGGCCGACGCCGCGAGCCTCGCCGGCCGGTACGCGGCCACCGTGTAGACCGCGACGAAGAACGACAGGAGGATCGGGCCGTACGGGTAACCGAGCACCAGGTACGCGGTGCTCGCCGCGGTGACCACGGCCAGGGTGGCCAGCGGCCAGCGCCGACGGACGGCCACCGCGAGCGCGGCCACCACGACCAGCGGGTAGGCGGCCGGCCCGGCCTTCACGCCCTGGTTGAGGCCGGCCGGCGCGGTGCCGGCCAGCCCGATCACCAGCAGGGCCAGGGCGACGAGGCCGTCCAGGAGCCGGCGGCCCCGGTCGCCACGTTCGCGGTCCACGTGCCCTCCCCCGCCCCGCCTCAGCCGATGTCCCGCCGGCGCAGCAGCACCGCGCCGACCGCCGCGAACCCGACCAGGTACGCGGCCACCACCACGGCCGCCTGCCCGCCACCGACGGTGGACGCCACCCCGGGGGTGTCCCCGGGAGCGCCGAGCGCGGCGGCCAGCGAGCCGGCGTTCGGCCCGGGCAGCCCCTCCTGGGCCGTCGCCACCCAGTCGACCAGCGGCGCGGCGATCGTGGCGAGCAGGTTCTGCACCGCGAGCATCCACACCAGGCCCAGCCCGACCGGCAGCGCCACGGCGCGCAGCGCGACGGCGAGCACGGCACCGAGCATGGCCCACATCGTCGCGATGAGCCACCCCGCCCCGATCCCGGTGAGCAGGTCGCCGGCCGCCGGCCAGGTCACCGGCTGCGCCTCGGCGGACGCGATGAGCAGGCTGGCCACCGCGCCGACCGCGAAGACGGCGAACACCACGGCCAGCGCGGCGGCGGCCAGGGCGAGCAGCTTGCCGGCGTACACCTCCAGCCGCGTCGGGCCCTGGGTGAGCACGGTCTTCCAGGTGCCCCAGCCGTACTCGCCGCCGACGGTGAGCACGCCGAGGATCAGCAGGATCGCGCCGAGGAAGACCGGCAGGCCGCCGAGGGAGTTCCCGACCAACTGGTCCGGGAGCAGCGCGGGCAGGCCCCGGTCGGTGTTCGGCCCGTCGGTGCCGCCCGCGACGCCGGCGTACGGGAAGACGTAGGTGAAGATCAGCGATAGCACCAGGGTGATGGCCAGCAGCAGCCAGGTGGCCGGCCGCCGGACCAGCTTGACGGTCTCGGCGCGGAAGCTACGCGACATCGGCCGTTCCCTTCTCCACGAGGTCGAAGAAGACCTGTTCCAGGTCCCGTTCCCGGGGGCGCAGCTCGCGCACGGCGAGCCCGGCCCCGACCAGCTCGGCGTTGAGCCAGGCGGCCTGCTCCGGCGCGACGGCCAGCTCCAGCCCGCCGTCGACCACCCGGACCCGGTCGGCGCCGACCAGGTTCCGCGCCCGTTCGGCCGCGGCGTCCAGCGGGTCGGCGAGCAGCCGCAGCCCGGCCGCCCCGCGCAGTTCGGCGACGCTGCCCTCGGCGACCAGGCGGCCCCGGGCGATCACCCCGACCCGGTCGCAGACCTGCTCGACCTCGCCGAGCAGGTGGCTGGAGACCAGCACGGTGCAGCCGGCAGCGCCGAGCCGGCGGATGAGGGTGCGCATGTCCGCCATGCCGGCCGGGTCGAGGCCGTTGGTCGGCTCGTCGAGGATCAGCAGGCGGGGGTCCTTCAGCAGGGCGGCGGCCACCCCGAGCCGCTGCTTCATGCCCAACGAGTAGCCGGCGTAGCGGTCGCCGGCCCGGTCGGTGAGGTCGACCAGGTCGAGCACGAGCGCGACCCGGTCGGCGCCGACCCCGGCGTAGCGGGCCAGCACCCGCAGGTTGTCCCGACCGGAGAGGTACGGGTAGAAGGCCGGCCCCTCGATGAGCGCGCCGACCCCGGTGAGCCGGCCGGCGGCGGGTGGGCGGCCGAGCAGCCGGACCGTGCCCGCGGTGGGGCGGACCAGCCCGAGCAGCATGCGCAGGGTGGTGGTCTTGCCGGCGCCGTTCGGGCCGAGGAAGCCGTACACCTCGCCGGCCCGGACGGTGAGCTGGAGGTCCTGCACGGCGGTCAGGCCGCCGTACCGCTTGGTGAGCCCTTCGGTCTGCACTGGCAGGTTCATGCCACCGAGCGTCCCGTCGGGCGGCCCCCGGCACGTCGCCCCGGCGGCGGCTTCCGGCGTACGTCCGCTGACGTAGTCAGACGGCGGCGAGCACGGCGGCCTCGATCCGGGCCCGGTCGGCGTCGGACGGCCAGCCGCCCACCAGGTAGAACGCGTCCACCACGTCGCCGCCGAGGGTGGAGATCCGGGCGGCCCGCACCTGGGCGCCGGCCTCGTCGAGGGCGCAGGCGACCCGGTAGAGCAGCCCGGCCGCGTCGGCGGCCCGCAGCTCCAGCAGCACCGCGTCGGTGGCGGCCTCGCCGTGCCAGACCACCCGGGGCGCGGCGCCCTGGCCGCGCGCGGCCAGGGCCCGGCCGCGCAGCCGCTGGGTGACCGAGACGTCGCCGCCGACCGCGCGGCGCAGGTCGGCGCGGAGCGCGATGGGGTCCGGCGCCAGGCCGTAGCGCGGCTGCACCCGGCACTGCACCAGGGCCCGGCCGTCGACCGTGGCGGCGTCCGCGGAGATCACCTCCAGTCGGTGCAGGGCCAGGCAGCCGGCCACCGTGGCGAGCAGCCCCCGCCGGTCGGCCGCGGCCACCGACACCCGGTCCTCCCCCAGGTGTACGACGGGCAGCGGCCCGGCGACCAGCGCCGGGTCGGGGGCCGGCGGGGCGGGCACCACGCCGGTGTCCAGGGCGGTGCGCACCCGCGCGACGAGTTCGGCGATCAGCCGCCCCTTCCAGTCCGACCAGGCGGCCGGCCCGGTGGCCGCGGCGTCGGCCCGGACCAGGCCGTGCAGCAGGTCCAGCGTGGTGGTGTCGCCGACCCGCTCGGCGACCCCGGCGACGGTCTTCGGGTCGGAGAGGTCCCGCCGGGTGGCCACGTCGGGCAGCAGCAGGTGCAGCCTCACCAGCCTGCCGATGAGCGCCGCCTCGTCGTCGGGCAGCCCGATCCGGGTGGCCACCGCCTCGGCCAGGGGTGCGCCGACGGTGCTGTGGTCGCCGGGGAGCCCCTTGCCGATGTCGTGCAGGAACGCGCCGAGCAGCAGCAGGTCGGGGCGGTCCACGTCGCGGGTGTGCCGGCTCGCCTCGTACGCGGCCTGCACGAGGTGCCGGTCGAGGGTGAACCGGTGGACGGGGTTGTGCTGCGGCAGGCTGCGCAGCCGGGTCCACTCGGGCAGCCAGCCGTCCACGAGGCCGTACCGGTCGCAGGTCTCCCAGGCGGGCACCAGGCCGGGACCGGCGCCGAGCAGGGTGATGAGCGCGGCCCGGGCGGCCGGCGGCCAGGGCGCGGGCAGCGGCGGGCAGTACGCGGCCAGCCACTCGCAGGTGGCCCGGGCGATGGGCAGCCGGGTGGTGGCCGCCGCGGCGGCGACCCGCAGCGACAGGCTCGGGTCGGGGCGGGCGCCGATGGCGGCGCGGGCGAGCACCAGCTCGCCGTCCTGCTCGACCACGTCCCGCGCCACCGGGCGACGCAGCGGGCGGCCGCCGGCGGTCCGGTGCCGGCCGGCGCGGAGCCGGTCGGCGGCCCGCCAGGCATCGTCCAGGGCGTGGCTGACCGTCCGGGCGTCCCCGGCCACCCGGCGCAGCAGCGCGTCCCCGTCACCGATGACGCCGCCGGCCTCGGCGGCGCGCAGGCCGAGCAGCGCGGCGACGCCGTCGCGTTCCTGGGCGACGAGCCGGTCGACCCGGCGGCCGACCTGCTGGTGCAGGGCGTCCCGGGTGTCGAGGAGCCGCCGGTGGGCGGCGTGGACGGCGGGGCGCAGCGCGTCGGTCACCCCTGCGGTGGCGATGGCCCGGAGGATGCCGACATCGCGCAGACCGCCCGCGGCCTCCTTGAGGTCGCCTTCGAGGAGGAACGCCAGCTCACCGTGGGTCTCCCAGCGGGCCGCGGTGATCTCCCGCAGGCCCGGGAGCTGCCGGACGGCGGTGCGCCGCCAGTGGTCGGCCGCGGTGCGGACGAGCTGGTCGGCCAGGTCCGGGTCGCCGGCCACGTGGCGGGCGTCGAGCAGCCCGAGGGCGACCTTGACGTCGTCCTGGGCCACCGAGAGCGCCTCGGGGACGGTCCGCACCGAGTGGTCCAGCCGCAGCCCGGCGTCCCAGATCGGATACCAGAGCGAGGCGGCGAGCTCGTCGATGCCGGGCACCCCCGCGTGCAGCAGCACCAGGTCGAGGTCGCCGTAGGGCGCGCACTGCCGCCGTCCCAGCCCGCCGACCGCGACCAGGGCGATCCCCGCCCGCGCGGGGAAGATGCCGCGCAGCCAGGCGTCCAGGGCGTCGGCCCGGGCCGCCCGGGCCTCGGCGCCGATCCCCGCGGGTACGCCGACGACCTCGTTGACCACGAGCGGGCCGTCCCCGGTGGGGCCGGTCGTCGTGGTCAACGAGGTCACGTCGTCGGATCCGGTGTCAGAGGGCGTCGAGCCCGCGCTCGCCGGTGCGGACCCGGACGACCTCCTCGACACCGGTCACCCAGACCTTCCCGTCGCCGATCTTGCCGGTCCGGGCGGCGCCCACGATGGCGTCGACGATCTTGTCGACGTCCATCTCGTCGGTGAGCACCTCGACCCGGATCTTGGGCAGGAACTCGACCGTGTACTCGGCACCCCGGTAGACCTCGGTGTGCCCCTTCTGCCGGCCGTAGCCCTGGACCTCGCTGACGGTCAGGCCGGCCACGCCGAGGGCGTGCAGGGCCTCCTTCACCGCGTCCAGCTGGTACGGCTTGATGACCGCGGTCACCAGCTTCATGTCCAACCCCTCCATCCCAGGAACGTTAACCGGCGACCTTCTCGCTGACCGGCTCGGCGGGCTCCTCCGCCGGGTCGGTGGGTTCCGGGGCCGGCCTGGCGGCGCCGATCCCGGCCATCGCGAACGCGCCCCCGCCGCTGCCGCCCGTGCTGGGCGACAGGTCGTACGCGCTCTCCGCGTGCTCGGCGACGTCGATGCCGTCGACCTCGGCCTCGGCGGAGATCCGGAACCCGATCGTCTTGTCGATCACGAAGCCGAGGGCGTAGGCGACCACGAAGGAGTAGACCGTGACGATCAGCGCGCCCAGCGCCTGCTTGCCCAGCAGGGTGGCGTCACCGCCGACCAGCAGGCCGTCGCTGGCGACCAGCGAGCTGACCGAGGCGGTGCCGAACAGGCCGATCCACAGGCAGCCGATCCACCCGCCGACGAAGTGCACGCCGACCACGTCGAGGGAGTCGTCGTAGCCGAGCCGGTACTTCAGGCCCACGGCCAGGGCGCAGACCGCACCGGCGACCAGACCCAGCAGCACCGCCGCGGCCGGGGTGATGAAGGCGCACGCCGGGGTGATGGCGACCAGACCGGCCACCGCACCCGAGGAGGCGCCCACCAGGGTCGGCTTGCCGTCGCGCACCCACTCCACCACGATCCAGCCGAGCAGCGCGGCGGCGGTGGCGACCTGGGTGTTCATGAAGGCCAGCGCGGTGACCCCGTCGGCGGTCAGCTCGGAGCCGGCGTTGAAGCCGAACCAGCCGAACCAGAGCAGGCCGGCGCCGAGGGCGACCAGCGGGATGTTGTGCGGCTTGGTGCTCTCCCGAGGCCAGCCGACCCGCTTTCCGAGGACCAGCACGAGGGCGAGCGCCGCGGCGCCGGCGTTGATGTGCACGGCCGTGCCGCCGGCGAAGTCGAGGGCGCCGATGTCGCCGCCGATCAGGCCGCCGCCCCACACCATGTGGGCCACCGGGAAGTAGACCAGGGTGGCCCAGCCGGCCGCGAACAGCAGCCAGCCGGCGAACTTCGTCCGGTCGGACAGCGCCCCGCTGATCAGCGCGACGGTGATGACGGCGAACATCATCTGGAAGGCGATGAAGACGTAGAGCGGGATACCGGTCTCGCCCCACAGGTCGCTCTCACCGACGAACGTCTTGGTGCCCAGGTACTGGCCCAGGTCACCGATGAACTTGCCGCCCTCGCCGAAGGCGACGGTGAAGCCGTAGAAAAGCCACAGGATGCTGACGAGCCCGATGGACGAGAAGCTCATCATCATCATGTTCAGCATGCCCTTGGAACGGTTCAGCCCGCCGTAGAACAGGGCCAGACCGGGCGTCATGAGCAGCACGAGCGCAGTCGAAACAAGCAGCCAGGCAGTGTTCCCGGTATCGATCTCCACGCTGCCTCCTCTCGGTGTCGTATTCCTCCCTCCGACTGAGACCTGGCAGCATCGCCCGTCAGCCGGTTGCGCGGAAGCTTGCTCGGCGGCTGTTTCCTTCACCGACACCGCTCGATTTCCGGCGCGTGACGGGTTGTTTCCGGCGTGTGAAGAACGACGATCATGCCCGGGGAGAACGGAAGAAGTGGCCGGTCCCACGCGGAACCGGCCACTCCTCCTCGACAACTCGGTCAGCGCAGGGCGTACTCCAGGGCGTGCCGCTCGTAGTCGAGCAGCCGCAGGTCGCGCATGGGCCGGCGCAGGTGGCCCTTGTGCACGATCCGGACGAACGCCGGCTCCCCGGCGGCGGCCATCCGCCGGATGCCCTCCACGTGGTCGACGATCCGCTTGCGGATGGTCCGGATCAGCCGGTGCCGGTCCCGCGGGATCAGCCCGTACGCGTCTGCGAAGAGGCGCAGCCGGCGCGGCCGGTCCGGGTGCTTCCAGCCGAGGGTGATCGAGTCGCGGTCGGAGAAGATCGGCACCCAGGTCCACGCCGCGTACGCCACGTCGTAGATCCGGGCGCCGGGCGAGGCCAGGTCGAAGTCGATCAGCCCGAGGGTGCCGTCGGGCCGCCAGATCACGTTGTGCGGGGCGGCGTCGTGGTGGCAGATCACCTCGGTGTCCGGCGGCGGTGGGCCGAACGAGCGCCAGACCGCGCCGGGCGGCGGGGTGAAGCCGTACTGGGCGTCGTGGAACATCCGCAGCATGGTGGCCACGGTGACCAGCGCCTCGTCGGTTACCCAGTGCGGGGCGAGGGGATACTCCCCGCACTCCCCCTCCAGGTACGACAGGACCTCGCGGTTGCGCTCGTCCATGCCCAGGGCGCGGGGCGCGCCGGTGAAGCCGACGTACTCCAGGTGGCGCAGCAGCGCGTGCACCGAGGGGGTCCACGGGCCCGCGTTGCGCCGGACCGTGTCGCCCACCCGGACGACGGTGCTCACGTTCCCGCCGTGCAGCGGGATCTCCTGCGAAGTCACGTACGGTCTCCCGAGGCGTGGCGACGGGTGGCTGGGGTCGCGCCACCCCGCGTAGGCGCGATCGTCAGTCGTCACGTCGAGGCTACGCGTCCCGGGCGAGCGGCTCATTGCCGAGCAGCGCGTCGACGAACTGCGCCGGGTCGAACGGGGCCAGGTCGTCGGGGCCCTCGCCGAGGCCGACCAGCTTCACGGGGATGCCCAGCTTGCGCTGCACGGCGATCACGATGCCGCCCTTGGCCGTCCCGTCGAGCTTGGTCAGCACCACGCCGGTCACGTTGACCACCTCGGTGAACACCCGGGCCTGCTCCAGGCCGTTCTGCCCGGTGGTGGCGTCGAGCACCAGCAGGGTCTCGTCGATCGGGCCGTGCTTCTCCACGACGCGCTTGACCTTGCCCAGCTCGTCCATGAGGCCGACCTTGTTCTGAAGCCGGCCGGCGGTGTCCACCAGCACGGTGTCGACGGCCGTGTCGATGCCCCGCTTGACCGCGTCGAAGGCGACGCTGGCCGGGTCGGCGGCCTCGGGGCCGCGGACGGTCTCCGCGCCCACCCGGGCGCCCCAGGTCTCCAGCTGGTCGGCGGCGGCGGCCCGGAAGGTGTCGGCCGCGCCGAGCAGCACGGTCCGGCCGTCCGCGATGAGCACCCGGGCGATCTTGCCGCAGGTGGTGGTCTTGCCGGCGCCGTTGACACCGACCACCAGCAGCACGGCCGGGACGCCGTCCTTGGGGGCGGTCTTCAGCGACCGGTCCAGGGTGGGGTCGAGCGCGTTGACCAGTTCGGCGGCGAGCAGCGTGCGCAGCTCGTCGACCGACCGGGTGCCGAGCACCCGGGTCCGCTCGCGCAGCCGGTCGACGATCTCCCGGGTGGAGTCGATGCCGACGTCGGCGGTGATCAGGCTGTCCTCGATCTCCTCCCACGTGTCCTCGTCGAGGCGGTCCCGGCTGAGCAGGCCGAGCAGGCCCTTGCCGAAGACGTTCTGCGAGCGGGACAGCCGGGAGCGCAGCCGGACCAGCCGGCCGGCGGTGGGCTCGGGGACCTCGATGGTGGGCAGCGGCGGCGCCTCGACCACGGGCGGCGGCTCGACCAGCACGCCGGTGCGCAGGTCCGACTCCGCCGCTTCGACCGGCGGTCCGGCCAGGTCCTCCTCGGCCCTGGTGTCGACCTCCGTCTCCGGCAGCGGCGGCTCGGGGCGCCGGCGCAGCCGGGGCACCACGAGGCTGAGGCCGCCGAGGATCAGCGCCACGAGCAGGGCGAGTGCGACGAGGAGGTATTCCTTCATGCCCGAAATCCTGTCAGATGCCGGCGACGGCGTCCCACTCACCGCCTCGGCACGTGAACAAGCTGCGAGTACGCTCGCGGCTGGAAGGCGTGCCGCAACCGCCGGCCGGGTAGGAAAGGGTTAATGATCTTCGTCGGAGGTGCGCCGTGACCGGTCCCCGTCTGCTCATCGGCCCGCTGCTGCGCCGCGTCGTGGGCACGCGCGCCACCGTCTGGGTGGAGACCAGCGCCCCCGCGGTGGTCACCGTCCGCACGGCCGGCGGGGCCACCGGCAGCGCGCCCACCTTCTCGGCGTACGACCACCACTACGCGATGGTGGTGGTGTCGGGGCTGGCCCCGGACAGCAGCACCACCTACGAGGTGCTGATCGACGACGAGGTGGCCTGGCCGGTGCCGGAGAGCGGCTTCCCGGCCAGCGTGATCCGGACCCGGGCAAAGGACGACCGGGACCAGAAGGTGACCCTGCTCTTCGGCTCCTGCCGGGAGACCACCCAGCACGCCACGGCCCGCCGGCTGCCCCCGGACGCGCTGGACGCGTACGCCCGGCGGCAGATCGCCACCCCGGACCCGGGCTCGCTGCCCGACCTGCTGGTGCTCCTCGGCGACCAGGTCTACGCCGACGAGACCTCGCCGACCGTGCGCCGGCTGCTCAAGCGGCGGCGGCGCCGCCCGAAGGGCGCCCCGGCCACCCAGGTGGTCAGCTTCGACGAGTACACGAAGCTCTACCTGGAGTCCTGGCGGGACCCGGAGATCCGCTGGCTGCTCTCCACCGTGCCGAGCGTGATGATCTTCGACGACCACGAGATCATCGACGACTGGAACACCTCGGCGTCCTGGCGGGCGGACATGCGCACCCAGCCCTGGTGGGCGGAGCGGATCCGCAGCGGCCTGGCCTCCTACTGGGTCTACCAGCACCTGGGCAACCTGGCGCCGGACGAGATCGCCGCCGACCCGGTGTACGCCAAGGTGATGGCCGCCGAGGACGCCACCGGCGTGCTGCACGAGTTCGGCGAGCGGGTCGACAAGGAGGCCGACGTCGCGCACGACACCGAACGCTGGCGGGCCGTGCAGTACCAGTGGAGCTACGCGCTGGACCTGGGGCGGACCCGCCTGGTCATGCTGGACAACCGCTCCAGCCGGGTGCTCGACTCCGGCAACCGGGCCATGCTGCCGCCCGGCGAGTGGTCGTGGTTCCTGGACCGGGCGCACGGCGTCTACGACCACCTGGTGGTCGGCGCCTCGTTGCCCTGGCTGCTGCCGCCCGGCATCCACCACGTCGAGTCGTGGAACGAGAAGCTCGCCGACTCCCGCCGCCCCTGGGTGGCGAAGGTCGCCGAGCAGATGCGCCGGGCCTGGGACCTGGAGCACTGGGCCTCGTTCCGACGCTCCTTCGACGCGCTGGGCGAGTTGTTCGCCCGGCTGGGCAGCGGCACGGCGCCACACGAGGGGGCGCGGGTCGGCGCGGGCCCGGCGTACTCGCGGCCGGCCTCGATCAGCGTGCTGTCCGGGGACGTGCACCACTCGTACGTGGCCCGGGCCCGGTTCGCCGACCGGAGCGTCCGCACCCCGGTGCACCAGCTCACCTGCTCCCCGATCCACAACCAGGTGCCGGCCGGGATGCGCCCGCTCATGAAGCTGGGCTGGAATCCGGGGCCGGCCGGCGCGGCCCGGGCGTTGGCCCGCTCGGCCGGGGTGCGCCGCCCGCTGGTGCGGTGGAAGAAGCTGGCCGGACCCTACTTCGGCAACGCGGTGGCCACGCTGACCCACGAGGGCCGGACGGCCGACGTGGTGATCGAGGGCACCACCAGCGACGGGCACCTGCGTACGGTGGCGCGACAGCGGCTCAGCGACGAGGGGTGAGTACCCTCTCAGCGTGGACGAGAGCCTGCGCGCCGTGGAACACGAACTGACCGCGCTGCTGCGGCGTGGGCGCGCCCTGTCCTGGGAGATCGCCCGCGAGGTCCACCCCAACCTGGAGCCCAACGCCTACGGGCTGCTGCTCTGGCTGCGCCGGTCCGGCTCGACCCGGCTCACCGACCTGGCCGGGAAGCTGGGCATCGGCAAGGGCACGCTGAGCCGGCAGATCGGCGGCCTGGAGGCGCTGGGGCTGGTCCGCCGCGACCCGGACCCGACCGACCGGCGGGCCGCCCAGCTCAGCCTCACCGAGGAGGGCACCCGCCGGTTCGACGCGGCGCGGGCGGCCCGACTCGGACAGATCCGGCGCTCGCTCGAATCGTGGCCGAAACAGGACGTCGAGGACTTCGCCCGGCTCATGCACCGGTTCAACGAGACCTTCTGACCGGTTCCGCCCCGGAATAAGACCTGCGCCACGTGCAGTTGTTGCTTGAGGCAACCAAGCCATACGGTTGCCCGAGGCAACCCTTCCCCCGTCCTTCCCGGAGGCATTCCACGATGACGCAGGCGACAGCGCCCACCCGGGCGACCGCCGTCGACATGTCCCACCGGCAGATCCTGGAGGCGCTCTCCGGCCTGCTGCTGGGCATGTTCGTCGCGATCCTCTCCTCCACGGTCGTCTCGAACGCGCTGCCGCGGATCATCACCGAGCTGCACGGCGGCCAGTCCGCGTACACCTGGGTCGTCACCTCGACGCTGCTGGCGACCACCGCGACCACCCCGATCTGGGGCAAGCTGGCCGACCTGACCAGCAAGAAGATCCTGGTCCAGCTCGCCCTCACGATCTTCGTGCTGGGCTCGGTGCTGGCCGGGCTCTCCCAGTCCACCGGCCAGCTCATCGCGTGCCGGGTGCTCCAGGGCGTCGGCGCGGGCGGCCTCACCGCCCTCGCCCAGGTGATCATGGCGACGATGATCGCCCCGCGCGAGCGCGGCCGGTACAGCGGCTACCTCGGCGCGGTCATGGCCGTCGGCACCATCGGCGGCCCGCTGATCGGCGGCGTCATCGTCGACACCGACTGGCTCGGCTGGCGCTGGTGCTTCTACGTGGGCGTGCCGTTCGCCGTCCTCGCCCTGGTCGTGCTCCAGAAGACCCTGCACCTGCCGGTGGTCAAGCGCGAGGCGAAGATCGACTGGTGGGGCGCCACCCTCATCACCGCGGCCGTCTCCCTGCTGCTCATCTGGGTCACCCTGGCCGGCGACAAGTACGACTGGATGTCCTGGCAGACCGCCGTCATGGTGGCCGGCGCCGTGCTGCTCGGCGCGCTCGCCCTGCGGGTGGAGAACCGGGCCGCCGAGCCGATGATCCCGCCGCGCCTGTTCCGCAACCGCACCATCACCCTCGCCGTGATCGCCAGCATCGCGGTCGGCGTGGGCATGTTCGGCGCCTCGGTCTTCCTGGGCCAGTACTTCCAGATCAGCCGCGGCGAGAGCCCGACCATGTCCGGCCTCATGACCCTGCCGATGATCCTCGGCCTGCTGATCGCCTCCACCGTGGTCGGCCGGATCATCACCAACACCGGCCGCTGGAAGCGGTACCTGGTGGCCGGCTCGGTGCTGCTCACCGCCGGCTTCGCGCTGATGGGCACCATGCGGGCCGACACCCCGTACTGGCGGCTCGCCGTGTTCATGGCGCTGATCGGCCTCGGCCTGGGCATGACCATGCAGAACCTGGTCCTCGCCGTGCAGAACACCGTCGGCCCGCACGAGCTCGGCGCGGCCAGCTCCGTGGTGGCCTTCTTCCGCAGCCTCGGCGGCGCCATCGGGGTGAGCGCGCTCGGCGCGATCCTCGGCCACAAGGTCAAGGACTACCTCGCCGAGGGACTCGCCGGACTGGGCATCCCCGCCTCCAGCTCGGGCAGCGGCGGTAGCCTGCCCAACGTGCACGCCCTGCCCGCACCGATCCGCGCGGTCGTCGAGGCCGCGTACGGGCACGGCGCCGGGGACATCTTCCTGGCCGCCGCCCCGTTCGGGCTGATCGCGCTGATCGCGGTGGTCTTCATCAAGGAGGTGCCGCTGCGCCGGACCAACGGCGACGCGATCTCCGCCGAGGTCGAGCGCGAGTCGACCGTCGCGGCCGGCGCGGCCGCCCCGGTGGTACGCACGGGCGGGCGGGACTGACCCGATGGACGCACCCGAGCGCGAGAGGTACGGCCCGGAGGCCCGGCCGCTGCCGTTCGAGCGCGGCACGGACGGGCCCCGGGTGGTGCTGGTCGGCGTCGACGGCAGCCGCACCTCGCTGCGCGCCGCCGCGTACGCCGCCGGGCTGGCCCGCCGGCAGGGCTCCGGGCTGGTGGTGGTCTTCGTCAGCTCGCCGGCCCCGTACGCGGGAATCATGTCCGGGGTGGTGGCCGGGGCGGTCCAGCAGACCCACGACGAGCTGGCCGCCGAGCTGCGCGAGGAGTGCCGGCGCGGCGCCGAGGAGCTGGGCCTGCCGGTGACCTTCCTGTGCCGGCGCGGCGACGCGTACGCCGAGCTGTGCAAGGCGGCCGACGAGCACCGCGCGGACCTGGTGGTGGTCGGGTCGTCCGAGCAGGCCGGCCACAAGCTGGTCGGCTCGGTCGCCACCCGGCTGGTCCGCACCGGCCGCTGGCCGGTCGTGGTGGTGCCCTGAAATCGGGTCGCGGCCGTCGTCGGCGGGCCGGAGGATGGCCGGATGACCTGGAGAGCACCTGAGATCGACCGCAGCCACGAGCCCTACGTCGGTGACGAGCGCACCATGCTGGAAGGCTGGCTCGACTACCACCGCGACACCCTGCTGTACAAGTGCGCCGGCCTTACCGCCGAGCAGCTCCGGACGGCGAGCGTCGAGCCGTCCACCCTGACCCTGCTCGGGCTGGTCCGCCACATGGCCGGTGTGGAGCGCTGGTGGTTCCGGATCCGCGCCGCCGGGGAGGACGTCCCCGTCCTCTACGACGACGACGAGGACGAGGACGCGGATCTGAACGCCGTCGCCGACGCCGACCCGGCGGAAGCCTTCGCCACCTTCCGCGCCGAGGTCGAGGCGGCCCGGAAGACCGCCGCCGGCCTCTCCCTGGATCAGACCTTCCAGCGCACCCGGCGTGACGGGAGCGCCGAGACCCGGACGATCAGCGTCCGCTGGGTCTACGTGCACATGATCGAGGAGTACGCCCGGCACAACGGCCACGCCGACCTGATCCGCGAGCGCATCGACGGCGTCACCGGCGCCTGATCCTCCGCGGCACGGCGAGGTGGCGGCGTCCCGGTCGACCGGAACCCGCCACCCGGCCGGCTCAGTACGCCAGCGCCGCCCGCAGGTAGCGCAGGTCCGCCGGGCCGCTCCAGCGGTGCGCGGAGAGCCCGGCCACCCGGGCGCCGGCCACCGCCCGGTCCTCGTCGTCGACGAACAGGACCCGGGCCGGCGGGGTCCCGAGCGCCTCGCAGGCCGCCTGGAAATACTCCTTCGCCGGCTTGTGCACCCCGATCACCGAGGAGTTGACCACCACGTCCAGTTCGTCGGTGAGGTCCAGCGCGGCCAGGTCGGCGTCGAGCACGTCGGTGGCGTTGGTGCCCAGCCCGACCCGGACACCGGCCGACCGGACCTCCCGGATGAAGGCGAGCACGTCGGGGTCGACCTCGCCCCGGTAGCGCTGCCAGGCGTCCACCGCGGCCCGGGCCCGGTCCGCGTCACCGACCGAGGGGGTGAGCGCCTCGGCCACGCTGTTCATCCACTCGGCGTGGCTCACCTTGCCGGTGAGCACCGGCTGGAGCAGCCCCCAGGACATGGCGATCTCACCGAGGACGCCCTCGGTCAGCCCGTACTCCCGCTCGACCCGGGCGGCCACCGCCGGATCCCAGCGGCGCAGCACGCCGTCGAAGTCCACCAGGAGCGCCGTGGCGCGTTCCCGACTCACTCGCTGTTCCCCTGCCCCTCGTCGTCGGCCCGGTTGAGCCGCTGGCTGATCACCTGCGTGACCCCGCTGCGCATGGTCACGCCGTAGAGCGCGTCGGCGATCTCCATGGTCCGCTTCTGGTGCGTGATCACGATGAGCTGGCTCTTCTCCCGGAGCTGGGCCAGCAGCGTGATGAGGCGGCCGAGGTTGACGTCGTCGAGGGCCGCCTCCACCTCGTCCATGATGTAGAACGGGCTGGGCCGCGCGCGGAAGATCGCCACGAGCATGGCCACCGCGGTGAGCGACCGCTCCCCGCCGGAGAGCAGGGAGAGCCGCTTGATCTTCTTGCCGGGCGGCCGGGCCTCGACCTCGACGCCGGTGGTGAGCAGGTCCTCCGGGTCGGTGAGCACCAGCCGCCCCTCGCCGCCGGGGAAGAGCACGGTGAACACCTGCTCGAACTCCCGCGCGGTGTCCTCGAACGCGCTGGCGAAGACCTCCAGGATCCGGTCGTCGACGTCCTTGACCACGGTGAGCAGGTCCCGGCGGGTGGCCTTGAGGTCCTCCAGCTGCTCGGAGAGGAACTTGAAGCGCTCCTCCAGCGCGGCGAACTCCTCCAGCGCGAGGGGGTTGACCTTGCCGAGCAGGGCCAGTTCCCGCTCCGCCTTGGCGGCCCGCTTCTCCTGCACCGGCCGCTCGTAGCGGACCGGCTCGGGCACCGGCTTGCCGTCCTTCTCCGCGGCGGCGACGTCGGCGTCGGTGGGCGGGACGAGCTGGTCGGGGCCGTACTCGGCGATCAGGGTGGCCACGTCGAGGCCGAAGTCCTCGGCCGCCTTCGCCTCCAGCTGCTCGATGCGCAGCCGCTGCTCGGCGCGGGCCACCTCGTCCCGGTGCACCTGGCTGGTCAGCCGCTCCAGCTCGGCGCCGAGCCGCTTGGCCGCGCCGCGTACCTCGGACAGCTCGGCCTCCCGGGCGGCGCGCTCGCGGGCCACCTCGTCGCGGTGCTCCTCGGCCCGGGCGATCGAGACGGTGAGCCGGGTGAGCGCCTCGCGGGCGCCGCCGACCACGGCCCGGGCGATCTCCGCGCCGCGGGTGCGGGCCGCGCGCCGGGCGGCGGCGCGCTCCCGCGCGGCCCGCTCGGCGGTCGCCTGCCGGGCGAGGGAGTCGGCGCGGCCGGCGATCGAGGAGACCCGCTCCTCGGCGGTACGCACGGCGAGCCGGACCTCCATCTCGTTCTGCCGGGCCTGCGGCACCATGGCGGCGAGCTGGTCGCGTTCCTCGGTGGACGGTTCGGCGTCGAGCGGGGTGGCCTCGGCGAGGCGGAGCCGCTCCTCCAGCTCGGCGAGGGCCTGGAGGTCGCGTTCCCGGGCCGCCTCGGCGCGGGCCCGCGACTCGCCGAGCCGGTCGGTCTCCGCCTTGGCCGACCGGGCGGCCGCGCCCAGCTCGGCGAGGCGGCGGGCGGCGGCGTTGCGGTGGCTCTCGGCCTCCCGCTTGGCGGCGGCGGCGTGCTGCACGGCCTCCTTGGCGGCGGCCACCTCGGCGCGCGCCTCGACCAGTTGCTCGCGCAGCTCGGCGCTGGTCCGCTCGGCGGTGGCCCGGTTGGCCCGCGCCTCCTCCACGGCCGCCTGCACCTCGATGTAGCTGGGCGCCTTGGCCGACCCGCCGGCCGCCGCGTACGCCCCCACCACGTCGCCGTCGGGGGTGACCGCGCGCAGCTCCGGGTTGCCGGCGACCAGCTCGGCCGCGGCGGCGAGGTCGTCGACAAGCGCCACGTCGCGCAGCGCCCGGTGCACCGCCGGGCGCAGCTCGGCGGAGCACTCCACCAGGTCGGGGGCCCAGCGGGCGCCCTCGGGCAGCTTCGGGCGCAGCGCGTCGGCGGAGCCGGCCATGCCGGGGCCGGCGGGGCTGCCGACCAGCAGGCCGGCCCGGCCGGCGTCGGAGATCTTGAGCAGCCGCATGGCCTCGACGGCCTCGTCCACGCCGCTGACCGCGACGGCGTCGGCGAGCCCGCCGAGCGCGGCGGCGAGCGCCGCCTCGTTGCCCGGTGCCACGGTGAGCAGGCCGGAGAGGCTGCCGAGCAGGCCGGGCACCTGGTCGGCGCGCGCCAGCAGGGCGCCCGCGCCGTCCTTGCGGCGCAGGCCGAGGGCGAGCGCCTCCTCGCGGGCCGTCCAGGTGGCGGCGTCCTTCTCGGCGGCCCGCTCGGCGTCGGCGAGGCTGCGCACGGCGGCCTGGGCCTGTTCGTGCACGGCGACCGCCTCGGCGTGCCGGGCGTCCAGGTCGGCGTTGTCCCGGTCGGCCTCGGTGGACTGCTCGGCGACGGCGTCGAGTTCGGCCTGGGCCTTCTCGGCGCGGGTCAGGGCGTCGGTGTGCGCGGCGGCGAGGCGTTCGATCTCCTCGCCGGCGCTGGTGGTGCGGGCCCGGGCGGAGTTGACCTGGCCGGTCAGCCGGGCCAGTCCCTCCCGCCGGTCGGCGATGGCCTTCGCCGCGGCGACCAGTTCCCGCTCGGCGGCGGCGAGCTGCCGTTCCAGCTCCTGCCGGTGCTCGACCGCCTCGGCGAGCCGGACCTGGTCCTCGGTGAGCGCCGCGCGCAGCTCCTCCTCCTGCTCGCGGACCCGCCGGGACTCGGCCTCCAGCTGGTCCGGGTCGCGGCCGGGGCGCTCGTCGTCGCCGGTGGCGCTGAGGTGCCGCAGCCGTTCCCGGGCGAGCTGCTCGATGGAGCGGAACCGCTCCTGGAGCGCGGAGAGCTTGTACCAGGTGTCCTGGGCCGCGGCGAGCAGCGGGGCGTCCTCGGCCAGCGCGGCCTCCAGCTCGCCGAGGCGGGCCTGCACCTCGCCGTGCTCGCCCTCGATCTGCTCGCGCCGCTCGCGCAGCGCGGTCTCGTCGGCGATCTCCCGATCCAGCGTGGTGCGCAGGGTGTGCAGGTCGTCGGCGAGCAGCCGCAGCCGGGCGTCGCGCAGGTTGGCCTGGATCGCGGCGGCGCGGCGGGCCACCTCGGCCTGCCGGCCCAGCGGCTTGAGCTGGCGGCGCAGCTCCGCCGTGAGGTCGGTGAGCCGGTTGAGGTTGGTCTGCATCGCGTCGAGCTTCCGCAGCGCCTTCTCCTTGCGCTTGCGGTGCTTGAGGACGCCGGCCGCCTCCTCGATGAACGCCCGCCGGTCCTCCGGCTTGGCGTGCAGCATGCCGTCGAGCCGGCCCTGCCCGACGATGATGTGCATCTCCCGGCCGATGCCGGAGTCCGAGAGCAGCTCCTGGATGTCCAGCAGCCGGCAGGAGTCGCCGTTGATCTCGTACTCGCTCTCGCCGGAGCGGAACATCCGGCGGGTGATGGAGACCTCGGTGTACTCGATCGGCAGCGCGCCGTCGGTGTTGTCGATGGTGAGGGTGACCTCGGCCCGGCCGAGCGGCGCCCGCCCCGCGGTGCCGGCGAAGATGACGTCCTCCATCTTGCCGCCGCGCAGCGCCTTGGCGCCCTGCTCGCCGAGCACCCAGGCGATGGCGTCGACGACGTTGGACTTGCCGGAGCCGTTCGGGCCGACCACGCAGGTGATCCCGGGCTCCAGCTTCAGCGTCGTCGCGGAGGCGAAGGACTTGAAGCCCTTCACCGTCAGGCTCTTGAGATGCACCTTCTCGTTCCTCGTCCGGTGGCCGCCGTACCGTCGCCGGCTGCGCGGACCTGGTGAACCCGCAGACTAACCCGCGGGCGGGGAGAGCCTGGTACGCGACCCACCCGGTGCCGGAGCTGTCCGGTTTCAGGCGATGTGGCGTACGCCACGGAAAAGTGCAAGATCAGAATTGCCGGACGCAATTCCGGGAGGCCCGTCAAGATCGCGAATTGCGGCCCCGAAAACAAAAAGCTGCGCGCCGGCACTGGGTGTCGGCGCGCGTTTTCTGTGTGGTGCGATTCAGTTTTCCGACAACCGGAGATCAGGTCAGCGCGGGCTCGGCCAGACGGAGGAGGTCGTCAGCCTCCGCCGCAGCCGCCGCAAGCCGATCGTTGTCGGCGCGCAGACGCGTGATCTCGAACTCCAGTGCCTGAACCCTGGCACGCAGTCGGGTGACCTCGTCGAGCAGACGCCGGTCGGGCGCTGCACCTACGTGGCCGTAGAGGGCCTTCGCCATGCTGACTCCTTGATATGCGCTGCCGGAAAGGCCGGCCAACGCGCGCCCATGATGTTCGCGGCTGCCATCCCCGCGAAATCCGGGCATGGCTGGGCGCGACTGGCGACACCTATATATTGAGCCGAAACCCCCTCCTTCGTCAAGTTCCCGCAGGCCGTAGATCATCTCCACGTCGCCCGGTCCACTTGTCGGGGGGTTGCCACAAGGCGCGGACACGCTCTGTCCGGACGCCTTTACTGTACGCCCGGGAATGTGTGAACGCCTCACCCTTGCTGTCTGGTTCCCCTTAACTCTTTCTTAGCCACGTTGCCGCAGCTCGCGGCCCGCCCGTAGCGTCACTGCGGCCCGCAACCGACCCGTGGAGGGGACAGGCGTGTACCGCTGGACCGATCCGATCGAACCGGATGGCGTTCCCCGACGCCCCGAGCCGCCGACCGACGAGGGACCGGCCTGGCTCACCGACCGGCCCGAGCCGCGGTCGTCGTACCTCTTCGGGGACGAGCCGGAGCAGCCCGGCCCGCACCGGACCGAGGCGCCCACCGGCGCCGGGGGGGCCGACGCACCGGCCACCCCGTGGCGGGACGACCACACCGCGGAGCGCACCGGCACCCTCCCCGCCGCCGGTGCCGCGCACGGGTGGGCCGACGCCGGGCGGTACGCCGACGCCGACCGGACCGGGTACTCCCCGGCCGTCGAGCCGCCGGCGTACGGCCCGGCGGCCCACCCGGGCGCGCCGTACGAGCGGGCCGCCGGCTGGCACCCCGAGCAGCAGCGCGCCGACGCCTGGCGCCCCGAGGAGCAGCCGACCACCGCGTGGCGCCCTGAGGAGCAGCCCGCCGCCTGGCGGCCCGAGGAGCAGCCGACCGCCGCCTGGCAGCCGGTCGCCGACGAGCGGCCCGCGGCCGCCTGGCAGCCGGTCACCGACGATCCCGCGGACGACACCGGCCGGCACCGGCAGCGGCGCCGGCTGCCCCGTCCCCTCCTCATCGGTGGGGCCGCCGCCGCGGCGACCCTTGTGGTGAGCCTCGGCGTGGGTGCCGTGCTGCTGCCCGGCGACGACCAGCGGACCGAGCCCACCGCCGCCGACGGCCCGGTGGCCGCCGCCCCGCTGGCGTCCGACGGCGCCGAGACGGACGCCGCCGACGCGCTCGCACCGGAGTCGGCCAGCCCCAGCGCCGCGCCGACCACCGTCAAGCCCAGCCCGACGAAGAAGCCGGCCCCGACGCCGAGCCGGACCACCGCGCCGTCCCGGCAGCTGCCGCGCAGCACCGCGCCGAGCGGCACGGGCGCCACGACCGCCTCGACCAAGGGGATCACCGCCGAGCTGCGGCAGGTCGTCGACCTGGTCAACCAGGAGCGGGCCAAGGCCGGCTGCAAGGCGCTGACCATCGACGACAAGCTGATGCTCGCCGCCCAGCGGCACAGCCAGGACCAGGCCGACCACAAGACCATGTCGCACGACGGCAGCGACGGCAGCGACGTGGGCGACCGGCTCGACCGGGTCGGCTACGCCTGGCGGTCCTACGGCGAGAACGTGGCCTGGAACCAGCAGAGCCCGGCCGCGGTGATGGACGCGTGGATGAACTCCCCCGGTCACCGGGCGAACATCCTGAACTGCTCGTTCACCGAGATCGGCGTGGGCGTGGCGCGGAGCAACGGGCCGTACTGGACGCAGGACTTCGGCACGCCGCGCTGAGCGGCGCGTCGTGACCGGGGCCGCGCTCGTTGACCGGGTGAGGTACGCCGGGGACGCCTGAGCGGCGCCGGCCCGGTGGCCGGCGCGGCGGGGCCACCGGAGACGTACCGGCAGGGGGCGGGGTGCCGCCCGCGACCCGGGAGCTGTCCATGCGGATCCGGCCGGCGTGGGCCATGCTGCCCCGGCCGGTCCGCGTCCGCCGACGCGGGCCGCGCCGGGGCGTTGCGGTGGTGCTGACGGCGCTGCTGCTCGCCCCGGTGCCAGCCTGCCGGGAGCCGATCGTCCCGCCCGGGGCGCCCACCCCGTGGCCGGTCGCGCAGGCCCGCCACTGGCAGTGGCAGTGGCAGCTCACCGGCCCCGTGGACGTCACCGTCGACGCCGACGTCTTCCTGCTCGACGCGGTACGCACCACCTCCGGCGAGACCGGCGCGCTGCGCGCCCGCCACCGCCGCCTGGTGTGCCAGGTGCGGGTCGGCACGTACGCGGCCACCGACCCGGACGCGAGCCGCTTCCCGGCGGCGGTACGCGGCACGGCGGTGCCCGGTCGGCCGGGCAGCCGGTGGCTGGACGTCCGCCGGTGGGACTCGCTGGAGCCGGTGCTGGCCGACCAGTTCCGGCTCTGCCGGGGCAAGGGTTTCGGCGCGGTGGCGCTCGACGACGCCGACGGCTACCTGCACCGCTCCGGCTTCCCGCTCACCTTCGACGACCAACTGCTGTTCAACCGGCGGCTGGCCGCGCTGGCCCGTCGGCTGGAACTCTCCCCCGGGCTCGTCGACGCCCTGCCGCAGGTGGCCGCGCTGGCCCCCGACTTCGACTTCGCGGTCAACCAGGAGTGCGTCCGCCGGGGCGGGTGCGACAAGCTGCTCCCCTTCACCGACGCGCACAAGCCGGTCTTCCACGTCGAGTTCACCGGCGACCCGGCCGACTTCTGCGTCACCACGGTCGGCTACGGCTTCGCCTCCATCCTCAAGGACCGCAAACTCGACGCCTGGCGCGAACCCTGCACGCTGCCGTAGGGATCCCGGTCAGATCGAACGACGTGCGACGCGTGGCCGCTGCCGTGGTCGCAGGTGCCTCTCCTTGTGCTGCCTGACCATCTCGTCCCACACCTCCTGCGGGAAGTCCGCATCCGGCGGGATCCACCTGTGCGAGTTGTCGGAATAGTGGAACTTCTCGTCGCCCGGCTTGACCACGCTCACGGCAACCAGCCGAGGAAGCGACGATGGAGCAGGCCGGCCGGAGCCCAGCCCATGTCCTGAGTGGCGGACACCAGGTGCGCGGCCATGTAGAGGGCGAGGGACACCGGGGCGCCCTCGTACTCCGCGAGCAGCCGCCGGCGGCGCATGGGACAGGGCCAGGGCAGGCTGCACCCCCCGCGCAGGTCCAGATCGGCTGGACGGGCCCGTGATCAGTCATGGACGGTGCAGGTCGTTCGCGGCATACGACCACGATGCCGGTCAGCCAACCGGTTAGTCAACTAGCAATATCCAATAGACTAGCGGCCATCTACCTACGTTCATGCCATGGACCGAGGGCCGGGGCAGCTCATGGGGCCCTACGAGATCGCCCAGCGCCTGGGCGTGTCGCGGCAGCGGTTCCAACAGCTCGCCAGGTATCCCACCTTCCCGAAGCCGTACCAGGAACTGCGCGGCATGAAGGTGTGGCTGGCCGACGACATCGAGCGCTGGATCAAGGAGTACCGCCAGCCCCGCCCCACCGAGGACGACACACCGGCCTGATGCCGGACAGCGCGCATCCGCCGACCATCTCGTGCTGTGCGGCAGGATGACGAGGTGAGTACCGAGATTCTGTTGGCGAGCCTGGCGCGTCGGAACCCGGGACTGGTGCGCGAGGCACTGCCCACCGTGCTGCCCTGGGTGCGGTTCCTCCCTCCGGTGGATGCCAATCAAATGGCCGACGAAATCGTTGCCACAGCGGAGGCCGCCGCCGTGGGCAACACGTCGCCGGTGTCGCAGTTGGTCACCGAGTGGCGGCACACCGCCGAGATCCACGCCGACCACAACCTGCACCGTGTCCTGGCCGCGCCCAGCGCCGACGACTTCGGGCCGGTCGCGCGCCCAACCGGCGAGTGAGCGCGAAGCAAGGCGACGCGGGGCGCGTACCCCTGGAGAAGCGGCACCGCCCCCGGCCTGGACGGGCGGGGGCGGTGCCGGGGGGGCGGCGGAGGTCAGCCCGGGGCGCCGCCGGTGACCGGGGCCGGGGTGCCGGCGCCGCGCTGGGACGGGATGCCGGCGTGTTCGGCGCTGAGCGGGGTGGCCAGTTCCTCCAGGGACTTGCCCTCGGCCTTGACGCCGAGGGTCAGCTCCACGAGGCCACCGATGATCATCACGGCGGCGCCGATGACGAAGGCGACCACGGTGTCGCCGACCTTGCCGGTGCCGACCAGCTTGGCGAAGAGCAGCGGGCCGGTGATGCCACCGGCGGCGGTGCCGATCGCGTAGAAGAACGCGATGGCCATGGCCCGGGTCTCCATGGGGAAGATCTCGCTGACCGTCAGGTACGCGGCGCTGGCGCCGGCGGAGGCGAAGAAGAGCACCGCGCACCAGCAGGCGGTCATGGTCACCGCGTTGAGCACGCCCGAGTGGAACAGCCAGGCGGTGCCGAGCAGCAGGACGCCCGAGCCGATGTACGAGCCGGCGATCATCGGCACCCGGCCGACGGTGTCGAAGAGCCGGCCCAGCAGCAGCGGGCCGAGCAGGTTGCCGACCGCGATCACCGCGAAGTAGTAGCCGCTGTTGCCCGGCGGGACGTCGAAGAACGTCTGGAGGATCTGGGCGAAGCCGAAGGTGATCGCGTTGTAGAGGAACGCCTGCCCGATGAAGAGCGAGAAGCCCAGCGTGGCGCGCTTCGGGTAGCGGGCGAACAGCGTCTTCGCGATCTCCAGGAAGTTGGTGCTCTTCCGCTGCTTGATCTCGATGTAGTCGTCCGCCTCGGCGAGGTCCTTGCCGGTCTCCCGCTTCACCTCGGCCTCGACCGAGTCGACGAGATGGTTCGCCTCGTCGGCGCGGCCGTGGATGAACAACCAGCGTGGGCTCTCCGGGACGTGCCGGCGGACCAGCAGGATCACCACGCCGAGCACCGCGCCCAGGCCGAACGCGACCCGCCAGCCGAGGTTGGTCGGCAGGCCGTTGAGCAGCGGCACGGTCAGCAGGGCGCCGAGCGCCGCGCCGAGCCAGAAGGTGCCGTTGATGATGATGTCGATGCGGCCGCGGTGCCGTGCCGGGATCAGCTCGTCGATGGCCGAGTTGATGGCCGCGTACTCGCCGCCGATGCCCATGCCGGTGAGGAACCGGAACAGGAAGAACCACCAGGTGTCGAAGGACAAGGCGGTCAACGCGGTGGCCACCAGGTAGAGCCCGAGGGTCAGCAGGAACAGCTTCTTGCGCCCGAACCGGTCGGTGAGCCAGCCGAAGAAGAGCGCGCCCGTGCAGGCGCCCGCCACGTAGAGCGCGGCGGCCAGGCCGGTGACCTGGCTCTGGGTCATGCTCAGGCCGCTGCCCGGCTCGGCGAGCTTGCCGGACAGGTTGCCGACGATGGTCACCTCGAGGCCGTCGAGGATCCACACCGTGCCGAGGCCGATCACGATCATCCAGTGCCAGCGGGACCACGGCAGCCGGTCCAGGCGGGCCGGGACGTTGGTCCGTACGGTGCCGGTCCGCACGTCGGTGCTCATGACGCGCTCCGGAGGGCTGCGAGGGCCGGGGCGCGACGGGCCGCCGGCGTGAGCTGTTCGTCCATGGCGGCCCAGATGCCCCGGCGTCGCGGCCGTTAATCCTGCGGTGACGCCCCCGTCACACGGGGAAGGGCGGACCGACCGGCCCGCCCTCCCCCGTGCCCCCGGTCAGCGCGCGCCGACCAGCTCCGGTGCCGGCGCGGGCGGCTCGGCCGGCGGGGTCGCCGCCCGGCCGCGCAGGAACCGCGGCGCCCACCAGTTCGCGTCGCCCAGCAGGGTCATGAGCGAGGGCAGCACCACCGCCCGGATGATCGTGGCGTCGAGCAGGATGGCCGCGGCCAGGCCGATGCCGAGCTGCTTGAAGTCGATGGTGCTCAGCGTCGCGAAGATCGAGAAGACCCCGACCATGACGATCGCCGCGCTGGTCACCACGCCCGCCGAGGAGGTGATCCCGTACGCCACCGCGTCCTTGTTCGACATCCCCTGGCGGATCCCCTCGCGGATCCGGCTGACCACGAAGACGTGGTAGTCCATGGAGAGCCCGAACAGCACCACGAACAGGAACATCGGCAGCCAGGTGACGATCGCGTCCATCGAGGTGAAGCCGAGCAGCCCTTCCGCCCAGCTGCCCTGGAAGACCAGCACGAGCAGGCCGTACGCGGCCCCGGCGGAGAGCAGGTTCAGCACGATCGAGGTGAGCGCGACCACCACCGACCGGAACGTCCAGGCCATCACGAGGAAGGTCAGCGCCAGCACGAAGGCCGCCACCAGGGGCAGCTTCGCCCAGATGTGGTCCGCGTAGTCCTCGCTGGCCGCCACGCCGCCGCCGACCGCGTACTCGACGCCGGGGATGCCCTTCAGCGCGGCCGGCACGAGGTCCTGGCGCAGCTCGTGCAGGGACCGGGACGCCTCGTCGGTGCGGCTGGCGTACGGCGTGGCCACCTCCAGCACCGACACCCGCCGGTCCGCCGACACCTTGATCTTCGGGCCGTCCCCCTCGGCCGGCGCGAAGAGCGGGTCGGCGCCGGCCCGGTCGGCCAGCCCGGTCAGCGCGGCCTTCACCCGGTCGGCCTGCTCGGCCGGGGCCTTCACCGCCACGGTGTGGCTGGTGCCGTTGCTCGGGAAGGCCGCGGTGAGGCGGTCGTACGCCTGCATGGCCGCCGTGGTGCGCGGCACGTCCTCCATGCCGGGGAACTTCAGCTTCATGCCCAGCGCCGGGGCGGCCAGGGCGAGCAGCAGCCCGACCGAGACCACCAGGGTGGCCAGCGGGGCGCGCAGCGCGGGCTTCAGCACGGCCGGCCAGAACCGGGGCCGGGCGGGCTGGCCGTGCCGCCCGGCGCGCGGGGCGGTGAGCCGCCACAGCAGCGGCACGCGGGGCCGGTCGACCCAGCGGCCCAGCTTGGCCAGGAGCGCCGGCAGCACGGTCAGCGAGCCGATCACCGCGACCGCGACCACCAGGATCGAGCCGACGGCCAGCGACGAGAAGATGGCGTCCTGGGCGAGCAGCAGCCCGGCCATCGAGATGATCACGGCGGTGCCGGAGACCACCACGGCGTGCCCGGAGGTCTCCGCCGCGATCTCCACGGCGTCGAGCCCGGAGCGGCCCTTGGCCCGTTCCTCGCGTTCCCGCCGGACGTAGAAGAGCGAGTAGTCCACGCCGACCGCCATGCCGATCAGCAGGATCACGCTGGCCGTGGTGTCGGTGGCCGGCACCAGGTGCGAGGCGAGGGTGGAGAGCCCCATGGCCGCGGCCACCGAGGAGAGCGCGAGCAGCACCGGCACGCCGGCCGCGATCAGCGCGCCGAACGCGATGATCAGGATGGCCAGGGTGACCGGCAGGCTGAGCAGCTCCGCCCGCTTGAAGTCCTTGCCGAGGGTGTCGTCCAGGGCCTTGCCGATCGACGGGCCGCCGACCTGCTCGACGCGCAGCGCCGGGTGCGCCTCCTGGACCTTCGCGGTGGTGTCGCGCAGCGGCTGCACCCGGTCCGCGGCGGTCTCCGGGTCGCCCGACATGGTGATCGGCACCAGCACCGCGTTGCCGCCCCGAGACGGCAACGGCGCGCCCACCGAGGTCACACCCTCGACCTGCCGCAGCCGGGCCGTCGCGTCGGCGGCGGCGGCCTTCGCGGCGGCCTGGTCCAGCGTGCCCGCGCGGGGAGTGATCAGCACGTTCTCGATGGCCGGCTCGTGGAAGCCGCCACTGTCGACGATCAACTGCGCCCGCCCGAACTCGCCGATCGCCTGGTCGTCGTCGGTCGCCTCGTTCAGGCCGGCGGCGTTGCCGCCCACGAAGCACACCGCCACGAACACCACCCAGAGCGCGATGGCCCGCCACGGATGCTCCGCACTCCACCGTGCCAGCCGCACGGTCACCGGTCGCCTGCCCATACCTGGGATCCCCCTCCAGACGTCGGCCCAGTGCCGACGTCTGCTGACGCTAGGGAGTGGGGCGGGCCCGGACATCGGGGAACGGCCCCCGCTCGTCCCCCATCCGGCCGGCTCCGGCCGGGCGGCCGGAATCGGGTCGACCATCCGGACAGAAAGGACTTTTCAGGGTACGACCGGGGGACCCGCCGGGCGGCGTCCGGTGCGGCACACCGGCGCAACCCCGAGCCCGCTCGGGGTCATCCCCGAAGACCGCCCCGGGGGCGGGGCTGGCAGCGCGGGCAACTGTAGGACGAACGGTTCATGAACGCCTCGCGCCGGATCGGCGTACCGCACCGGGGGCAGGGCTCACCCTCCCGGCCGTACGCGTTCAGCGACCGGTCGAAGTAGCCGCTCTCGCCGTTGACGTTCACGTACAGCTCGTCGAAGCTGGTGCCGCCCTGCTTGATCGCCTCGCCGAGCACGTCCCGGACGTGGCCGAGCAGCCGGCCGGCCGCCGGGCCGGTCAGCGCGTCGGTCGGCCGGGCGCCGTGCAGCTTCGCCCGCCAGAGCGCCTCGTCGGCGTAGATGTTGCCGACGCCGGAGATCAGCGTCTGGTCGAGCAGCGCCCGCTTCACCTCGGTCCGCCGCTTGCGCAGCGCGGCCACGAAGGCGGCGTCGGAGAACTCGGGGTCCATGGGGTCCCGGGCGATGTGCGCGATCTCGGCCGGCAGCTCGGCCCCGCCCTCGGAGACCGACAGCCCGCCGAACGTCCGCTGGTCGACGAACCGCAGCTCCGGGCCGTCGTCGGCGAACCGGAACCGGACCCGCAGGTGCAGCTCGTCGGCCGCGCCGACCGGCTGGAGCAGCAGCTGGCCGGACATGCCGAGGTGGCCGATGAGGGCGTCCCCGCTGTCCAGCGGCAGCCACAGGTACTTGCCCCGCCGCCGGACGTCGGTGATCGTCCGGCCGGTCAGCACGTCGGCGAAGTGCTCGCCGCCCGGCTCGTGCCGGCGGACCGCCCGGGGATGACGCACCTCGACGGCGCTGATCCGCCGGCCGATGACCCACTGGGCCAGCCCCTGCCGGACGGTCTCGACCTCGGGCAGCTCAGGCACGGCCGGCGCCGGTCTCGGCGGGGTCCCCGGCCGGCTCCACCCCGTCGGCGGCGGTCTTCGCGGCGGCCTCCGCCTCGGCCTGCTCGGTCAGCATCCGCCAGGCCGACTCGGCGGCCCGCTGCTCGGCCTCCTTCTTGCTGCGTCCCTCCGCGCCGCCGTACCGGTTGCCGGCCACCACCACCCAGGCCGTGAAGGTCTTGAGGTGGTCCGGGCCGGTGCCCTCGATCCGGTACTCGGGAACACCCAGCCCCAGCGCGGCGGTCAGCTCCTGGAGGCTGGTCTTCCAGTCCAGGGCCGCGCCCCGGCCGGCCGACTCGGCCATCAGCGGGTCGAACAGCCGGTGGATCACGATGGCCGCGGTGTCCAGGCCGTACTGGAGGTAGATCGCGCCGAGCAGCGCCTCCAGGGTGTCGGCCAGGATGCTGGCCTTGTCCCGGCCGCCGGTGGCCTCCTCGCCCTTGCCCAGCAGCAGGTACGCGCCCAGTCCGTCCGGGCCGAGGCCACGCGCCACGTCCGCGAGGGCCCGCATGTTGACCACGCTGGCCCGCAGCTTGGCGAGCTGCCCCTCGGGCAGGTCCGGGTGGTTGTGGAAGAGCGCCGTGGTGATCACCACGCCGAGGACCGAGTCGCCGAGGAACTCCAGCCGCTCGTTGGTGGGCAGGCCACCGTTCTCGTACGCGTAGGAGCGGTGGGTCAGTGCGCGCTCCAGCAGTTCCGGGTCGAGCGACACCCCGAAGGCCGCCTCCAGGTGGCCGACGGGAGCACGCCGCCGCTTGTCGTTGGTCATGGCGCTACCTCGGTGTCGTTACGGTCAGGTGCGGGATGCTGCGGGACGTCGTCGAGCAGGGTCGAGACGGTGTCGGTGGCGCCCCGGCGCCACAGGTGGGCGGCGAGGGCGATGCCGGAGGCGACGTCGTCGGGCCGGGCCGCGCCGTGGCAGACCACCACGGTGCCGGCCACCCCGAGCAGGGCCGCCGCGCGGGGCGCGCCGCCGCTCGCCGGGGGGCCACCGGCCATGGCGTACGCGCCCTCGATGGCCTTGAGCAGCACGTTGCCGGTGAAGCCGTCGGTCACCACCACGTCGGCGCGGGCGCCGAGGGAGACGTCGTACCCCTCGACGAGGCCGACGTAGCGGGCGCCGCAGGGCAGCGGCACGGCGGCGAGGGCGGGGTCGGCGGAGCGGCGCAGGCGGTCGCCCTTGCCCGCCTCGACGCCGACGGAGAGCAGCCCGACCCGGGGCGCCACGACGGCGTGCGCCACGGCCGCGTAGGCGGCGCCGAGCACGGCGTGCCGGGCCAGGGTGGCGGGGCCGGGTTCGAGTGTGCCGCCGACGTCCAGCAGCACCACCGGCCCTTCGACGGCGGGCAGGGTGGCGACCAGGGCGGGCCGGCGTACGCCGGCCCAGCGGCCGAGACCGAGCGCGGCGGCGGTGACGGTGGCGCCGGTCGAACCGGCGGAGACGAGCGCGTCGGCGATCCCGTCGCGGACGGCGTGCACGGCCGCGCGGACGGTGCTCTCCCCGCGGGCGGCGGTGGGATGGTCGGCCATGCCGACGGCGGTCCGCACCGGGCGGACGGTGACCCGGCTGCGCTGCTCCGGGTCGAGCGCACCGATCAGCCCGTCGGCGACCTCGGTCGGTCCGACGAGCAGCAGGTGCAGGTCAGGGTCGGTACGCACGGCCCGCAGAGCGCCGTCAACCACGACGGCGGGAGCATCGTCCCCGCCGAGGAGGTCGACGGCGATCCGCGCGGTGCCCGGCTCCGTCGGCGCGCCGGCCGGGGAACGGCCGGCGGTGGAGGGAGCCGGGGCACCGGGCGAGAGCCTTGGTGCGTGCGCCACCCGACCGGTGGTCGGGGACGTCACTCGGCGCGTCAGACCTCGAGGACCTGACGGCCGTTGTAGGTGCCGCAGACGGAGCAGGCGGCGTGCGGCAGCTTGGCCGACTTGCACTGCGGGCAAGGCACGGTCGCGACCGCCGTGGCCTTCCAGTTCGCCCGGCGGGCGCGGGTGTTGCTGCGCGACATCTTGCGCTTGGGGACGGCCACGGTTCTTACTCCTCTGTACGGGTCAGTTGCGACAGGCCCGCCCAACGCGGGTCGATCTGCTGGTGACTGTGGTCGGCCGGCAGATCGTCCCAGTGCACCCCGCACTCGGGGCACAACCCTGGGCAGTCCTCCCGGCAGAGCGGGTTGGTCGGCAGTGCGAGCACCACCGCGTCCCGCAGCGCCGGCTCCAGGTCGATCAGATCGCCCTGCATCCGGCCCACCTCGTCCTCGTCGGTCGTGTCGTCCGTGGTGCTGTTCTCGTACGCGTACAGCTCCTGGATCGTCACGGCCACCGAGTCGTCGATCTCGCGCAGGCAGCGGCCGCACTCGCCCTTGACGGGACCGGTGACGGTCCCGGAGACGAGCACGCCCTCGGACACCGACTCCAACCTCAGGTCGAGGTCGAGGTCCGCGCCCTCCGGCACAGTGATCAACTCCACGCCGAGGTCCGCCGGTGCCGGCACGACGCGCCGATGCGTACGCAACGCGCCAGGCCGACGCGGCAGGTCCCTCGTGTCGAGGACCAGCGGCGACCTGGGGTCGAGTTGGCTTGGCGTGTGTTTGGGCATAGTTAGACTCCGGCCGGTGAGAGGCCGACAAAGAAGGTTACCTGGACGACCGGCGGACCGTCGAACCGGGGCGTCGTCCCTGGCCCGTCGGGTGCCGGCTGTCGGCCACCGGCCCGCGTGCCGCTGGCAAGCGTAGCGCGGTCGCCGACCGCCGCCGGCGGCGCTCAGAAGGGCAGCGGGCGGTCCGCCTCGTCGCCGGCGAAGGTGCCGATCTCCCGCAGCGCGTGCATCTTGTCCCGGCCGCGCTCTATCGAGGCGAGCGCCCGGGTGAGGAACTGCTCGAAGTTGGCCAGGGCGGTGTCGACGTAGTCGTCGACCTCCTCGCGCAGGCGCTGCGCCTCCGCCCGGGCCTCGGCGATGATCCGGGCGCCCTCGTGCTCGGCGGACACGGTGATCTCGTTCACCGAGACGAGGCGGGCGTGCTCCGCCTCACCCTCGCTGATGATCCGGTCGGCCTCGCGCTTGCCGGCCTCCATGATCTTGTCCCGCTCCTCCAGCAGCGCGGCGGCCCGGCGCAGGTCGGCGGGAAGCTCCACGCGCAGCTCGTCCAGGGCGGCGATCATTTCGCCCCGGTCGACCATGCAGTTGTTGCGGGACATCGGCACGGAGCGGGCCTGCTCCACCATGGCGATCAGTTCGTCGATGCGATCGAGCGGGTCCACCGGTACCTCACTCCTGTCGTTCGTCGGCCGACCTTCATGATGCGGCCTGCGCCCGGGTTCGGCGCTGCACACATCATGTAACGCGCGCTCCAGCCGCGCCGCTGCACCCCTACCCGGCGCGTCGCCGGGCAGGGCCGGCGGGCCGGTCAGCGGCGGAGGCGGGCCACCAGCTCCTCGCGGACCACGTCGGGGACGTGGGCAGAGATGTCGCCGCCCCACTTGGCCACGTCCTTGACCAGGCTGGAGGAGAGGAAGGAGTAGAGCGGGTTGGTCGGCATGAAGAGCGTCTCCACGCCGGCCAGGCCGATGTTCATCTGGGCCATCTGGAGCTCGTAGTCGAAGTCGCTGACCGCGCGGAGGCCCTTGATCAGCACGCTCGCCTGCTGGGCGCGGCAGAAGTCGACCAGCAGGCCGCGGAACGACTCGACCCGCACGTTGTCGTACGAGGACGTCACCTCGCGGAGCATGTCGATCCGCTCCTCGACCGTGAACAGCCCCTGCTTCGACTGGTTGACCAGCACGCCGACGATCACCTCGTCGAAGAGCCGACTGGCCCGGCCGATGATGTCGAGGTGTCCGTTGGTGACCGGATCGAACGAGCCGGGACAGACCGCACGTCTCATGATCGGCGACCGTACCAAAGGGTGGTCTCGCCGTAGCGGCGGCTGCGCCCGGCAGTGATGCCCTCCACCCACTCGACCTGGCCGCTGCGGCTGGACCGCTCGACGACCACCACGGCGTCCGGGGCCAGCCAGCCGCCGCCGACCAGCGCGGCCAGCATCGCGGTGATCTCCTCGCCGGGTACGGCGTAGGGCGGGTCGGCGAAGACCACGTCATACGGCCCGCCCTCGGGACCGGCGGCGAGCACGGTGGCGACCTTGCCGGTGACCAGGCGGGCGGCCGGCGCGGCCCGGAGCGCGGCGATGTTCTCCCGGATCACCCGGGCGGCCCGGGGGTCGGACTCGACGAGCAGCACGTGGGCGGCGCCCCGGGACAGCGCCTCCAGCCCGACCGCGCCGGAGCCGGCGTAGAGGTCGGCGACGCGGGCCCCGTCGAGATCCAGCTCGGCCTGCACTGCGCTGAACAGCGCCTCGCGGACCCGGTCCGAGGTCGGCCGGGTGCCGGCGCCGGGCGGCGCGGCGATCCGCCGGCCACCGAGCGCCCCGGCCACGATCCGGGTCACCGCCTGCTCCCCCTCATGCCCCAGACGCTACGCGACCGCGGGACCGGGCCGGGCGGACCACCCGGCGCGACGGCCGATCACCTGCCGTACATCAATGATCTCAAATAGATAACAGTCCGTTTACACACCGTCGATCGCCGTAACGCCCACGCTGTCGATTTCGCTAGGGTCTGCCCGGTTGTCGGGCCCGCGGCTCCGGTCCGCCCGGCACACTCCTCCGATTCCCCTCACCAGGAGTAGACGTGAACCGTCTGAACCTCCGGCGTGCCGTGGCCGTTGTCGCCGGCGCGCTGCTCGGCCTCACCGGCGTCGCCACGCTGGCCGCCCCCGCCAGCGCCCACCACAGCGAAATCAAGGTCACCGCGGAGTGCGACACCGCCGCCGGCGAGTGGGTGACCACCTGGACCGTGCGCACCTACGCGCCGCAGGGAGTGGACACCTACCGGCTGACCAAGGTCGACGGCACCAGCCGGACCGCCACGGCCACCGCCCCGTTCACCGTGGACGGCATCCAGGCCACGACCGACGACTCGTACCCGTACCAGGTCTCGCAACCCGTGGTCGGCACCGCCCGCCTCAGCGGTGATGTCGCCGAGGCGTCGCTGACCGTCCGGGCGCAGTGGGACAACGAGTACCAGGAGGACAGCGACAAGAGCGCGTCCATCAGGTTCAGTGAGAGCTGCGACAAGGTGGTCACCCCGCCGCCGGCCCGGCCGAACCCCAAGGCCACGGTGACCGCCGACTGCACCGGCGACGTCGCCGTGAAGCTCGCGAACGGACCGGAGGCCACGAGAGACGCCGACTTCACCGTCACCGGCACTGACGGCTTCACCAAGGCCGCGACCGTCGGGCCGGGCAAGGACGAGACGATCACCGTGCCCGCCAGGAACGCCGGGAAGATCAGGGTGACCGAGGCGAGCCAGCAGAAGCCGCTCTTCGACGACGAGCCGGCCGCGGCCGAGGACTGCGTCAAGCCGGGCGAGCCGACCGGCAGCTACCGGTCGACCTGCGACGAGCTGATCTTCCAGGTGGAGAACCCGAAGGACGGCGTGGTCGTCAAGGTGACCCTCACCCCCAACAAGGGCGAGGCGCAGACCCTCGTCGTGAAGCCGGGCGAGACCGGGACCGCGAAGTTCGGGGCGCACGAGGGCCTGACGGTCACCCCGAAGGCCGAGGGCCTGGATGACAGCTCGCCGATCGCCTGGAAGAAGCCGGCCGACTGCGCGCCCGGTGGCGGCGGCGGTGACCAGGACGGCCCGGCCCTGCCCGTGACCGGCGCGGCCGCCGGCGTCATGGCGGCCGTGGCCGGTGCCCTGGTGGCCGCCGGCGCGGTGCTCTTCGTGGTGACCCGACGGCGACGGATCCGCTTCACCGCCTGACGTGAGCCTGCCCGAGGGCGCGCCGACCACCCCGGCCGGCGCGCCCTCGACTCATTCCAGCTCCGCCATCAGCAGCGCGCGGTCGATCTCGGCCTGGTTGGTCAGCACCACCAGGCGGCGGTCCGAATCGGGGAACCAGGCCGCCAACGCCTTGTGGCCGCCGTTGTCCCCGGAGTGGTGGATCGCCCGCTCCCCGCCCAGCGGGCCGACGAACCAGCCGTAGCCGTACGCCTCGCCGGGGCGGCCGGTCGGCGCGTGCGGGGTGATCATGGCGGCCACCGCAGCGGGCCCGAGCAGCCGGCCCCGGCGTGGCACGTCCAGCCAGGTGAGCAGGTCGGCACCCGTGCACCAGACGTCCCCGGCGCCCATGCTCACCGTGTCCAGGTTCCAGGACGGCACCGGCCGGCCGCCCTCGTGCCCCGTCGCCACGTCGTCCCGCCCGGCGGCGTCGCCCGCGAAGCTGCCCGTCATGCCGAGCGGCGCGAAGACCTCCTCGGCGAGGAACTCGGCGTACGGGCGGCCGGAAGCGCGTTCGACGGCCCGGGCCAGCAGGACGTAGCCGGGGCTGCTGTAGTGCCAGCCGGCACCGGGGGCGAACAGCGGCGGCACGCCGGCGAAGACCGCCAGCAGCTTGTCCGGCTCGGCCGGCCCGGCCAGGTCGATCATCGGGTATTCCTCCCAATGGCCCAGGCCGGAGGTGTGGGTGAGCAGGTGGTGCGGGGTGATCCCGGACCAGGCCGCCGGCGGGTCCGGCAGCCAGCGGTTGATCGGATCGTCCAGGCGCAGCGCGCCCCGATCGGCGAGGAGCAGCACCGCGACGGCGGCCATCTGCTTGCTGATCGAGGCGATCTGGAACCGGGTCGCGGGGGTGCAGGGCGATCCGGCGCCGGCAGAGCCGGTGACCCGCTCCACCAGGAGATCGTCGCCCCGCGCCAGCAGGAGCACACCGCGGTCGAGGGATGGGGTCGGCATCGCCCGAGCCTAGGCCCGGCCGGCCGGCCGGTGGGGGCGCCGGATCAGCCCTTCTCCAGGTATTCGGCGCGCTCCTCGTCGACCAGGGCGGCGACCGAGGCGGCCAGCGCCGGGTGGCGGGCCAGCTCCGGGTCCTCCTCGACCAGGGCGATCGCCTCCGCGCGGGCGTCCCGGATGAGCTCGGTGTCGCGCAGCAGCGACAGCAGCCGCAGGTGCGACCGGCGGCCGGACTGGGTGGCGCCCAGCACGTCGCCCTCCCGGCGCTGCTCCAGGTCCAGCTCGGCGAGCTTGAACCCGTCCGTGGTGGAGGCGACCGCGTCCAGCCGTTCCCGGGCCGGGGAACCCTCCATCGCCTCGGTGACCAGCAGGCAGAGGCCGGCGGCGGAGCCCCGGCCCACCCGGCCGCGGAGCTGGTGCAGCTGGGAGACGCCGAACCGGTCGGCGTCCAGCACGATCATCACGGTGGCGTTGGGCACGTTCACGCCCACCTCGACCACCGTGGTGGCCACCAGCACGTCCAGGTCACCGGCGGCGAAGGAGCGCATCACGGCGTCCTTCTCGTCGGCCGGCAGCCGCCCGTGCAGCACCCCGATCCGCAACCCGTGCAGCGGCCCCTCGGCGAGCAGCGGAGCCACCTCGGTCACCGCCAGCGGGGGCCGGCGGCCGTTGTCGTCCTCGCGAGGGGCCTCCTCGTCCGAGGCCGGCCCCTCCCCGATCCGCGGGCACACCACGTACGCCTGGTGCCCCTTGCCGACCTCCTCGCGGAGCCGGCGCCAGGCCCGGTCGAGGAAGGCCGGCTTCTCGGCGGCCGGCACCACGTGCGAGGCGATCGGCGAGCGGCCCTGCGGCAGCTGGGACAGCGTGGACGTCTCCAGGTCGCCGTAGACGGTCATGGCGACCGTGCGCGGGATCGGGGTGGCGGTCATGACGAGCACGTGCGGCGGCTGGTCGGCCTTGGCCCGCAGCGCGTCCCGCTGCTCCACGCCGAACCGGTGCTGCTCGTCGACCACCACGAGCCCCAGGTCGTGGAAGTCGACCCCCTCGTAGAGCAGGGCGTGGGTGCCCAGCACGATGCCGGCGCGCCCCTCGGCCACCTCGGCGAGCGCCCGCCGCCGGGCCGCCGCGCCCAGCGAGCCGGTGACCAGCTCCACCCGGGTGGCGTCGTCGGCGGCGCCCAGCTCGCCCGCCTGCGCGAGCGGGCCGAGCAGGTCGAGCATGCCCCGGTGGTGCTGGGCGGCGAGCACCTCGGTCGGGGCGAGCAGCGCGGCCTGCCCGCCGGCGTCGACCACCTGGAGCATGGCCCGCAACGCCACGACGGTCTTGCCGCTGCCCACCTCGCCCTGGAGCAGGCGGTGCATCGGGTGCGCGGTGGCCAGGTCGGCGGCGATCTCCCGGCCGACGGCCTGCTGGCCGGAGGTCAGCTCGTAGGGCAGTCGGGCGTCGAACGCGTCCAGCAACCCGCCCGGCTTCGCGGGCCGCGCCTTCGCGGGCCAGGCCGCCGCCCGGTGCTTGCGCTGCACCAGGGTGAGCTGCACGGCGAACGCCTCGTCCCACTTGAGCCGGCGGCGCGCTTTGTACAGCTCCTCCTTGCTGGACGGCCGGTGGATCTCGCGCAGCGCGGCGCCGATGCCGACCAGGTTCCGGCTGGCTCGCACGGTGGCGGGCAGCGGGTCGTCGGGCGGGGTGAAGGTGTCCAGCACCACCCGGACGCAGCGGGCGATCACCCAGGTCGGCACGGCCGCCGCGGCCGGGTAGACCGGGATCAGCGCCCCGGCGAACTCCTCGACCTCCTCGTTGGCCGCCGCCTCGCCGTCGCCGCCCTCGCCGAGCAGCACGTACTCCGGGCCGTTGAGCTGCCGCTTGCCCCGGAACTCGGTGACCTTGCCGGCGAACAGCCCCCAGCGGCCGGGGCGCAGCTCCCGTTCCCGCCACGCCTGGTTGCCGAAGAAGGTCAGGGTGAGCACCCCGCCGGAACCGTCGCCGACGGTGACCTCCAGCAGGTTTCCCCGGCGCTGCCGCATCGGCCGGACCGCGGTGCGCTGCACCTGGGCCAGCACGGTGACCTGCTCCCCCACGTCCAGCGAGCGGATGTCGGTGTGCTCGCCGCGCTCGTCGTAGCGGCGCGGGAAGTGGTAGATCAGGTCGCCGGCGGTGTGCAGGTCGAGGTGGCTCGCCAGGGCCTTGGCGGTGCGCTCACCGACCAGCTTCTTCAGCGGCGTGTCCACGGTGGCCGGTTCGCTCGTCATTCGACCCCCACGAGGAGCGGATAGTGCGGCTGCCCGCCCTCGTACGCCTGCACCTCGACGAACGGCCAGGACCGCTCGACGTGCTCGCGTACGCGGTCGGCCAGCCCGGCCGGGGCGTCCGCCCCGCAGAGCAGGGTGACCAGCTCGCCACCGCCGCCCAGCATCCGGTCGACCATGGCCGTGCAGGTGTCGAGGAGGTCGGCGCCGATGAGGTGCACCTCCCCCTCGACCAGCGCCAGCACGTCGCCCGGCCGGCACGGCCCGGCCACCGTGAGCGCCTCCCTGCTCGCGTGGCAGACCTCGGCGTAGCGGCAGGCGCCGGCGGCCTCGGCCATGGCGATGACGTCGTCCTCGAAGCGCCGCTTCGGGTCCCGCACGGCGAGGGCGGCGAGGGCCTGCACGGGGGACCGGGTGGGCACCACGCTCACCTTCACCCCGAGCCGGTGCGCCTCCCGGGCGGCCGCGCTCGCCACCGACTGGGTGTTGGGGTCGTTGGGCAGCACCACCACCCGGGCCGCCCCGGTGGCCCGGATCGCGTCGAGCAGCTCGCCGGTGGACGGGTTGGCCGGCACCACGGTGGCGCCCTCGGCGGCGAACAGCTCGGCGATGCCGGCGCCGGTGGCCACCACCACGGCGGCCCGGCCGTCGGGCAGCGGCGTCGGCAGGGGCGCGGCCGGGGCCACCTGGTCGGCGAACCGGGTCACCGTGATCCGGTGCGGACGGCCGGCCACCACGCCCGCCTCGACGGCCGCCCCGACGTCGTTGACGTGCACGTGCACGTTCCACGTGCCGCCGTCACCCACGATCACCAGGGAGTCGCCGAGGCCGTCCAGCTCGCCGCGCAGCCGGGCGACGGCCTCGTCGGTGGCGTCGAGCAGGTACTGCACCTCGTAGGCGTACGCCGGGGAGCCGGTCTCCCGGACCGCGGTGGCCGGCGGGCGGACCGCGGGCGGCGCCGGCGCCGGCCGCGCCGGGCTCTCCCCGGTGACCACCTCGACCAGCGCGTCGAGCAGCAGGCAGAGGCCGCGCCCGCCCGCGTCGACCACGCCGGCCCGGGCCAGCGCGGGCAACTGCTCGGGGGTGCGCGCCAGCGCGCGGGCCGCCCCGCCGGCCGCCGCCCGGGTCACCGCCCGCAGGTCGTCGGTGTCCGCCTGCTCGGCGGCGCGGGCGGCGGCGGCGACCACGGTGAGCAGGGTGCCCTCGACCGGGTGGGCGACCGCGGCGTAGGCGGCCGTGGCGGCGTCGGCCAGCGCCGCGGCGAGTTGCCGGCCGCGGACCGCCGGAGCGGCGGCGAGCGCGTCGGCGAAGCCGCGCAGGATCTGCGAGAGGATCACGCCGGAGTTGCCCCGCGCCCCGAGCAGCGCGCCCCGGGCCATCAGCCGCAGGGCGTGCCCGTGCGGGGTGTGCCCGTCCTCGGGCAGGGTCTCCAGGTCCATGGCGAGGGCCTGCTGGGCCGAGGTGAGGGTGAGCACCAGGTTGGTGCCCGTGTCGCCGTCGGGGACCGGGTAGACGTTGAGGTCGTCGATCTCGCCCTGGTGCTGCTGGAGTGCGGCCAGCCCGCTCGCGCACCAGCGGCGCACCGCGGCGGCGTCGAGGGTCTCCAGCACGTCGGGAAGCCTACTGGCGCGCACCGACACGCGCCGGGTCCGGCCGCCTCCGGCCGGCGTGTCCGGCGTACCCGGGCCGGCGCGGCCCGTCGGCGCCCCCGGGTACGCTGGGCCGGTCCCGACCGGGCCGGTTGGGCGTCCCGGCCTGTCATCGGGTAACCTGGCCAGGTTGCCCGGGCTGCGCCTGGCGGCGACCTCATGAACGTTTCAATCCCAGGAGTATCCCGTGGCTAGCGTGTGCGACGTCTGTGGCAAGGGGCCGGGCTTCGGCCACAACGTGTCCCACTCGCACCGGCGGACCAACCGCCGCTGGAACCCGAACATCCAGTCGGTGCGTACCCCGGCCGGTGGTGGCACCACCAAGAAGTTGCAGGTCTGCACCTCGTGCATCAAGGCCGGCAAGGTCACCCGCGCCTGACGCGGTAGCACCGCCCCCACAGTTTCGCCGGATGCCGGCGGACCCCTCGGGTCCGCCGGCTTCTGTCGTGTCCACGGCCCCGCGCTGACCGTTCCCCGACCGGACGGCGGCCGACCGGGCCGGCCCGGTTAGGGTGCTGCTGCGCCGGGCGTCCGTTCCGGCGCCAGGCGTGGGGAGGAACGACCGGTGGAGCTGGACCTGGGGCGGGAGCAGCTGGTGGTGGTCGGCGGGTCGTTCGGCTCGCTGCGCTGGTTCGCCCAGGAGCTGCCGCCGGGCAGCGTGGTCCTGGTCGAGGAGCCGGACGTGATCCGCCGCCGGGGCCTGGAGCGCTTCGCCGCCGGGCTGCCGATGGTCGCCCGGCTGGTGCCGGCCGAGTACCAGACCGGCTTCGACGCCGACGCCCTGCTCGCCCGGGAGCCCGGCCTCGCCACGGCCCGGCTGGTCCTGCCCGGCCTGGAGTACGCCGTCGGCGCCGCCGCCCGGCTCGCCGACCGGCTCGGCCTGCCCGGCGCCGGGGTGGCCGCCGCGGACGTGTTCTCCGACAAGCACCGGATGCGGCTGCTCGCCGACGCCACCGGCCTGGCCAACCCGGCGTACGAGCTGGTCGACGACCCGGCGCGGGCGGCGGAGTTCGCCCGGGCGCACGGCGGCCGGTGCGTGCTCAAGCCCACCCGCCGCTCCGGCAGCCTGGGCGTGCAGCTGGTCACCGACCCGGCGGAGATCGCCGCGTGCTGGGCGGCCAGCGCCACCCCGCCCGAGCCGGCCGAGGCCACCGAGCGTGGCCTGCCCACCGGGGTGCTCGTGGAGGAGCTGCTGGTCGGCTCGGAGCACAGCGTCGAGCTGCTGGTCGTCGAGGGCGAGACGATCTTCGCCAACGTCACGGACAAGCGGATCGCCGGCGGCCGGCACCCGGTGGAGACCGGGCACACCGTGCCGTCCGCGCTGCCGGAGACGCAGCGGCGGGCGTTGCGGGACGCGGCGGTCCGGCTCGCCGAGGCGGCCGGTTTCCGCAGCGGCATGCTGCACAGCGAGTGGATCCTGGTCGACGGCGTGCCGACGCTTGTCGAGTGCGCCGCCCGGATGCCCGGCGACATGATCACCGCGCTGGTCTCGATCGCCTACGAGGTCGACTTCATCGAGGCGTACCTGCGGGTGCTGCGCGGCGAGCGCCCCACGCTGCCGGCGCGGCCGACCGGCGCGGCGGCCGTCGAGTTCCTGGTCGCCCCGCCCGGCCGGGTCACGGCCGTGGACGGCCGGCGGGACGCCCTGCGGGTGCCCGGGGTGCTCGACGTGCAGGTCGAGGCGAAGGTCGGGGACCACGTGCCGGAGCTGCTCTCGTCGGCGCACCGCAGCGGGCACCTGCTGGCCTGGGGCGCCACCCCCGCCGAGGCGGAGAGCGCCGCCCGCAAGGCCGCCGGCGAGATCCGGATCACCGCGGGCTGACCGGGGTCAGAGCGGGCGGCCGTAGGAGAGGCAGCCCGGGGCGTCCTGGTAGAAGCCGAAGTTCGGGATCCGCTCGTAGCCGGCCGAGGTGTACATGGCGATCGCCTCGGGCTGCTTGTCGCCGCACTCCAGGATGATCCGCTTACGGCCCTGGGTCCGGGCGGAGTGCTCGACCGCCGCGAGCACCGCGCGGGCCACGCCCCGGCCGCGGACGGCCGGCGCCGTGTACATCCGCTTCAGCTCGGCCGTCTCGCCGTCGTCGCCGTGGCTGCGCCAGCCGCCGCAGCCCACCGGCTGCCCGTCGAGGTAGGCGACCAGGAAGGTGCCGGCCGGCGGCTCGAACTCGGCCGCGTCGACCGGCGTATCGTCGCCGCTGCCGCCGTACCGCGCCCCGAGGTCGGCCAGGGCCGCCCGGATCAACGCCTGCGACTCGGGCGCGTCGAAGCGCCGCACCCGGATCTCGATCTCGCTCACGACAGGCAAGCCTACGACCGGCCCCCGGTCCGCCCGGGGCCCGATGGCGCGCATCGGACGCAGATCACTCCGCCCGGCGGAAGTGGTCCCAGCCGGCGGCGCCCGCGAAGGGCGCCCCGTCCACGGTCACCCCGGCGCCCTCGGTCACCCGTCCGACCGGCCGCCAGCCCTCGGGCAGCGTCGCGGTCGCCGGGAAGGTCGCCGCCAGGGCGTGGTCGTCGCCCCCGGCCAGGATCCAGGTGTACGGGTCGACGCCGAGCGCCTGCGCCGCGTCGCGCATCTGCCGGGGCACCTCGAACGCCTCCCGGGTCAGGTCGACGGCCACCCCGCTGGCCTTCGCCACGTGCCCCAGGTCGGCCACCAGCCCGTCCGACACGTCGATCATGGCGGTGGCGCCGCGCCCGGCGGCCTCCGGACCGGCCGCGTACGGCACCTCGGGGCGACGAAACGCCTCCACCAGCAGCCGGGGGGTGCGGAACCCCCGGGACAGCACGGTGTAGCCGGCGGCCGCCCAGCCGGTGCGTCCCGCCAGGGCCACCACGTCGCCCGGGCGGGCCCCGGAGCGCACCACCGGCGCCCGGCCGGCCAGGTCACCGAGGGCGGTCACCGCGATGGTCAGCGTCGGGCTGGCCGACATGTCCCCGCCGACCACGCTCGCGCCCACGAGGGCCGCCTCCGCGCCCAGCCCGTCGGCCAGCTCCTCGGCCCAGGCCGGGTCGAGGTCGGCGGGCATGCAGAGAGCGACCAGCAGCGCGGTCGGGGTGGCCCCCATGGCCGCGATGTCGGCCAGGTTGGCCGCCGCCGCCCGGTGTCCCACGTCGCGGGCCCCCGACCAGTCCCGCCGGAAGTGCCGCCCCTCCACGAGCACGTCCGTGGAGGCCACCACCCGCCGGTCCGGCGCCGCGACCACGGCCGCGTCGTCTCCGGGGCCGAGCAGGCAGCTCTCCCCCTGGGCCAACCGGGCGGTCACCCGGTCGATCAGCCCGAACTCACCGACATTCGCGACCGTCATGCCGTCCCCTCGTCGCGCTCTTCCCGCTTGGCCGTCCCGCCACCACTACCCCGACGTGGGCCCGCTCACCGCATCCGGCCGGCGACCGATACGGATCAGGGCCGCTCCGTAGGGTAGTTTCACCCTTCGGGCCGCCCCAGGCGGCGACGGACGGAGGTCGAGTCGTGGTACAGGCGTACATCCTCATCCAGACGGAGGTCGGTCGGGCGCGTGACGTGGCCGGTCTGATCGCGGACCTTGCCGGCGTGGTGCGCGTCGACGCCGTCACCGGGCCCTACGACGTGGTCGTCCTCACCGAGGCGAACACCGTCGACGAGCTCGGCAAACTCATCGTCAGCAAGGTGCAGATGGTGCCCGGCATCACCCGCACCCTCACGTGTTCGGTGGTGCGGCTGTAAGTGGAAGAAGTCACGTCCTCCCCCGCTTCCGACGAGTCCGGCCCGGCGCGTCGCGACCGGTCGAACCGCAGCGCGGCGCTCTGGGCGACGCTGGTCGCGGTGCCGGTCACCCTGGCGGTGGCCGGGTTCACCTTCGCGAAGCTCGCCCCCGACACCCCGGCCGCCGAGCCGAGCCCGTCGGCGAGCGCCGTGCGGCCGCAGTCGACCACGCCGGTCGAACTGCCGGCCCCGGCCCTGGCCGAGCGCCCGGCCACGGTGTGCCGCGCCCTCGTGTCGCAGCTCCCGGCGACCGTCCGTGACCTGGCGCAGCGACCGGTCACCGCGGGCGCCGAGCAGAACGCCGCGTACGGCGACCCGGCGCTCACCGTGGCCTGCGGCGGCACGCCGCCGCTGGTGCAGCCCACCGACGAGGTCTGGTCGGTGAACAAGGTCTGCTGGCACGCCGTGCAGGAGGCGGACGCCACCGTGCTGACCACCGTCGACCGGGAGACCCCGGTCCGGGTGCGCGTCCCGAAGCAGTACGAGCAGCCGCTCCAGTGGGTCACGCCGATCTCCGACGCGGTGGTCGCCTCGGTGCCGGCCGCGAAGACGGCGCCGTCCGGCTGCTCCGCCTGACCGTCGCCGGCCGGCCGCGCAGTCAGCGGCCGGCGCGGCGCAGGGCGGTGCGGATGAGCCGGTTGACCAGCTTCGGATACTCCAGACCGCTGGCCGCCCACATCCGAGGGAACATCGAGGTCGGGGTGAAGCCCGGCATGGTGTTGATCTCGTTCAGGTAGACGTCCAGCTCCGGGGTGACGAAGAAGTCGGCCCGGGCCAGGCCCGAGCAGTCCAGCGCGGTGAACGCGCGGGTCGCGTACTCCCGCACCTGCCGGGTCACCTGCTCGGGCAGGTTCGCCGGGATGTCGTACTCGCAGGCGTCGTCGATGTACTTGGCCTCGAAGTCGTACCAGTCGTGGCCGGAGACCACCCGCACCTCGGCCAGCACCGACGCCTCCGGGGCGCCGCCGGCCTCGCCCTCCAGCACGCCGCACTCGATCTCGCGGCCCACGATCGCGCCCTCGACCAGCACCTTCGTGTCGATCTCCCGCGCGGTGGCGACCGCCGCGTCGAGCTGCGCCCAGTCGTCGACCTTCGTGATGCCGAACGAGGAACCGGCCCGGGACGGCTTCACGAAGACCGGCAGCCCGAGGCGCTCCTTGTCCTCCTCGGTCAGCGTCATCCCGGCCCGCAGCACCACGTACGGGCCGACCGGGATGCCCTCGGCGGCGCAGAGCTTCTTGGTGAACTCCTTGTCCATGGCGGCCGCCGAGGCGAAGACGTTCGCCCCGACGTACGGGATGTCGGCCATCTCCAGCATCCCCTGGATGGTGCCGTCCTCGCCGTACGCGCCGTGCAGCACCGGGAAGACCACGTCCACGTCGGCCAGCGCCACCGGGCCCTGGGTCGGGTCGAGCACCATGAGGCCGCCCACCGCCGGGTCGGCGCGCAGCACCAGCTCGGCGCCGGAGCCGGCGGTGATCTCGGGGAGCTTGCGGTCGGCGATGGCGAGCTGGCCGGGGTCGCCGCTGGCGAGCACCCACTGGCCCTGCCGGGTGATGCCGACCGGCACGACCTCGAACTCGTCGGGGTCGAGGGCGGCCAGCACGCTGCCGGCGCTCACGCAGGAGATGCCGTGCTCGGGGCTGCGGCCGCCGAAGACGATCGCCACGCGGGTCTTGCCTGGGGTGGTCACTGGAGTCACCTCTCCGTTCGCGACTGCGGCTGGCCGTGCTCGCCGGTGGCGCTCACCCGCTGACCTTACTGTGCGTGGCGAGCGCCGGCAGCCGATACCCGGGGAGACGACGCAGCGGCCGGCATCCGGTCAGTGACCCATATACGCGGAGTAACCGGGCGGCTCCGAGAGCGCAGAGGTGAATCGAGGCGGCGCGAGCGGTGGCGAGCCCGGGCGGCCGGTGGCGATCTGCCACCGGCCGCCCGGCTCCCCGCCCCCGTCACCGCGTCCCGGGGGCGGGCCCGGTTCAGTTCAGGTGGTCCGGGGTCCGCGGCCGGCGCCCGACCGCGATGACCTTGACCCGCTGCCGGCCGGCGCGGACCATGCCCAGCGCCATGAAGGCGCCGGCGATCCGCTCCGCCGCCTCGCGGTTGTTCGCGCCGACCACCTGCCGGCGGCGCTCGGGGCTGGTCCGCTCGTTGCGCCAGACCCCGTCGAGGGGGCGCACGTCGGTGAGGACCACGAGGAACCGGGTCATCCCCGTCCACCCCCGGCGTCGCGGGCCGTCGCCGTCATCGCGTCTCCTCCCCGTCTGGCGTGCCGGTACGGGCACGCGGCGATCGGGTCGTGGGGGAGTAAAACCCGATCGCCGCGCGCCCCATCCCCTCCGGTCGCTCACCACCACCGTCGCCACGACAACCGGCGGTGAGGACGCCGTCACAGATTGACAGGTGGACACGCGTGAATGCAACTCTCACCGGAGTTCTCTCATGCCCGACTTCCCATTGATGTGCGACCATCGATGCATGGCGCCGAAGACCGCCCGGGCCCGACGGCTCGGCATCGCCCTGCGGACCCACCGGGAGGCCGCCGGCCTCACCCTGGAGGCCGCGGCCGACGAGATCAACAGCACCCGCAGCACGCTGTCCCGCTACGAGAACGCGCAGACGCTGGTCAACCCGGCCACCGTGCGGGCGCTGCTCACCCTCTACGGGGTGGGCCCCGACGAGATCGCCGCGGCCGTGCAGCTCGCCAAGGACGCCCGCAAGCCCGGGTGGTGGGTCTCCTACTCGTACCTGCTGGACCGCCGGACCATCGACTTCATCGCCCTGGAGGCGGAGGCGACCGGGATCGCCAACTTCGAGCCGTCGGTGGTGCCGGGCCTGCTCCAGACCGCCGACTACATCCGCGGGGTCATGCGCGGCGGCCCGCACACACTCAGCGACGAGCAGGTGGAGCAGCGGGTCAAGCTGCGGCTCGACCGCCAGCAACGACTCACGGGTGACGATCCACCGATCCTCGACGCCATCATCGACGAGGGGGCGTTACTGCGCCCGGTCGGGGACCGGACGGTGATGGGGGGTCAGCTGCAGCACCTGTTGAAGATGGCCGAGCTGCCCAACATCACCGTGCAGGTGATCCCCCTGGCCGCCGGATACCACCGGGGGACGCGGGGGTCGCTGCACATCCTGGAGTTCGCGGATCCGGAGGACCCGATCATCGCCTCGGTGGAGACGGTCGCCGGGCAGATGGTGCTGGACCGGCCGGGCGACCTGCGCACCTGCACCAAGATCATGGAGCACCTGCGGACCGTGGCGCTGAGCCCGGCGGCCAGCCGGGACGAGCTCCTCCGCCTGCTGAACGAGAGGTAGAAGCGATGAACGGCACGAACAGCGGCCCCGCGGCGACCGGTTGGCGCAAGAGCAGCCACAGCGGCGATGAGGGCGCGTGCGTCGAGATGGCCCTGCTGCCGGAGGCGGTCGCGGTCCGCGACTCCAAGGACCCGGCCGGCCCGGTGCTGGTCTTCCCCCCGGCGGCCTGGGCCGCCTTCACCGGCGCCCCGCCGCGCCCCTGACCGGCCGCGGCGGCGACGCCACGGCTCAGCCGGCGACCAGCGGGCCGGCGGCGGCCCCGCCGCGGACCGCCTCCAGCGCCGCGACGGCCACCCCGCGCGCCCCGGCCATGTCCCGGTCCGGCACCAGGGCGAAGGAGGCCACGGCGCGCTGCTCGGCGCGGAGCACGGTGTGCTCCCGCACGGTGGCCAGGAACCAGTCGCGGAACTCCGGCGCGGCCTCCACCACCCCGCCGCCGACGAAGTACGCGTGCGGGTCGGTGAAGTTGGCCGCGATGGTGAACAGCCGCCCCAGCGCCATGGCCTGCTGGGTGAAGACCTCGCGGGCCAACGGGTCGCCCCGCTCGCCGTAGCCGCGGACCAGCTTCGCCGCCCGGGCCGGCTCCTCGGCGGCGAGGGGATGCTCCGGGAACCGGCCCAACCAGTACGGCAGCAGGTTGTTCACGATGGCGGTGAGCGAGGCGACGCTCTCCGCGTCCCCCGCGAAACCGCAGGCGCAGACCGGCACCGCCTGGCCGGGCGCGAGCAGCCCGTCGAGCGGGACGTGCACGTGCCCGAACTCGCCCGCCATGCCGGCGGCGCCGCCGACCACCCGGCCGCCCTCCACCACGCCGCCACCGAGCCCGGTGCCGACGATCGCGGCGACCGAGGAACGCTGCATCGCGTCGGCGCCGAAGTGCACGTGGTGCGCGTAGAGGGCCGCCGCGTTGCCGTCGTTGGCGTAGACCACCGGCAGGCCGAGCCGGTGCTCCAGCGCGCCGCGCACGTCGTAGCCGCGCCAGGCCGGCTGGGAGAAGTTGGTCGAGCCGCGCGAGGAGATCACCCCGGTGGCGCTGGCCGGGCCGGGCGTGTCCAGCCCGACCGCCCGGACCAGCTCGCGGGGCACCCCGGTCAGCGCCAGCACGCCGTCCAGCGCCCGGGCCAGGGCCTCGATCGCCGCCTCCGGCCCGGCCTGCACCTCGCTCGGGGTCTCCACGAGCCCGTCCACCAGGAACCGGCCGTCGACGGTCAGCACGGTGGCGTTGTTGCTCGTGCCGCCGTTGTCCAGACCCACCACCACCGGCACACCCGCGCTGCCCACCGCCACCGCCTCCCACCGAGCCTTGATCAGAGGCTAGTGGGCGGTGCGGCGTCCCGCCACGGTCGCGCGTGCCCGCCCGGTCCGGAACCGGGCGGGGTCAGGGGCGCGGCTCAGCCGGGCCGGCGGGCCGTGACGGCGGTGGCCTCCAGCTCGTCGTCGCGCACCACGGTCGGGCTCAGGCCGGCGTCGGCCAGGACCGCGCAGAGCGCGCCGGCCTGGCCGGCGCTCACCTCCACCGCCAGGTGCCCGCCGGGGGCCAGCCACTCGGCCGCGCCGGCGGCCACCCGGCGCAGCACGGCCAGCCCGTCCACGCCGCCGTCCAGCGCCACCGGCGCCTCGTACAGCCGCGCCTCGGGCGGCAGCATCGCCACCGCTCCGCTCGGCACGTACGGCGCGTTCGCCACCACCAGGTCCAGCCGACCCCGCCAGGCGGTGGGCAGGGGCGCGAACAGGTCGCCCTCGTAAACCGGGACGCCCAGCGGGTCGAGGTTGCGGCGGGCACACGCCACGGCGGCCGGGTCGAGGTCGGCGGCGGCCAGCCAGCGGGGTGCCAGCCGCCCGTGCAGCACCAGCGCAGCGGCGCCCGAGCCGCAGCAGAGATCCAGCACGGCGGGCGACGGGCCGGCCACCGCCGCGGCGGCGGCGACCAGCAGGGCGGTCCGCCCGCGGGGCACGAACACCCCGGGGTCGACGGCGACCCGCAGGCCGCAGAACTCGGCCCAGCCGAGCAGGTGCTCCAGCGGCAGGCCGGCGACGCGGCGGTCGACGAGGTCGGCCAGCGCCTCGGCCGAGCCGGCGGCGGCGATCAGCAGCTCCGCCTCGTCCTCGGCGAAGACGCAGCCGGCGGCGCGCAGCCGCCCGACGAGGGCGGGACGGTCGGGAGTGAACAGGGTGGGTGTCATGGCAGGCCTTTCGGGAACGCTCGTCGGCGCTCCCGGCGTCGCCTAACCCTGGGGCGACGCGGACTCGGAGGGAGCGCCGGTCCTCTGCTGGTGGATCGGTCTCACCTCCTCGAATCGGGGCCCGCGCGGGCCGCTGCTGCCCGTCACCCTAGTGGAGCGGCCACGCCGGTGTCAGGCCGCGTCCAGCGCGGCGGTCACGTCGGCCACCAGGTCCGCGGTGTCCTCGATGCCGCAGGAGAGCCGGACGAAGCCGGGCGGGGTGTCGTCCCCCCACTGGGCCCGCCGGTCGGCGGTGGTGTGCAGCCCGCCGAACGAGGTCGCGGCGGCCACCAGGCGGGACGCGTCGAGGAACCGGGCCACCCGGTCGGCGTCGCCCAGGTCGAAGGAGAGCACGCCGGGCATCCGTCGCATCTGGACCGAGGCCACGGCGTGGGCCGGGTCGGTCGGCAGCCCGGGCCAGCGCACGCCGGTGACGTCGGCGCGGCCGGCGAACAGCCGGGCCAGCGCCTCGGCGTTGGCGGTCTGCCGGCCCAGCCGCAGGTCCACGGTCGCCAGCGAGCGGTGGGCCAGCCAGCAGTCGAACGGCCCCGGCACCCCGCCGGTCGTCGTCCGCCAGGCGGTCACCGCGTCGAGCAGTTCCCCCGAGCGGGTCGCCACGTAGCCGAGCAGCAGGTCGGAGTGACCGGTGAGGGCCTTGGTGCCGGAGGCGACCACCACGTCGGCGCCGAGCTCCAGCGGGCGCTGCCCGAGCGGGGTGGCGGTGGTGTTGTCGACCGCCACGAGGGCCCCGGCGCCGTGCGCCGCGACGGCCAGCGCCGTCACGTCGGCCACGTCCAGGCCGGGGTTCGCCGGGGTCTCCAGCAGCACCAGCCGGACGCCCTCGAACGACGGGTACGGCCCGGCGGTCGGCACGAAGCCGACGCGCACCCCGATGCCCGCGAGGGTGTCGGTGGCGAAGGCGCGCACCGGGAAGTAGCCGTCGGCGGGCAGCAGCACGGTGTCCCCGGGGCGCAGCACGGCCAGCAGCAGCCCGGTGATGGCCGCCTGGCCGCTGGCGAAGACCCGGCAGTCGCCGCCCTCCAGCTCGCCGACGGCCGCCTCCAGCAGGCGCCGGGTGGGGTTGTCGGGCCGCCCGTACCCGTTGGGGGTCGCCGCCGGCCCCCGCCACGGGTCGAGGTGGTAGGGCGCCGCGAAGACCGGGCCGGGCAGGAAGGGCTGGCCCGGTTCCGGAGCGGGCAGCCCGGCGTGCACGCTGCGCGTGCCGTCCCCCCACTCGTCGGTCATCGCCAACTCACTCGTACGACTCGGGCTTCGCGGTCCGGCTCATGAGGGCGTCCACGGCGAGCCGCGGGTCCATCCCCTCGTGGCAGATCCGCTCGATCTGCTCGGTGATCGGCATCTCCACGCCGTGCGCCCGGGCCAGGTCGCGGATGGCCAGGCAGCTCTTCACGCCCTCGGCGGTCTGCCGGGTGGCCGCCTGGGCCTGTTCCAGGGTCTCCCCCCGGCCCAGGTGCTCGCCGAAGGTCCGGTTGCGGGCCAGGGGCGAGGAGCAGGAGGCGACCAGGTCGCCCATGCCGGCCAGCCCGGCGAAGGTGATCGGGTCGGCGCCCAGCGCCACGCCCAGCCGGGCGGTCTCGGCCAGGCCGCGGGTCATGAGCATGGCCCGGGTGTTGTCGCCGAAGCCCATGGCGGTGGCGATGCCGTACGACAGCGCGATCACGTTCTTCACCGCACCGCCCAGCTCGCACCCGATCACGTCGTCGTTGGTGTACGGCCGGAAGTACGGCGTCCGGATCGACGACTGGACCAGCGCGGTCCGGCGGCTGTCGGTGCCGGCCACCACGGTCGCGGCCGGCTGCTCGGCGGCGATCTCCGGCGCCAGGTTGGGCCCGGAGACGACCACCACCCGGTCGGCGGGCACCCCGGCGGTCTCCATGATCACCTGGCTCATCCGCTTCGTGGTGCCCAGCTCGATGCCCTTCATGAGGGAGACCAGCGTGGCGTCGGCGTCCAGGTACGGGGTCCAGTCGGCGAGGTTGGCGCGCAGCGTCTGCGACGGCACGGACAGCACCACCACCTCGGCCCCGGCGATCGCCTCCTCGGCGTCACCCGTCGCGGTGACCCGGTCGGGCAGGCGCACGTCGGGCAGGTAGTCCGGGTTGTGCCGCCCGGTCCGGATGGCCTCGGCCACCGAGGCGCGCCGGGCCAGGATGGTCACGTCCCGGCCGGCGTCGGCGAGGATCTTGGCGAACGCCGTGCCCCACGACCCCGCGCCGAGCACAGCGACATGCCCGCTCATGCCGTCGCCTCCCTGCGGTGGGCGACGACATGAGGCTCCAGCGCACTGAGCTGGCTGATTCGCTCGCTACGCTCGCTCATTCGGTCACCTCGGGGGTACGCGTCCGGGCCGGCCGCTCCCACAGCGGTGGTGGCGTGCCGCCGCGGATCTCGGCCACCAGGTCCCGGATCCGCAGCATGATCGTGTCGGTCATCTCCTCCAGGATCGCCCGGGTCGGCGTGGCGCCCGCCCACCGGCTCAGGTCGATCGGCGGACCGGCGACCACCGTCACCGGCGTACGCGGCCGCAGCCCGATGCGGGCGGTCCGCGGGTCGAACATCTTCTCCGGGCCGACCATGGCGACCGGGATCACCGGGGCACCGGTGGCCAGCGCCAGCCGGGCCGCGCCGGTTTTGCCCTTCATGGGCCACAGGTCCGGCTCCCGCGTGGTGGTCCCCTCCGGGTAGATCACCACCGCGCCACCCTCGTTGAGCGCGGCGACCAGCTTGTCCAGCGACTTGACCGCCTCGACGCTGCCGCGCTCGACCGGGATCTGCCTGCAGCGGTGCAGGATCCACCCGATCACCGGCACCTTGAACACGCTGGCCTTGCCGAGGAACTGCGGCCAGCGCCCCGAGTCGTAGATGAAGTGCGCGGCCACCAGCGGGTCCGCGTGCGAGATGTGGTTGGGCACGATGATGATGCCGCCGTCGCGGCGCAGGTGTTCCATGCCCCGCCAGGTGCGCCGCGTCCAGACGGTCAACACCGGCTTCACCAGCACCACGGCGAACCGTGGCCAGAATCCCAGCCTCCGCGGTGCCACCCTGCCTCCTCGTTCCGCCCCATGCGCGCACGCCCCGGGACGAAATCATGCCTGCTCGCCCCCGGTCCGGCCAGTGAGGGTACCGCCGGCCGACTGGCAGGATTGTCACGTGCCTGAGCCGACCTGGACCGTGGTGGTGCCGGTGAAGCGCCTCGGGGCGGCGAAGAGCCGCCTGCGCGGCGCGCTGCCCGGCGTACCCCATGAGGAGCTGGCGCTGGCCCTGGCGGCCGACACGGTCGGCGCGGTGCGGGCCTGCCCGGCGGTGGCCCGGGTGCTCGTGGTGACCGACGACCCCCGGGTGGCGGCGGAGGCCACGACGGCCGGCGCGGAGGTCGCGCCGGACCCGGCGGCCGGGCTGAACGCGGCCTTCCGGCACGGTGCGGCCGTGGCCGGCCCGCGCGCCGCGGTGGCCGGCCTGACCGCCGACCTGCCGGCGCTGCGCCCGGCCGAGCTGGCCACGGCGCTGCGGGCCGTCCCCTCCGACGGGGTACGCGGCTTCGTGGCCGACGCCCCGGGCAGCGGCACCGTCCTGCTCGCCGCGCCGCCCGGGGTGCCCCTGGCGCCCCGCTTCGGCCCCGGCTCCGCGGCGGCGCACACGGCGAGCGGGGCGCTGCCGCTGACCGGCGGCTGGCCCACCCTGCGCCGGGACGTGGACACCGCGGCCGACCTGGCCGCCGCAGCCCGGCTCGGCGCGGGCCCGCGCACCGCCGCGCTGCTGGCGCGGGCCGGCGGGGACGTCGGGTACGGTGCTGGCATGCAGGGCACGGTGGCCACCTACGACGCGTCGACCCGCAGCGGGGTGCTGCTCCTCGACGACGGCACCGAGCTGGCCTTCCCGGCCCGCGCCTTCGACGCCTCCGGCCTGCGGCTGCTCCGGCTCGGGCAGCGGGTCCGCATCGAGCGGGACGCCGCCGGCGAGGTCGTCCGGGTGACATTGCCGACGATGGCGTGACCCACCTGCCCCGAGTTCATTTTCCGTTCACCGTTGTCGGGGAATCATGAGGTGGTGAGCACCCCTCGCGAGCACCCCGACGGCCCCCGTAACCTCGTCGACCCCGGCGCGCCCCGCAACGGCGCGTCGACCCGCGGCGCCGACGGCCGGTTCCGCCGCGTCCGCCCGCCCGAGGAGAGCGTCAGCCCCGAGCCCGCGGCGGCGGCCTCCGCCGGGCTGGAGGAGTCGCTGGACCCGGTCGAGGGTCCGGGCCCGCAGGCGGAGCCCGCCGCGGCCCTGCCCCTGCCCGAGGACCGGTTCTTCAACCGGGAGCTCTCCTGGCTCGACTTCAACGCCCGGGTGCTGGCGCTGGCCGAGGACCCCCGCACCCCGCTGCTGGAGCGGGCCAAGTTCCTGGCCATCTTCGCCAGCAACCTGGACGAGTTCTACATGGTGCGGGTGGCCGGGCTGAAGCGCCGGCTCTCCGCCGGCCTGCCGGTACGCGGCGGCGACCGGCTGCCGCTGCGGACCCAGCTGGATCTGATCACCGAGAAGACCGCCGACCTGGTCTCCCGGCACGCCGCCTGCTTCGTCGACGACGTGCTGCCCAAGCTGGCCGAGGAGAACATCCGGATCCTGCGCTGGAGCGACCTCGACGACGCCGAGCGGGAACGGCTGCGCACCTGGTTCCGGGAGCACATCTTCCCGGTGCTCACCCCGCTCGCCGTGGACCCCGCGCACCCGTTCCCGTACATCTCGGGCCGGTCGCTGAACCTGGCCGTCTCGGTGCGCGACCCGGACGGCGGCTCGGAGCTGTTCGCCCGGGTGAAGGTGCCGAACAACGTGCCCCGGTTCGTGCGGGTGGCCCGCGACCAGCCGGGGGTGCGCTTCCTGCCGGTGGAGGACCTCATCTCGGTGCACCTCGGGCAGCTCTTCTCCGGCATGCAGGTGGTCGAGTGCCACCTGTTCCGGGTGACCCGCAACGCCGAGGTGGAGGTGGACGAGGACCGCGACGAGGACCTGCTCCAGGCCCTCGAACGGGAGCTGGCCCGGCGCCGCTTCGGCCCGCCGGTGCGGCTGGAGGTGGCCGCCTCCATCTCCGACCACATGCTGGAGCTGCTCGTCCGCGAGCTGGACATGGACGGCCACGACGTGCTCCGGGTCCGCGGCCTGCTCGACCTCTCCGCGCTCTGGCAGGTGTACGGCGAGGCCGACCGCCCGGACCTCAAGGACCCGCCGTTCGTGCCGGCCACCCACCCCCGGCTCGCCGAGGGCGAGGTGCCGCGCAGCGTCTTCGCCACCCTGCGGGACGGGGACGTGCTGGTGCACCACCCGTACCACTCGTTCGCGACAAGCGTGCAGCGCTTCATCGAGCAGGCCGCCGCCGACCCGGACGTGCTGGCCATCAAGCAGACGCTCTACCGCACCAGCGGCGACTCCCCCATCGTCGACGCGCTTGTCGACGCGGCCGCCGCCGGCAAGCAGGTGGTGGTGCTCGTCGAGCTGAAGGCGCGCTTCGACGAGGTGGCCAACATCGGCTGGGCGCGCACCCTGGAGCGGGCCGGCTGCCACGTGGTCTACGGCCTGGTGGGCCTCAAGACGCACTGCAAGACCGCGCTGGTGGTCCGCCAGGAGGGCAACCAGATCCGCCGCTACTGCCACATCGGCACCGGCAACTACCACCCGAAGACCGCCCGGCTCTACGAGGACTTCGGCATGCTCACCGCCGACCCGGAGATCGGCGCCGACCTCACCGACCTGTTCAACGTGCTCACCGGCTACAGCCGGCAGACCGCGTACCGGCGGCTGCTGGTGGCCCCGCAGGGCATCCGCAGCGGCCTGGTCGAGCGGATCGAGCGGGAGATCGAGCACGTCCGGCTGGGCATGCCGGGGCTCGTGCAGTTCAAGGTGAACGCGCTGGTTGACGAGGAGATCACCGACGCGCTCTACCGGGCGTCCCGGGCCGGGGTGCACGTGGACCTGCTGATCCGGGGCATGTGCACGCTGCGGCCCGGGGTGCCGGGGCTGTCGGAGAACATCCGGGTCCGCTCGATCCTCGGCCGGTTCCTGGAGCACTCGCGGATCTTCCGGTTCGGCAACAACGGCGACGCGGAGTTCTGGATGGGCTCCGCCGACCTGATGCACCGCAACCTGGACCGCCGGGTGGAAGCGCTCGTGCAGGTGAGCGACCCGGTGGCCCGGGCCGAGCTGGACCACGTGCTGACCGCCGCGTTCAGCCCCGAGGTGGACGCCTTCGAACTGGCCGCCGACGGGAGCTGGCACCGGCGTACCGGCAGCGACGACACGCCGCTGACCCACCTGCAGGACCTGCTGCTGCACCGGGTCGGCGGGAGGGCGGGCTGAGCGGACCACGGCGCGCTCCGGGCGGGCATACGGTGAGCGGATGACGGACGACGAGCCGGTGCGGATCCGGGCCGCGGGCGGGGTCGTCTGGCGCCCGGCGGCCGGCGGCGTCGAGGTCTGCCTGGTCCACCGCCCCCGCTACGGCGACTGGTCGCTGCCCAAGGGCAAGCTGGACGCCGGCGAGCACCCGCTGCGGGCCGCCGTCCGCGAGGTCGCCGAGGAGACCGACGTCCGGGCCGTGCCGCAGGTACGCCTGCCCACCGCCCGCTACCGCAGCGAGGGCCGACCCAAGTCGGTCGACTACTGGTCGATGCGGGCCGCCGCGCAGGGCGGCTTCCAGCCGGACACCGAGGTGGACGAGGTGGCCTGGTTCCCCGCCGACCGGGCGGTACGCCAGGTCAGCTACCCGCACGACGCCGAGGTGATCGCCGCGTTCGCGGCGCTGCCGCCGGTCACCGCCACCCTGCTACTGGTCCGGCACGCGCACGCCGGCAAGCGGGGCACCTGGACCGGGCCGGACACCGGCCGGCCGCTGGACGCCGAGGGGTGGGCCCAGGCGCAGGCCCTCGCCGCCCTGGTGGCGCTGGTCCGCCCCACCCGCCTGGTCTCCGCCTCGGCCCGGCGCTGCGTGCAGACCCTCGACCCGGCGGCCGCCCTGTTGGACCTGCCCATCGAGGTGGTCGGCGACCTCGACGAGCCGCGGCCCGGACAGCAGCCGGACGAGTGCGCCCTGGCCGCCGCGGCCCGGCTGTCCGCACTGGCCGCCGACGGGGAACCGGTCGCGGTGTGCAGCCAGGGCAAGGTGATCCCGGGCGCGCTGGAACATCTGACCGGCACCGCCGACAACTTCACCACCCCGAAGGGCGGCGGCTGGCTACTCGCCTTCACCGGCGACCGGCTGCTCGCGGCCGACCGCCTCTGAGCCCTCCGGGCCCGACAGCTCTGGGCCCTCCGGGCGCCCGGCGGCTCAGGGCAGGGCGAGCGTCACCGCGACCGGCAGGTGGTCGCTGGCCGTTGTGCGCGGCGCGGTCACCCCGGACGCGGTGAGACCCGGCGAGACGAGGACGTGGTCGATCTCGGTGCGCGGGTCGTCGGCCGGGCTGGTGCGCAGCGGTCGGGCCGCGGCGAGCGCGTCGGCCAGGCCGGCCCGGGTGAACTCGGCGAAGGCCGGGTCGGCCGGCTCGGTGTTCAGGTCGCCGCCGAGCACCAGCGGGCGGCCGGCCGCGTACCGGGTGGCGAAGGCGGCGACCTCGCGGGCCTGGGCCACCGGGTCCTGCCCCGGCGGCGGTTGCAGGTGGGTGGCGACCACGGCGAGGTCCCGGCCGCCGAGGTCGAGCGTGACGCCGAGTGCCTGCGCCCCGGTCGGCGCGCCGTGCGCCGCGAGGGGCCGGGTTTCGCCGGCCCGCACGGGGAAGCGGCTCAGCACCGCGTCGCCCCACACCGGATCGGCGGCGGGCGCGAAGACGTACGGCATGCGCAGCCGCCCGGCGAGCAGCGCGAGGGTGTCGTGGCCGCCGTTGAGCAGCCAGCCGCGGTCCACCTCGCTGAGCAGCACCACGTCCGGCCGGCTGCCGTCGACCGCCCGGGCCAGCGCGTCGAGGTCGAGCCGCCCGTCCAGCCCGAACGCCATCCGGATGTTGTACGCCACCACCCGTACCGCCGCCGGTGGGGTCGCGGGCGGGTGCGGGGCCGGCGCCGGCCGGTGGATCCCGCCGCCGACGGCGGTCAGCAGCATCGCGCCGAGGACCGTCCACGCCGGCACCGGCGTGCGGAACCGGCGAGCGGCGCCCGGCGGGGCGGCCACGGCCGCGGCCGCGACGGCGAGCGCCGCCAGCACCGGCACCCCACCGTTGGGGTACCCGAGGTCGTAGGCGGCGTAGTAGGCCACCGCGCCGACCGCGAAGCCCAGCATCCCGCCGGCGACGGCGAACCCGCGCCGCCCGCCACCGTCCCCGCCACCCGGACCCGGCGCGGCCGGCTCGCCGGAACCCGCACCCTCGCCCGGTCCGGTCACCCCGGCGGCGCCTGCGCCTGCGACGGAGCCGGAGTCCGCGGCGGATCCCGCGACCGTCGCGGGGATGAGAGGCCTGCCGGAGCGGCGGTGCACCAGCGCGTGCCCCCGGTCGGCGACGGTGTCGACGAGGGCGAGGCAGCCACCGAGGCCGGCGGCGGCCAGCAGGACCGCCGCCGCCAGCCAGCCGGCCCGGTCGGCGGCGAACAGCCCCGCGCCGGCCACCAGCGCCACCGGCCAGAGCAGCCGGGCCACCGGCCGGGGCGGCCGCACGAGCAGCGCCACCAGGAACAGGCCGATCGCCAACTCGGGGACCGCCGCGAGGTGGGCCGGTGGCAGTCCCAGGCCGGGCAGGTCCGCCGAGCCGTGCCAGTAGGAGGCCGCCGCGTCCCACACGGCCGGTGCGAGCGCCAGCTGGCCGGCCAGCAGCAGCACCGGCCCGACCAGCAGCCAGGCGACCCGGCTCGCCGCGCCGCTGTCCCGAAGCCCAGCCGCGGGATCCGCGGCCGACTGCGCGGCGAGGAAGGCGCCGACCAGCACGACGCTCACCGTCCACCCGAGCACGCCGCCCCGCCAGACGAGGTCCTCGGTGCCGAGCAGGGCGTGCCCGACGGCGGCCCCGGCCAGGCCGAACGCCAGCCCCGGCACCGGGCGGGCGACCGTCGCGGCGGTCGCGGCGAGCCAGACCAGGCCGGCGAGCAGGCCGGCGCAGGCCAGCCAGAGCTGGACCCGACCGCCGGGCGCGGCGGTAAGGGCGAGCCGGGTGGCGGCCAGGAGGCCGGCCGCGGCCAGGCGTGCCGGGCGCGCACCGAGCCGGCGGACCAGGACGGGCACGGCGAGGGCCAGCACGAACCAGCCGAGGGCGAAGGCGCCGAGGAGTTCGGCCGGTGTCTCGGCCGCCTGGCCGAAGATGGTGATGATCGACGGCAGCCACACCCGCAGCACATCGAGCAGGACCACGACGCCCAGGGCGAGCGCCACGGTGGGGAGGTGACGGTGGCGCACGGGCGCCCCCTCTTCTCGTGACCGACGGGGGTTTCGGCACGAGGATTCTGCGGGGCCGCGCGCGGGCCGGTCAACGCGTACCCACGAAAAGGGCGCCCACCGCGGAGGGTGGGCGCCCTTTCCGGCCGTGCGGTCAGCGCCGGGTGGCGGCCTTCTTGGCCGGAGCCTTCTTCGCCGGCGCCTTCTTGGCGGCCGTCGTCTTCTTGGCGGCCGTCGTCTTCTTGGCAGCCGTCGTCTTCTTCGCCGCGGTGGTCTTCTTGGCCGCGGTCGTCTTGGCCGCGGCCTTCTTGGCCGGCGCGGCCTTCTTGGTCGCGGCGGTCGTCTTGGTGGCCTTCGCCGCCGTGGTCTTCTTGGCGGCGCCCGCCGCCGTGGTCTTCTTCGCGGCGGTCGCCTTCGCGCCGGTCGCCTTGGCACCGGTCGCCTTCGCGCCCGTGGTCTTCGCGGCGGCCGCGGCGGTCTTCCTGGCGGCGGCGGTGGCCTTCGGCAGCTTGCCGCTGGCCACCATCTCCTTGAAGCCCGCGCCGGCGCGGAACGTCGGGACGGAGGTCTTCTTGACCTTCACCGCCTCGCCGGTCCGCGGGTTGCGCGCTGTTCGGGCGCCCCGGACGCGCTTTTCGAACGCTCCGAATCCGGTGATCGCCACCTTCTCGCCCTTGGTGACCGCCGCCTGGACCTCAGCGAGAACCGCGTCGAGAGCGGCCGTCGCCGTCTTCCGGTCCCCCAGGCGAACGGCGAGCGCCTCGATGAGCTCGGCCTTGTTCACGACTTCCTCCCGATTGTGCAACTGACTCGACGCGAGCCATTCTGCGCGCACGGTATGCCCTGTGCTGCCTGGACACAAACATTCGGTGGAAAAAAGCCCTTGTGTCGTAACGGATTCGCCCCCACCGGTCGGACCGGTGGGGGCGAAAAGCTATCTGCGGTCAGGCGACCGAGGGCAGGAACGACGGCCGGGACCCCTCGTACGCGCTGATCTCGGCCTCGTGCCGGAGGGTGAGTCCAATGTCGTCCAAGCCCTCCATCAGCCGCCAGCGGCTGTGGTCGTCCAGCGGGAACGCCCAGGTGGCGTCACCGGCGTGGACCTGGCGGGCGGCGAGGTCGACGGTGATCGGCGTGGTCGGCTCGGATTCCACGAGATCCCACAGTTCTTCCACGGCTTTCAATTCCAGCTCGACCGGAAGGAGACCTTCCTTCAGCGCGTTGCCGCGGAAGATGTCGCCGAAGCGCGGCGAGATGACGGCCCGGAAGCCCCAGTCGCGCAGCGCCCAGACGGCGTGCTCCCGGGACGATCCGGTGCCGAACTCGGGGCCGGCGATCAGAATCGACGCGCCCGAATGGACGGGATCGTTGAGGACGAATGACGGGTCCTCCCGCCACGCGTTGAACAGACCGTCGGCGAATCCGGTCCGGGTCACCCGCTTGAGGTACACGGCGGGGATGATCTGGTCGGTGTCCACGTTGGACCGGCGCAGCGGCACGGCGGTGCCGGTGTGGCTGGTGAACTTGTCCATCTCTCGGCTGCCCTTCTACAGGTCGGCGGGGGCGGCCAGCCGGCCGACCACGGCGGTGGCGGCGGCGACCGGCGGGGACACCAGGTGGGTACGCCCGCCCCGGCCCTGGCGGCCCTCGAAGTTGCGGTTGGAGGTCGAGGCGGAGCGCTCGCCCGGCTTCAGCGTGTCCGGGTTCATGCCCAGACACATGGAGCAGCCGGCGAAGCGCCATTCGGCACCGGCGTCGGTGAAGACCTTGTCCAGCCCCTCCGCCTCGGCCGCCTCGCGGACCGCGGCCGAGCCGGGCACCACCAGCATGCGTACGCCGTCGGCGACCTGGTGCCCGCGCAGCACGTCGGCGGCGGCACGCAGGTCCTCCAGGCGGCCGTTGGTGCAGGAGCCGACGAAGACCACGTCCACGGCCAGGTCACGCAGCGCGGTGCCGGGGGTGAGGTCCATGTACTCCAGGGCCCGGCGGGCGGCGACCCGCTCCGGCTCGGTGACGAACTCCTCCGGGTCCGGCACGGCCGCGCCGAGCGGCAGGCCCTGGCCGGGGTTGGTGCCCCAGGTGACGAACGGGGTGATCCGGGTCGCGTCCAGGGTCACCTCGGTGTCGAACGTCGCCCCCTCGTCGGTGGGCAGCGTTCGCCACCAGGCCACCGCCGCGTCCCAGTCGGCCCCCTGCGGCGCGTGGGGCCGCCCCTTGAGGTACGCGAAGGTGGTCTCGTCCGGCGCGATCATGCCGGCCTTGGCGCCCCACTCGATGGACATGTTGGCGATGGTCATCCGGCCCTCCATGGAGAGGTTCCGGATGGCCTCGCCGCGGTACTCCACGATGTGGCCGCGCCCGCCGCCGGTGCCCACCTGGGCGATCAGGGCGAGCACCAGGTCCTTGGCCGTGACGCCCGGGGCGAGTTCACCGACGACGTTGACGGCCATGGTCTTCGGGCGGGCCTGCGGCAGCGTCTGGGTGGCCAGCACGTGCTCGACCTCACTGGTGCCGATGCCGAAGGCGAGCGCACCGAACGCGCCGTGGGTGGCGGTGTGCGAGTCGCCGCAGACGATCGTCATGCCCGGCTGGGTGAGGCCGAGCTGCGGGCCGATGACGTGCACGATGCCCTGGTTCTCGTCGCCCAGCGGGTGCAGCCGTACGCCGAACTCGGCGCAGTTGCGGCGCAGCGTCTCGATCTGGGTGCGGGAGGTGGGGTCCGCGATCGTGAGCAGGTCGCCGCGCCGGGAGCGGAACGCCGGGTCGTCGTACCCGGTCGGGGTGTTGTGGTCCTCGGTCGCGATCGTCAGGTCGGTGCGGCGGACCCGACGGCCGGCCAGGCGCAGCCCGTCGAACGCCTGCGGGCTGGTGACCTCGTGGAGCAGGTGCAGGTCGATGAAGAGCAGGTCCGGCTCGCCCGCGGCGGAGCGGACGACGTGCGCGTCCCAGACCTTCTCGGCCAGGGTCCTCGGTTGAGTGACTCCCACCATCTGGACATCCTAAATTCTGGGAGGTAAATTTCGGCTTGTGGGACACAGTATGAGCGGTGTCGGCGTTCTCGACAAGGCGGTGGTCATCCTGGCCGCCTGCGTCGACGGCGCCAGCCTTGCCGAACTCGTTGAACGGACCAAGCTGCCCCGGGCCACCGCGCACCGGCTGGCACAGGCGCTGGAGATCCACCGGATGCTGGTCCGGGACACCCAGGGCCGCTGGCGCCCCGGCCCCCGGCTCGGCGAGCTGGCCAACGCCGCACCCGACGTGCTGCTGACCGCGGCCGAGCCGCTGCTCGCCGCGCTGCGCGACGCCACCGGTGAGAGCGCCCAGCTCTACCTGCGCCGTGCCGACGAGCGGATCTGCGTGGCCGCGGCCGAGCGGGCCAGCGGCCTGCGGGACACCGTGCCGGTCGGCTCGGTGCTGCCCATGACGGCCGGTTCCGCGGCGCAGATCCTGCTGGCCTGGGAGCCGCCCGAGGCGGTCATGCCGCTGCTGCCCCGGTCGAAGTTCACCGGCCGCACCCTCGCCGAGGTCCGCCGCCGCGGCTGGGCGCAGAGCGTCGCCGAGCGGGAGGCCGGTGTGGCGAGCGTCTCGGCCCCGATCCGCGACCGCACCGGCCGGGTCATCGCCGCCATCAGCATCTCCGGCCCGATCGAGCGCCTGGGCCGCCGCCCCGGCGAACGCCACGCCATGGCCGTGGTCCGAGCCGGCCAACGCCTCTCCGGCCTGTAACCCCGCCCTCCCCAGACTGGTCGATCATGACGTTAGCGGCGGTCTCTGAGATCAGGAACGCCGCCAACCTCATGATCAACCAGGCAAGGGGTGGGGTGGAACGGCGAACGGCCCGTCTCGCACGGGCGAGACGGGCCGTTCGGTGTGGTAGCCCCGACCGGATTCGAACCGGCGCTACCGCCTTGAGAGGGCGGCGTCCTGGGCCGCTAGACGACGGGGCCAGGCACTTTTCCTGCTTCACCGCCCTGGCGGGCGGTGCGGCAGTAGTCTAGCGGCACCACGTCCGGCCCTCCACGAGGGGGTCGCGACGCCGGACCACAGCCGGAAACACGAAACAGCCCGCCCCATGAGGTGGGACGGGCTGTCAGCGCTTGTAGCCCCGACCGGATTCGAACCGGCGCTACCGCCTTGAGAGGGCGGCGTCCTGGGCCGCTAGACGACGGGGCCAGAACTTCGTGCTTCCGCGCCCTCGCGGGCGGGAAGCTGCACTCTATCAGAGATCATCTGCCGCCCCTCTCGCGAGGGGCGGAGCGGAACTCCGCCAGAATCCAGCGTCCGGGATTCTCGCGAATCCGCGGCTGCGCTGGGGTACCAGGACTCGAACCTAGACTAACTGAACCAGAATCAGTCGGGCTGCCAATTACCCCATACCCCATTGGCCCCTTGCGGCGCCGGGAATGAACTTTACCCTCCCGGTGCCGGCAGGCCAAATCCAACCCCCCGAACCGCCACTGAGCTGCGGAAACGAGGCGTCGGACGCATCAGGCGACCGGTACCACCGGGTTGGTGAGTTCGCCGATCCCCTCGATCCGCACGGTGACCGTATCCCCGTCGGTGAGCGGGCTAACCCCCGCCGGAGTGCCGGTCAGCACCACGTCACCGGGGAGCAACGTCATGACGTGGGAGATGTACGACACCAGGGCCGGCACGTCGAAGACCATGTCCTTGGTCCGGCCGAGCTGGCGTACCTCCATCTCCTCCGGGTTGCGACCGACCTCACAGCGGACCTCCAGGTCGCTGACGTCCAGCCCGGTGGTGATCCACGGCCCGATCGGGCAGAACGAGTCGAAGCCCTTGGCCCGGGTCCACTGCCCGTCGGAGCGCTGGAGGTCCCGCGCCGTGACGTCGTTGGCGCAGGTGTAGCCGAAGATGGCCCGCTCGGCGGCGGCCCGGTCGGCCCGACGCGCGCCCGGCGCGCCGATCACCACGGCCAGTTCGGCCTCGTGCTCGACCTGCTTCGAGAAGACGGGCAGCCGGATGGCGTCCCGGGGGCCGATCACCGAGGTGGACGGCTTGAGGAAGAGCAGCGGCTCCTTGGGCACCTCGCTGCCGTGCTCGGCGGCGTGTTCGGCGTAGTTGCGGCCGACGCAGACCACCTTGCTCGGCAGGATCGGCGAGAGCAGCCGGACGTCGGAGAGCGCCCAACGGGCGCCGGAGAACTGGATCTGCCCGAACGGGTGGCCCTCGATCTCGGCGATGGTCAGGCCCTGCGGCCCGGCCTCCGGCTCGCCCTCGACGACCCCGAACGACATTCCCTTGGCATGAGCGAAACGAGCGATACGCACCCGGCCAATCTATCCCCGACGCCCGGCCCGGCCACGCCGGACGCGGCCACGGGCTCCGCCGGGCGGGTGGCGCGCCAGGGTACGCCGGCCCGCGCCGGCCGGGGCGGGATTGCCGGCTTCGTACCCGCCCGGCGGGCCCGGGCCCATAGCTTCGGGGCCGGAGGTTCGTTCGTATGCCTGCATCGAGACGACACCACAGGACCCTGGCAGTGTTCGTGAACTGCCTCGGCGTCATGGCCGCCGTGCCGGCCCTGCCGCTCACGGCACCCCGGGCGGAGGCTGCGACCCCGCCACCGGCGGCTCCGGCGGCAGCACGAGCGACGCCGGCAGCGCAAGCGGCGGCTCCGCCGGCCGTGGCGGCCCGGGCCACCCCGATTCCGACCGGGATGCCCGCGGCGCCACCGGCGATGCCCACCACCAAGCCGGCGCCGATCCAGCTGACCACCCCGCCGGTGACCGTGGCGGTGGCGGCGGCCGGCACCCCGGCGCCGGGCTACCGGATCCAGGTCCGCAACGGCGGCCCCACGCCGGTCGAGACGACCGTCCGGCAGGAGTTGCCGGCCGGGTCCCGGGCGACCGCGGTGACCGGTGGCGGCCGGGCCAACCGCCCGATCGGGTCGGCCGCCGCCAACGAGGTGACCTGGCGGCTGCGGCTGCCGGCGCGGAGCACCACCACGCTGAACACCGCGCTCAGCGGGGTCGCCCAGGGCCGGCCGGTGACCGCGCCGACCTGCGCGTACGGCACCGACGGCACCCGGCCGTACGACTGCGCCACGGCGACCTGGACGGGGCCCGCGACGGTGCCGGCCGCGAAGGTGACCGCGGCCCCGGCCTGGCGCCGCCCGCCGGTGCTGCTGGCCGCGCTGGCCGCGCTCCTGGTGGTGACCGGCGGCGTGCTGTGGTGGGTGTGGCGACGCCGGCGCTCCGGCCCGGCGCGGGCGGCCACCGGCACCCCCTCCGGCCCGACCCGGCTCGCCGCCGGCGTCCCACCGGTCGCGAGCGGGACGGGCGGCCCGGCGGACCGCGGCACCGTCTACCCCCGCCCGGCGATGCCCGCCGCCGCCCGACGGCGCCGCCGGCCGCCGATCTGGGCGGTGGTCGGGGTCGCGGCCGCGGTGCTGGCCGGCGTGGTCGGCGCGGCGGCGTGGACGGCCACCCAGCGGGTCGCCGCCATGGACACCACGAAGCAGCCGACCAGCGGCGCCTGGGTGGGCAACAGCGTCACCGGCCCGGTCGGCGTTCCGCTGCGCGAGAACGCGTTCGAGTTCACCGTCTACCGGCTGGCCTGTGGCGGGGGCACGCAGCCCGTGGCGCCGGCCGGTGGGCGGCAGTGCCTGGCCACGGTCGGAGTGCGCAACCTCACGTCCGGCGAGCAGACCTGGCACGGGCAGTTGCAGCGGGCGTACCTGCCCGGTGGCAACTGGGTGGCCACCGACGAGAGCGCCACCCGGGTGGCGAACCTCGGCCGGGACGTCTTCGCCCAGCCGGTCGCCGCCGGCTCCCGGGTGCTGCTGCCGCTCGTGTTCACCGTGCACGGCGACGACCCGCCGAAGCAGTTGGAGCTGCGCAGCGGGGTCTTCTCCGCCGGGGTGCGGGTGGACGTGCGGTGACCGGGGGCGGGGCGGCGGTCGTACCCTGGGGTCCGTGACCGCCGCCCTCGCCCCCGCCACCGCGCTCGACGCGGCCGACTGGCAGGCCCGGCGTCGCGCCCACGAGGAGCGGGTGGACGCCTGGCTGGCGCCGCACCTGGCCCGCCGCCGCTCCGGGGTGCGGCACCCCGTCGAGGACTTCCTCTTCACCTACTACTCGCACCGTCCGGCCCAACTGCGCCGCTGGCACCCCGGCGCCGGGGTGGTGCTGCGCGACGCGGACCCGGCCGGGTTCGGCCGGGACTACCGCGCCACCGCCGCCGGGGTCACCCTCGACACCGAGGGGGTACGCGCGCGGCGCGCCGAGTCGCTCGCCTGGATCCGCACGCTGCTGGCCGCGACCGCCGGCCGCCCGGCCCAGTTCGGCTGCTTCGGCATGCACGAGTGGGCGATGGTCTACCGGCAGACCCAGGACGAGGTGCGGCACAACGCCTGGCCGCTGCGGCTCAGCCCGGCGGAGACCACGGCGGTCGTCGAGGAGCTTGAAGCGGACAAGGGCCCGAATCGTTGACCAGCATCCCCGCCACAAGCTGGCTCCCCCTGTTGGAAGCCCACGAGAAGCGCGCGGACTCCCTCACCGCAGGCCACCGCGCCCGCAAGGCCACCAGGGAACGCCACGCGATCGATGACTTCTTGTACGACTACTACGGCACCCGGCCCTCCGTGCTCCGACGCTGGCACCCGGGCGTGGGCATCTCCTTGGAGCCCGGACCGAACGGCCCCGCCCCACACCGTCAATGGCGTTGGTACGCCACTGACGCGGACGGAGTCGTGAGCTTCGACGTCACCACGTTCCTCGCCGACCGGGCTGAGTCGGTGCGCTTCATCCATCGGCTGTTGTCCGCGATCGCGTCGCGATCAGCCTTCACTGGCTGCTTCGGCCTGCATGAGTGGGCGATGGTGTACCGCCAACGTGAACATCGGCATCCACTCCCCCTGCGACTTGGGCAAGAGGGAACTGACGCGGTAGTCGAGTCTCACCAGATCCGCTGCACGCACTTCGATGCGTTCCGGTTCTTCACTCCTGACGCGCTCAGCCTCAACCGGCTCCAACCAACGAGGGAGAGCCAGGTAGAGCTTGACCAGCCGGGCTGCTTGCACGCCTCGATGGACTGCCACAAGTGGGCAACCAAGCTGGGCCCTGCGGTTCCGGGGGATCTGGCGCTCGACTGCTTCGAGTTGGCGAGGGACATCCGGCTGCTCGACATGCAGGCGTCCCCGTACGACTTCTCCTCCTACGGGGAACCGGCGGTGGCCATCGAGACACCCGAGGGCAAGGCTGAGTACGTCGCTCGTCAACGCGAGTTCTCGCAGCGCGCGGGCCGACTACGCGCCCTGTTGATCGATGTGTGTGTGGCGCTGCTTGAGGGAGCGGAGCCACCGGCAAGGGTGGGGGCATGACCCCCTGAGACGCCCTCTCCGCACCGCTACGTCATAGCATGGCTGAATACCAGTAGCACTGGGATGCAGGGGCACTTCCGCGAAGCGTCCGCGCCACAGGATCGCTGCGCTCGCGTGGTGTTCATGCGTCGGCGGAGAACCTGAAGATCAGGAGTCCGAAGATGGGCCCCTTCGGGGCCCTCTCCCGGTTCGGTTCCTCCCCTGTGTCAAATGCTCGCAACCTTCGCAGGATCTTTCGCCCTGAACAACACATCGACATGCCGCTCATCGGTGCGGCGGACGCCACGCCCCTTCTGGCGGAGACAGCAGCTCACGACAACCGCGAGGATCAGGGACCGCCTGCGGTCTACATCCAGCCCATCCCAGTGACGGCGTACCTGCTCGTCCGTCATCCCGGTGACGCCCTTGACGGCGCTGTCACCTCCGAGTTGGGATAGCTGATCCTCCAACTCGTCCACCCGGCTGCGCATGGTCTGGGATGCAGTCAGAAACTGCGATCGAGTAACGAGCCCAGCGGCATAGTCGGTGGCCAGATCATCGAGTCGTGACCGCAGGCTCCCCAACTCGTCCCTCATCTGCTGAACAGGCAGGTCATCCTCGCTCTGCTCGAACGCTTCCGCGAACTGCGGCGCGGTCAGGAACCGGATCACGCGCTCACTGACCATGGTGTCAGCCTCGTCCTGACGGTGGGATACGCAGTGCTTCAACTTGCACTCATAGACGGCGTAGCTACCCTGCTCGCCCTTCCGTCCACGCCATGCCGTGCGGATGGGGCCCCCACAGTTGGCACAGGTAGCGACGCCCGTCAGCAGGCTCCGACGGGGACCGCCACCACCAGCCTTGCGGGTCGGAGAGTTGAGCACACGGACAGCGGACCGGTAGATCTCCTCAGGCACCAGGGCATCCCAGTTGCCAGGGCCGACCTCATCCCCTGCGTACGTCCGGATGGCGCAGTTCCTGGCAGACATGAGGAGCTGACGAACAGTTGCTCCCGTCCAGTTCCTCCCCCTGGTGGTGAGCATGTCCTGACGGTTCCACTCGTCGGCGATCGACAACAGGGACCGCCCCGCCAACAGATCCTGGTACGCACGCTGAACGGCCTCGGCTTCACCACCACGAGGTGTTCCATCGCGCTCGTACCCGAAGGGTCGAGCTGACCACCAGGGCCGGCCCTGGGAAGCGCGCTGCGTGGCTGCCAGACGCTGACGAGCAGCCTTCTGCTGACCCTCGAACTGAGAGAACGCCGTGACCACGTTCGCCATCAGGACGCCTGTCGGGTTGCTCAAGTCCAGCATCCCTGCGGTCACGGCGTGGACGGGCACGCCGTAGCTGATCACCCGGTCCAGCTCACGGGTGAGGCGAACGAGCCGGTCGAGATGCCAGACGATGATGGCGTCCGGCTTCGGGCTCAGGGTGAGCAGCTTCTCGAACGCCGGCCGGACCCGGCCGGTCGTGGCGCTGATGCTGTTGTCGATCAGCTCCCGCGTCACCGTCCAACCCTGACGAGCCGCCAACTCCCGGCAGGCTTCGAGCTGCCGATCAACGCCCAGCTCGTTACCCAGCTTGTCCAGGCTGAGCCGTGCGTAGATGACGACGTCCATCCCTGCGTTCCCTCCCTCGGAATTGACTGGGATGAGCATACGCAGGAATCTCTACAAGTGGACGTACAAGCTCTCCCCGCTGGTGCCCTCGGAGCTGGTGGCGGACGCGTTCGCGCTGGCCCGGGAGATTCGCACGCTGGACATGCGGGCCAGCCCGTACGACCTGGCCGACCTCGGTCACCCGCCGGTCCGGGTGGAGACCCCGGAGGGCCGGGCGGAGTACGCCGCCGCCCAGCGGGGCTTCGCCGAGCGGGCCGCCGGGCTGCGCCCGGCTGCTGGCCGCCCTCGACGCGACCGACCGGCCGGCCTGACCGCGGGCTCGCCGACACGCGCCGACGGGCCCGGTCGAGGGGTCAGGTGGCCGCGCAGGCGACCACGGGCACGAGGTTCGCGCCGGCGCCGCCGGCCAGGAAGCCGAACGTGGTCTGCGCGCCGGGGGCGAGGCTGCCGTTCCAGCTCGCGTTCCGGTTGAAGCGGTTCGACGCGCCCGGCTCAATCCCGGTCCCGCGTGCCGGACTCAGCCGGCCGGGTGGCCCCGATGCGCGGCCCACTCCTCGGCGAGGATCGACATGACGGTGGCGTCCACCCAGCCGTCGCCGTCGCGGAGGACCTGCCGCAGCGTGCCCTCGGCCACGAAGCCGACCTTCTCGTAGGCCCGGCGGGCGCGCGGGTTGAAGGCGAACACCTCCAGCCCGATCCGGTGCAGGCCGAGCTGCTCGAAGCCGTACCCGACGACGAGCCGGACCGCCTCGGTGCCGAGCCCGCGGTCCCGCCCGGCGGGGCCGATCAGGGTGCGGAAGTTGCAGCTGTCGTTGTGCCGGTCCCACTCGTTGAGCACCACCTCACCGACGCAGGCCCCGGTCGCCCGGTCCACGACGGCCAGGTCGAGCCGGTCCTGCTGGCTGTTGCGGGTGCCGTACCAGGCCCGCAGCCGGGCCGGTTCGAGCCCCTCCCCGGGCGGGCTTCCGGTGAGCCGGGCCACCTCCGGGTCGGCCAGGATCTCCTCGAAGGCCGCGAGGTCGTCGTCGACGAACGGACGCAGCAGGACCCGGTCGCCGGTGAGGGTGGGCTTGACGGAGAAGTCGCTCGGCACCCGGCGAATTCTGGGCGACGGCAGGCGGGCCCTCAAACCGTTTTCCGGCGCCTGCCATGTTCCTCGCGGTCAGTCGCCGTCCACCCGGCGGTCGCGCTTGCGCTGGGACTGCCGCTTCTTCTCGGCCAGCCGGCGCTCCTTGGCGGCGCGGGACGGGCGGGTGGGGCGGCGCGGCTTCGGCGGCGGCGCGACCGCCTCGCGCAGCAGGGCGGCCATCCGCTCGCGGGCCGCCTCGCGGTTCGCCAGCTGCGCCCGGTGCTCGCTGGCCGCCACGGTCAGCACCCCGTCGACCAGCCGGCCGGCGAGCCGGTCCAGGGCGCGGGCGCGCAGCGGCTCGGGCACGCTCGGCGACCCGGCCAGGTCGAAGCTCAGCTCCACCCGCGAGTCGGTGGTGTTGACCCCCTGGCCACCCGGGCCGGACGAGCGGGAGAAGCGTTCCCGCAGCTCGGCGTCGGGCAGCACGAGCCGGTCGGTCACCCGCAGTCCGTCGTCCACGCCCTGAGGCTAACGCCCGGCGCGGTGGCCCGGGGTGGCGGTCACGGTCGGGGTCGGGGTGGGGCCCGGGCCCGCGCGGTCGTGGTCCGAACTGGCCGCCGCGTACGCCGCCGCCCCGAACAGCAGCAGCGCGATCACGCCGATCTTCGTGATCACCGCACGGGTCGCCATCCACGCGGTGCGCCGGGCGCCCGGGATGGTGGTCCGGATGGTCTTGTAGTCCTTCCAACCCCGCTGCGCGCGGGCGTACGACGCACCGACACCGGCGCCGATGACCAGGCCCCCCAGGAGGAGGGCCGCGATGACAGCTTGCTCCACCTCCGCCAGTATCCATACTCAGCGTAATATTTCCATGGCCCGATGGTCCCAGGCCGGATATCCGACACTTCTGACCTTCCGGCCGGACGTTCGGCACGCGCGCGCAGATCAGGGCCGCGGGGCCGGTCAGCCGCCCCGGCCGATGATGGTGTCGGCGGTCTGCTGGACCTGGTCGATCGGGATGGCGAAGCCGATGCCGATCGAGCCGTTACCGTCGATGGTGGCGATGGCCGTGTTCACCCCGACCACCTCACCCCGCGCGTTGACCAGCGGCCCACCCGAGTTGCCCGGGTTGATGGAGGCGTCGGTCTGCACCGCGGTGTGCCGCCCGTTGCCGATGCGGACCTGCCGGTTCAGCGCGCTCACGATACCGGCGGTGACGGTGCCGGCCAGGCCGAGCGGCGAGCCGACCGCGAGCACCGGCTCGCCCACCCGGGTGGAGTTCGGCTTGGCCAGCGGCAGGGCCGACAGCCGGGCCGCCGCCGGGACCTTCAGCACCGCCAGGTCGCTGCCGGGCTCCCGCCCCACCACCTCGGCGGTGAACCGGCGCCCGTCGGAGGTCTCCACGGTCACCGGTCCGGAGCCGCCCTTGGCCAGGATGTGGTCGTTGGTGACGATGTGCTGCTCGTTGTCGATGGCGAAGCCGGAGCCGGAGGCCGACGCGCCGGACGCGCCGCCGACCATCACCGAGACCACCCCGGGGACGGTCTTCTCGGCGGCGGTGACCAGCTCCGCCGGCACCGGCGCGGCGGAGGCCGCCGCCGGGCCGGGGGCGTCCCGGTCGGCCGCCCAGGTGCCGGCCGCCGCCCCGGAGACGGTGGAGAGGGCCACCACCGCCGCCGCGCTCAGCAGCCGGCCGCGCCAGCTCCGCCGTGCCGCCTCCCGCTCGGACCCGGGTACGTCCCAGCGCCCGCGTCCGTCCGGGTCCAGCTCGGGCGAGACGAACCACGGGCCGCGCGGCTCGCCGAGTCCGGTCTGCACTGCCATACCTGGGCTCCTCACGTGTCGTGCGTCGTCCGGTCGTGGTGCGGGTCAGGGCAGCCGGGAGAACCACCGCAGCGAACCGGCGGCGGCTCCCATGGCGAAGACCAGCCCGAGGCCGATGAAGCGGGCCGAGATGTCCTGCCGTTCCTTGCGGTAGCCCACCGAGGTGCCGATGTCCTCGTAGACGGCGCGCAGCTCCTCGCTGGTGGACGCCTCGTGGAAGCCGCCGCCGGTCTCGTCGGCGACCGCCTTGAGGGTCTGCCCGTCGACCGGCACCTGGATCGCGCGCCCGCCCCGGTCCACCGAGCCGGACGGCGTGCCGAACGAGATGGTGTGCACCGGCACCTTGGCGGCCACGGCCTGGCCGGCCGCCTCCATGGGGTCCATCCCGGAGGTGTTCGCGCCGTCGGAGAGGATGATGATGCGCGCGGGCGGCGGGTCCTTCGCGGCCTTCGCGTCGAGGCTCTTCACGGCGCCCAGCGAGGTGCTGATCGCCTCCCCGATGGCCGTGCCCTGCACCCCGGTGATGCCCTCGGCGAGCCGCTCGATCCCCTCGTGCAGGGCCTCCCGGTCGGTGCTCGGGGGCACCAGCACCGCCGCGCTGCCGGCGAACGCCACGAGCCCCACGTTGAACTCGTCCGGGAGCCCGTCGACGAAGCGGCGGGCGGCCTCCTTGGCGGCGGTCAGCCGGTCCGGGTCGACGTCGCCGGCCAGCATCGAGGTGGAGACGTCCACGGCCACCATCACGGTGGCCCGCTCCCGGGGCACCCGCACCTCGGCGTTGGGCCGGGCGAAGCCGACCACCAGCAGCGCGAGCATGGCGAGGAAGAGACCCGCCGGCACGTGGCGGCGCCAGGCCGGCCGCCGCGGGGCGACCCGGTCCAGCAGCCGCAGGTTGGTGAAGCGGACCGCGTACCGGCTCTGCCGGCGCTGCATCACGACATAGCCGACGACCAGCGCGGCGACGCCGAGCAGGAGCCAGAGGCGGGCGGGCGACTGCCAGGTCACGCCGCACCTCCCCGGGCCGCGGCGGGCGCGGCGGCCAGCCGGCGCTGGGAGTGCACGTGCCGGACGATGTCCGCGCTCCAGTCCCGGTCGGTACGCAGCGCCAGGTGCGTCGCCCCGGACCGGCGCAGCGCGTGCCGGACCTGGTCGCGCTGGGCCGTGGCGGCCTGCGCGTACCGCTCGCGCAGGGCCGGGTCACCGGTCCACACCTCGCGGTGGCGGCCGGTCTCCGGGTCGACGAGGGTGACCAGCCCGACATCGGGCAGCTCCAGCTCCCGCGGGTCGGTCACCTCCACGGCGAGCACCTGGTGCCGGACGGCCAGCCGGCGCAGCACGGTCTCCCAGGCCGGGGCGGCGTCCGGGTCGTCGGGCAGCCCGTCGAGGAAGTCGGAGACGACCACCACGAGCCCGCGCCGGGTGGCCACCCGGTGCAGCCCGTCCAGCCCGTCGGCCAGGGTCGGCGGGGGCGTGTCCGGGTGCCCGTCGGTGCGCGGCGCGCCCAGCAGCGCGCGGAGCAGCCCGAGCAGGTGGATACGCCCGCCCCGGGCCGGGAACCGGCGGACGCCCTCCGGGGTGAGCACCTGGCCGCCGAGGCGGTTGCCGACGCCGGCGGTGAGGAAGCCGACCGCCGCCACCGCCGCCACCGCCAGTTCCCGTTTGTCCAGCGTGGCCGTGCCGTACTCCATGCTGGGGCTGGCGTCGACCAGCAGCCACGTGGTCAGCTCGCGGTCCGCGTCGACCTCGCGCACGTGCGGAACGGTGGTCCGGGCGGTGACCGCCCAGTCCATCCGGCGTACCTCGTCCTCGCCGGGGCGGTACTCCCGGCTGCCGGCCGCCTCGCTGCCCGGCCCGGGCAGCAGGCCGCGGTACTGGCCGTGCAGCAGCCCGTCGAGCCGACGGGTGACGGTCAGTTCCAGCCGGCGCAGTCGCTGGTCGGGGGCGAGGTCGGCCAGCCCGGGTTCGGGCAGGACGGGCGCGTCCCGGCGCCTCATGCCGCCGCCAGGTCGGGCGCCGCCTCCGGGTGCCCGGTGACCACCCGGGGTGGCGGCACCGCCTCGACCAGCCGGCGGACCAGCGACTCGGCGGAGATCCCGTCGGCCACCGCGTCGAAGGAGAGCACCAGCCGGTGCGCCAGCACGTCCACCGCCAGGTCCCGGATGTCCTCGGGGAGGACGTAGTCCCGGCCGTGGATCAACGCCTGCGCCCGGGCCGCCGCCACCAGGCCGAGGGTGGCCCGCGGGCTCGCGCCGTACGCCAGCAGCGGCGCGATCTCGGACAGCCCGAACCGCCCCGGGTCCCGGGTGGCGAGGATGAGCCGGACCACGTACTCGGCGAGCGCGTGGTGGACGAAGATGTCGGCGGCGCGGCGCTGGAGCGCCCGCAGCCGGGACGGGTCGAGCACCGGTCGCGCGGTGGGCCGCTCGGTGCTCATCCGGTAGAGGATGGCCAGCTCGTCGGCGTCGCTCGGGTAGTCGACGACGATCTTCATGAGGAAGCGGTCGCGCTGTGCCTCGGGGAGCTGGTAGACCCCCTCCGACTCGATCGGGTTCTGGGTGGCCAGCACGAGGAACGGGTCGGGGACGGGCCAGCTCCGGCCGCCGATGGAGACCTGCCGCTCGGCCATCGCCTCCAGCAGCGCCGACTGCACCTTGGCCGGGGCCCGGTTGATCTCGTCGGCGAGCACCAGGTTCGCCATGATCGGGCCCAGCTCCACGTCGAACGCCTCGGTGGAGGCCCGGTAGATGCGGGTGCCGACGATGTCGGAGGGGACCAGGTCGGGGGTGAACTGGATCCGGGAGAAGGTGCCGCCGACCACCGTGGCGAGGGTCTGCGCCGCGAGGGTCTTGGCCACCCCCGGCACGCCCTCCAGCAGGCAGTGGCCGTCGGCGATCAGGGCGGTGAGCAGGCGGTCGACGAGGCGATCCTGCCCGACGATCACGCGTTTGACCTCGAAGAGGGTCTGTTCCAGCTCGACGCCGCTCGCGTCGGCATCGACCGGGCTGGGCACGCTGGCCAGGGTGTCCGAGATGTCCGTCACGGTGCTTGCTTCCCGTGCCGACGTGGGGACAAACGTCGGATTATCAGCCCCTGGGCGTCCCTTTCCGGCCCGGATCGGGACGACTCCCCCGCTCGGTCCGCAACGGCGCGAGCGGGCCCGGGCACCCCAGGCCGGGCCAGAGCGGGCCGGCCGGCCCCCGCGTGGCGCGGGGGCCGGCGTGGCGGCCCGCGGTCAGTTGGCGATGACCAGGTGGAACGGCCGGTCGGCGTAGCCGCCGGAGGAGCTGCGGGTCTGGACGAAGACGGCGTTCGGGGTCAGGTAGCGGGGCGCCACCGCGACCTCACCGCCCGGCGGGACGTTCGCCGCGTCGTTGGTGCCGATGGTCGCGTGCAGCCCCCGGAGGCGGACGTCGTAGTCGAGCGTCACCTGGTACTGCCCGGCGAACTGACCCGGCAGCGACGGCGAGAACTTCTTGGCGCTCACGACGTTCGCCGAGTGCTGGAGCAGAGTCCCGTTGGCACTCACCACCGCCCAGGCGACCAGGCCGGGGGTCGGCGCGGCGAGGGTGGCGTTCAGCGCGGCCTTCGCCGCCCGGCTCTCGGCGGCGGTCACCGGAGGCTGGTGGCCGGGCTGCCGGGCGCCGGGCTGCCCGGCCTCGACCGGGGCCTTCGCCGCCGGGCGGGCGGCTGCCGCGATACCCCCGCCGGCCAGGGTGAGGGACAGCGCGGCGAGGGCCACCACCGTCGCCTTGCGCTTGAGGAATGTGGCCATGACAGATCTCCCTTGTGTGACCGTGGTGACACGGCCGACCCCGCGTGCGGTGCGGGACGGCTGGATTCGAGACGCCAGCCAGGTGCGGAAAATTGTGGGCCATCGGGGGACCCACGTCGTCAGCGCACCGTGAATGTCGAGCTGCACCTGGCTCTGAACTGGGCTTACTACGAAGAGTCGCGACGCCTCGACCACGTGGAACCTAGCACCGGAAAATGCGGAGGGTCAATATTTCACATTTACGGCGCGCCATTAGAAATGCGCTTCCGACAATTGCGAGAGTTGAAGTTCCGACCATTCACGAAACGGCCGCGCGGGCACCGCCCCGGGCGGCCGGCCGGTAGCGTGACGGCCGTGATCACGACGAGTGGGCCGGCACCGGCCGGCATCCGGGTCCGCCGGTTCGCCACGATCGCCTGCTGGCTGGCGGTCGCGCCCCTGGCCGCCTGGGCGGTGCTCCGGCTGGCCGGGCTGGAACGGGGGCCGCTGGTGCAGGCGGTCGCCTTCACGCCGTACGTCGCCGCCTGCGCGCCGGCCACGATGGCGCTGGCCCTCGCCCTCCGGCGCCGCGCGCCCGCGGTGGTCGCGGCGCTCGCCGCCCTGGCGCTGGTCGGCGCGGTGGCGCCGCGTGCCGTCCGGGACGACCGGCCCACGGTCCACGGGCCCGTCCTCCGGCTGCTCACCGCCAACCTGCTCAAGGGCGGCGCCGACCCGGCGCGGCTGGTCGAGCTGGTCCGGACGCACCGGGTGGACGTGCTGACCGTGCAGGAGTTCACCCCACAGGCCGCCGCCGAGCTGGACCGGCTCGGGCTGGCCACCCTGCTGCCCTACCGGATGCTGAATCCCGAGGTCGGCACCACGGGCTCCGGCCTGTACGCGCGCCACCCGCTCAGCGGCACCGGCTACCGGCGCAACCAGGGCTTCTTCTTCACCCAGGCGTACGGGACGGTGGCGGTGCCGGGCGCGCCGCCGCTGCGGGTGGAGTCGGCGCACCCGGCCGCCCCGTACGCCGTCGAGGTGGTGCCGGACTGGTGGACCGACCTGCGGGCCCAGCCGCCGGCCACCCCGCGGGGCGGGTTGAGCGTCCTGGCCGGCGACTTCAACGCCACCCTCGACCACGCGCCGCTGCGCGACCTCATCGACACCGGCTACGTCGACGCCGCCGCCGCGGCCGGCGCCGGGCTCTCCGGCACCTGGGGCCCGTACGACGGCGACCCGATCCCGCCGGTCACCATCGACCACGTGCTGGTCGACCGGCGCATCGCGGTCCGGGCCGTCGACGTGTACGCCGTGCCGGGCAGCGACCACCGCGCGGTGCTGGCCGAGCTGCGGCTGCCCGCCGGGTGAGCCGGCGTCAGACCCGCGCCCGGTCCAGGCCGTAGGTGAGGGCGTCGACCAGGGCGTGCCAGCTGGCCTCGACCACGTTGGGGTGGACGCCGACCGTGGTCCAGTCGCGGCCGGCCCCGGCGGTCTCCACGAGCACCCGGGTCACCGCGCCGGTGCCGTGGCTGCCCTCCAGGATGCGGACCTTGTAGTCGGCCAGCTCGAACTCCCGCAGCTCCGGGTAGTGCCGCGCGAGCGCCACCCGCAGCGCCTCGTCGAGGGCGTTGACCGGGCCGTTCCCCTCGGCGGTGGCGATGACGCGCTCGCCGCGCACCCGGATCTTGACGGTGGCCTCGGAGACCACGGCCCCGTCCTCGCGGTGCTCGACCAGCACCCGGTAGGACTCCAGCGCGAACGGCCGGGCCGGCGCGGCGTCCGGCAGCTCGGAGCGGACCAGCAGCTCGAACGAGGCGTCCGCGGCCTCGAACGACCAGCCGCCGGCCTCCAGCTCCTTGACCCGCTTGGTGACCCGGGACAGGGTGTCCGGATGACCGGCCAGGTCCAGGCCCAGCTCGCGGCTCTTAAGCTCGACGCTGGCCCGGCCGGCCATCTCGGTCACCAGGATCCGCATGTCGTTGCCCACCACCGAGGGATCCACGTGGTTGTAGAGCAACGGGTCGACCTTGATCGCGCTCGCGTGCAGCCCCGCCTTGTGGGCGAAGGCGGCGGCCCCGACGTAGGCCTGGTGGGTGTCGGGGGCGATGTTGGCGATCTCGGCGATGGCGTGCGAGACCCGCACCATCTGTTCCAGGCAGCCCTCCGGTAGGACGGGCATGCCGAGCTTGAGCTGGAGGTTGGCCACGATCGCGAACAGGTCGGCGTTGCCGGGGCGCTCGCCGTAGCCGTTGGCGGTGCCCTGGACGTGCCGGACGCCGGCCTCGACCGCGGCGATCGTGTTGGCCACCGCGCAGGCGGTGTCGTTCTGGGCGTGCATGCCGAGCCGTTCGGGGGCGATCCCGGTGCGCGCCGCGAGGTCGGTGATCGCGGCGGTGACCTGGGAGGGCAGCATCCCGCCGTTGGTGTCGCAGAGGACGAACCGCTCGGCACCGGCGGCCAGCGCGGTCTCGGCGACCGCGGCGGTGTACGCCGGGTCGTGCCGGTGGCCGTCGTAGAAGTGCTCGCCGTCGACGAAGACCCGCCGCCCCTGCGCCACCAGGTACGCCACCGTGTCGCGGACCATCGCCAGGTTCTCCTCGGCGGTGGTGCGCAGCGCCCGCTCGACGTGCCGCAGGTCCGCCTTGGCGACCAGCGCCACGGCCGGGGTGCCCGCGTCCAGCAGCCCGCGCACCTGCGGGTCGTCCTCGACCGCGACGCCGGCCTTGCGGGTGGCCCCGAAGGCGACCAGGATCGCGTGCCGCAGCTCCAGTTCGGTGCGGGCCCGGCGGAAGAACTCGGTGTCCTTGGGCACCGCGCCCGGCCAGCCGCCCTCGATGAAGCCGACCCCGAGGTCGTCGAGGAGGCGGGCCACCGCCAGCTTGTCGACCACCGAGTAGGTGAGCCCCTCGCGCTGGGCGCCGTCGCGCAGCGTCGTGTCGTACACCTGGAAGGTCATGGGAGTTCCTCTTCTCGAACCTGGGGGGAGCAACAAAAAGACCCCCCGCGGATGCGGGAGGTCTGCGCGCTCGGCGAGAGGGAAGGCCGGCGCGCTAGCTGCCAATAATGAGGACGGAGCTGGTCACGGCTCGTACTCTGCCACCCCGCACCGGTTTTGGGAGGCGGAATCCACATCGCGGGACGCACCCGTGATCGGGTTAACACGCCGCCCGCCCGGCGTCCGGCGGGAACCGGGCTGCGGAAGCATCTGGAACAGATCAAGTTACCGGCCTGGCGTCGTCGCCCGGCCGCCGTCAAGGAGGACCCGTGCTCACTGTCGGTGACCGCTTCCCCGAGTACGAACTCACCGCCTGCGTCTCCCTCGACGCCGACAAGGCGTTCGAGACGATCAACCACAAGACCTACGAGGGCAAGTGGCGCGTCGTCTTCTTCTGGCCGAAGGACTTCACCTTCATCTGCCCGACCGAGATCGCCGAGTTCGGCCGCCTCAACGGCGAGTTCGCCGACCGGGACGCCCAGGTCCTCGGCGTCTCCGTGGACAACGAGTTCGTCCACTACGCCTGGCGCAAGGACCACCCGGACCTGCGCGAGCTGCCCTTCCCGATGCTCAGCGACATCAAGCGCGAGCTGACCGCCGACTGCGGCGTGCTCGGTGCGGACGGCGTCGCCCAGCGGGCCGCCTTCATCGTCGACCCGGACAACGAGATCCAGTTCGCCATGGTGACCGCCGGTTCGGTCGGCCGGAACGTCTCCGAGGTGCTGCGGGTGCTCGACGCCCTCCAGACCGACGAGCTCTGCCCGTGCAACTGGAACAAGGGCGGCGCCACCCTGGACGCCAACGCGCTGCTCGCCGGCGCCGGGGCCTGAGCATGGGTCTGGACGCGGTCAAGGCGGCCCTGCCGGAGTACGCCAAGGACATCCGGCTCAACCTCGGCTCCACCATCACCACCTCGACGCTGAAGCCGGAGCAGGCCTGGGGCACCGCCCTGGCCTGCGCGGTGGCGGCCCGCAACCCGGTGGTGCTGCGGGAGATCGCCGCCGAGGCGGCCGGTCACCTCACGCCCGAGGCGGTCGAGGCGGCCAAGGGCGCGGCCACCATCATGGCGATGAACAACGTCTACTACCGGGCCAAGCACCTCATCGGCGACGAGCAGTACGCCTCGCTGCCGGCCCGCCTGCGGATGCAGATCATCGCCCGGCCCGGGGTGGAGAAGACCGACTTCGAGCTCTGGAGCCTCGCCGTCTCGGCGATCACCGGCTGCGGTGTCTGCCTGGAGTCGCACGAGAAGACCCTGCGCGCCGCCGGGTTCAGCCGCGACCAGGTGCACGAGGGGCTGCGCATCGCTGCCGTCGTGCACGCCGCCGCGGTGGCCCTGGACGCGGAGGCCGCGCTGGCCTGAGCCAGTTTGGTGTATCGATCTTCGCATCCGGGTAGGAAGGGATCCGACAGGCACATCCCCCAAAAGTCGAGAAAGGGAGTGTTGACGCCATGGAGCGGCTCGACCCTCGAACGACCCACGGGACGCCGGATCCGCTGACCCAGGGTGGTCAGGGCGCCTTCGCGGGCGGCGCGCCCGCCGGGCGTTTCGATCCGTGGAGCTACCGGGACGACGCCGGGGTGACCGGTGTCGACCTGGTCGGCTACAAGGTGGAGGCGAGTGACGGCGGTATCGGCAAGGTGGACCGGGCCAGCCACGAGGTGAACTCCAGTTTCCTCGTGGTCGACACCGGTCCGTGGATCTTCGGCAAGAAGGTCATGCTGCCGGCCGGCACCGTCAACCACGTCGACCACGACGAGCGGAAGGTCTACGTCGACCGGGCCAAGGACCAGATCAAGGCCGCGCCCGAGTACGACGAGACCACCGACACGGACCCGGCGTACCGGGACAAGCTCGGCGGTTACTACGACGACACCTACTCGTCGATTCCGCCGGGCACGGCCCGGTAACGGAGACACCTGCAACCAGCGGCCGGCGGGGCACATCGTGGCCCCGCCGGCCGTTACCGTGTCAGGGATGGACGCCCTGGAGACCCCCTTTCCCGCGCTGTTCAACTTCCGCGACGTCGGCGGCTACCGCAGCCGGGACGGGCGCACCGTCCGGCACCGGCGGCTCTACCGCTCCGACTCGCTGCACCGGATCGACGAGACCGACCGGGCCGCGTTCGCCGCGCTCGGCATCCGCACCGTCATCGACCTGCGCCGCCCCACCGAGGTGGCGCGGGACGGCCGGGTGCCCGCCTACGACGGGCTCACCTACCGGCACATCCACCCCGAGCACCAGGACTGGACCGAGCGGCGCTACGAGCCCGGCAGCGACCTGGCCCGCTACCTCGCCGACCGCTACGCCGACCTGGCCCGCACCGGCACCGCCGGGCTGGCCGAGGCGGTCGGCCTGATCGCCGACAGCGCCAACGCGCCGGTGGTGGTGCACTGCGTCGCCGGGAAGGACCGCACCGGCATCGTCTGCGGCCTCACCCTCGCGGTGCTCGGCGTGCCCGACGAGGACATCGCCGCCGACTACGCGCTCAGCACCGCCGGGTCCGAGCGGTTCAGCGCCTGGGTCCGGGCCACCGTGCCGGACGCCGAGGAGCCACCGCCGCCGTTCCTCGCCTCCCCCGCCGAGGCGATGAAGCTGTTCCTCACCGAGCTGCGCGAGGGCTACGGCTCGCCCGAGGGCTACCTCCGGCACGCCGGTGTGACCGACGAGCAGCTCGGCGCGCTCCGCGCCCACCTCCTCGACTGACGTCCGCCGCAGGCGCGCACGGCCGGCGCCGTCGAGGACGGGCCGGCCGTGCGGGACGAGCGGGGATCAGAGGACGCGGGAGACCCAGCCGTGCCGGTCCTCGGCGCGGCCGCGCTGGATGTCGACCAGCTTCTGGCGCAGCGCCATGGTGGAGCGGCCCGGCTCGCCGCCGCCGATCAGGAACTCCCCGTCCGGGAAGCGCACCCCGCCGATCGGGGTGATCACCGCGGCGGTGCCGCAGGCGAACACCTCGCGCAGCCGGCCGCTGGCCGCGTCGGCCTGCCAGTCGGCGAAGCTGACCGGCCGCTCCTGCACCCGGTGCCCCGACTCGGCGGCCAGGGTGAGGATCGCGTCGCGGGTGATGCCCGGCAGGATGGTGCCGGTCAGCGGCGGGGTGACCAGGGTGTCGTCGTCGTAGACGAAGAAGACGTTCATGCCGCCCAGCTCGTCGACGAAGCGCCGCTCCACCGCGTCCAGGAAGACCACCTGGTCGCAGCCGGCCTCGATGGCCTCGGCCTGCGCGGCCAGCGACGCGGCGTAGTTGCCGCCGCACTTGGCCGCGCCGGTGCCGCCGGGCGCCGCCCGGGTGTAGTCCGGCGAGACCCAGACCGTCACCGGCTTGACCCCACCGGCGAAGTACGCCCCGGCCGGCGAGGCGATCACGCAGTAGAGGTATTCGTTGGCCGGGCGGACGCCGAGGAAGACCTCGCTGGCGAACATGAACGGACGCAGGTAGAGGCTCGCGTCCTCGTGCTCCGGGATCCAGTCCTGGTCGATCTCGACGAGCCGGCGCAGCGACTCGACGAACGTCTCCGCCGGCAGCTCGGGCATGGCCAGCCGGTGGGCCGAGGCGACGAAGCGGGCGGCGTTGGCCTCCGGGCGGAACATGGTCACCGACCCGTCGCCGGTCCGGTACGCCTTCAGCCCCTCGAAGATCTCCTGCGCGTAGTGCAGGACCGCGGCGGCCGGGTCCATCGGGATCGGCGCGCGCGCCTCCACCCGGGCGTCGTACCAGCCCTTGCCCTCGGCGTACCGGATGGTCACCATGTGGTCGGTGAACACCCGGCCGAAGCCCGGGTTCGCCAGCAGGGCGGCCCGGTCGGCGGCGGATACCGGCGCGGGATTCGGACGGATCTCGAAATCGAGCTTGTCACCACCGCTCATCGCGCTGACCTCCCTGCGGGTCCACGGCATGCGGGATCGCACGCCGACGTCACTGGTGCCAGAAACTTACCCCGAACGGTCGTTCAGCCGATAGCTCCGCCCCGGCACATCGCGTGTGCCGGACGGGCGGCCCCGGACGGACCGGAATTCGAGCGGGCCCGGTACGGGTCTGGCGGCCCGCATCCGGGCCGAGGGTGACGGCCCGGTCAGGCTACGGCGTACCCGGCGAGCCGGTCGCCGACCTCCTCGGTGCGCAGCGGCGCGCCGGGCGTACGCCCGGCCAGCTCGGTGGCGACCGCGGCGGTGACCCGCGCGGCGGCGTCGGCGTGGCCCAGCTGGTCGAGCAGCAGCGCGGCGGAGAGCACGGCGGCCACCGGGTCGGCGACGCCCTTGCCGGCGATGTCCGGCGCGGAGCCGTGCACCGGCTCGAACATCGACGGGTAGCGCCCCTCCGGGTTGATGCAGCCGCTGGCCGCGAGCCCGATGCCACCGGTCACCGCGGCCGCGATGTCGGTGAGGATGTCGCCGAAGAGGTTGTCGGTGACCACCACGTCGTACCGCGACGGGTTGGTCACCAGGAACATCGCGGCGGCGTCGACGTGCTGGTACTCGGTGGTCACGTCGGGGTGCTCGGCGGCGACGGCCGCGAACGCGCGCGCCCAGAGCGAGCCGGCGTGGGTGAGCACGTTGGTCTTGTGCACGAGGGTGACCTTGCGCCGCTCCCGGCGGCGGGCCCGGGCGAACGCGTCGCGGACCACCCGCTCGACGCCGTGCCGGGTGTTCAGGCTCTCCTCGGTGGCCACCTCGGCCGGGGTGTCCCGGTGCAGCGAGCCGCCGGCGCCCGCGTAGAGGCCCTCGGTGCCCTCGCGGACCACCACGAGGTCGACCTCGCCGGGCTTCACGGCGGCCAGCGGGCCGGTCACGCCGGGCCAGAGCCGGGAGGGGCGGAGGTTGACGTACTGGTCGAAGGCGAACCGGAGCTTGAGCAGCAGGCCCCGCTCCAGCACGCCCGGCGGCACGGTGGGGTCGCCGACCGCGCCGAGCAGGATGGCGTCGTGCCCGGCCAGCTCGTCGAGGACCGAGTCGGGCAGCACCTCGCCGGTGCGGTGGTAGCGGGCCGCGCCCAGGTCGTACTCCGTGGCCTCGACCCCGGGGAGCACCGCGTCGATGACCTTGCGGGCCTGCGCGACCACCTCGGGTCCGATGCCGTCCCCGGCCACCACCGCAATGCGTGCCACCTGGCGCTCCCTCACCTCGTCGTTCTGCGCAACCGTACGTCGCCGTCCCGGCTCCCGGTACGCGTCTTCCAGCATTCGGGATACCGGGATGCACAGGAGTCTCCCAGGTGGCATTCATGGTGCGGCCATGTCCGCTGCCTAGGGTCGGTGTCATGCGGATCGAGGAGCAGCGGCGGGCCCGCTGGACGGACGAGCAGCCCCGCAACCGGTGGATCGACCAGTCCGCCTTCCGCCACCGCCGTCCCGACCTCCGCCTCGGCACCCGCAGCCACAAGCTGGAGCGGGCCGGCGGCGCCGCCGGGGACCGGATCAGCGTCCGGCACACCGTCCGCACCTCCACGGCGGAATACTCGCTGCTGCTCAACGCCCCCGAGTGGCTGGGCCGCCGGGGCGTCGGGGAGGCGCTCCGGGACGCGGTCGCCGAGCTGCGCGCCATCGACCTGACCTACGGGCCGAACCAGCCCGACAGCCTGGTGTCGAAGCTGCGCCGGGGCGAGATCGCGCCCGAGTCGTACCCGCCGCTGGCCGATCTGGTGGACCGCTGCACCGCGATGCGGGCGGCCACCGACGGGTGGTTCGACGCCTGGGCGGTGCCGGGCGGCTTCGACCCGGGCGGCCTGCTCGGCGGCTGGGCGGTGGAGCGGGCCGCGGCCCGGCTGCGCGCCGCGGGGGTGCACGACTACGCCGTGCTGGCCGGCGCCGACCTGACCGTCCGCGGCCACGCCGCGCACGGCGGCCCGTGGCGGGTCGCGGTGCACCACCCGACCGACGCGCAGCGGGCGCCGCTGGTGCTGGAGATGACCGCCGGCGCCGTGGGCACCTCCGGGGTGACCGGGCGGCGGGGGCACGTGGTGGACCCGCACACCGGCGAGCCCGCCGACCAGCTGGTCGCCGCCACGGTGGTGGGCCCGGACCTCGCGGTCGCCGACGCCTACGCCACCGCCCTGTACGCCGCCGGCCCGGCCGGACTGGCCTGGTTCCGCAACGGCTCGGAGTACCGGGCGCTCTTCGCCCACCGTCGGCACTGACCGTGGAGAGCCGTCCCGCCTTCGCATCCGGGACGTGAACCGCGATCGGCCCCCACGGTCTCGGCAACGACCGTGGGGGCCGGTCAGCGACGAGTGCGCGTGGCTCGCGCAATCGAGGGGTGCGGGCCGGTGGGCCGGACGGCCGACCGCGCCACCCGAAGACGGGCCGGGGTATCGACTCAGCCAGTGACCGCACGGGTACGCTAGCGAATCGACGCAACTCGACGCAAGAGTCTCCACAGCGGACCGTCCGGCGTCCTGTCGGTAATCAGCGGGTTGCCCTGCGGCGGGGCAGGGGTGACGGCGCGGACCGGGGATGGCACGCTGTCCGCCGTGAGTTTCGATCTGAGCGTGTGGGCCCTGCCGGCCGGGGCCACGCCCGACGACGTGCGGGCGGCGGTGCAGCGGTGCCGCGAAGGGCGGCACGGTGAGCGCTACCCCGACCCGCGGGTGGTCGCCTTCTACCGGGCCGTCACGGCCACCTATCCCGACCGTCCGGCGGCCCCGGGCACGCCCTGGGAGGTCACCCCGCTGCACGCGGCCGGTGACCACGTGGAGATGAACCTCTTCCCCACCTGCCCGGACCAGGTGCTGCTGGACATCGAACGGCTCGCCGGCGAGCACGACCTCATGCTCTTCGACGCCCAGGACGGCTCGGTCTACCCGCCACCGGCACGCGTCACGTCCTGAACCACGGATACGACGAGGGGCCCGGCCGTCCGGCCGGGCCCCCCATCCGTCGTGGTCGGACTACTCGTCGCGCAGGTCCGCCGCGCTGGCCGCGACCGCGCCGATCGAGTCGGCCGCCGAGGTGAGCAGGTCCGCGCCGAGCGCCTGGTCGACCGTGAGCGTCATCAGCGTCTCGCCACCGGCCTCGCGGCGCGCCACCTGCATGGCGGCGATGTTCACGCCGGCCTCGCCGAGCAGCGTGCCGACGGTGCCGACGACCCCCGGCCGGTCGGCGTAGCGCAGGAAGACCAGGATGCCCTCGGCGCCGATCTCCACGTCGAAACCGTCCACCTCGGTCAGCTTGAGCACGTCCCGGGTGCCGGTGTGCGCGACCGTGCCGGAGACGCTGACCGTCCGGCCGTCCGGCAGCGCCCCGCGGACCGTCACCAGGTTCGGGTGGTCGACGGTCTCGGCCTGGGTGGCGAGGGTGACCTCGACGCCCCGCTCGGCGGCCAGGTGCGGCGCGTTGACGTAGGTGACCTGCTCCTCCACCACCGAGCTGAACAGGCCCTTGGTGGCGGCCAGCTTGAGCACCGACACGTCGTTGGTGACGATCTCGCCGCGCACCTCGACGGTGACGCTGGCGGCGACCCCGCCGGCCACCGCCGTGAAGGCCCGGCCCAGCTTCTCGGCCAGCGGCAGCAGCGGCCGGACGTCCTCGGCGACCACGCCGCCGGCCTGCACGTTCACCGCGTCCGGCACGAACTCGCCCTGGAGCGCCAGCTTGACGCTCTTCGCCACGGCCAGACCGGCCTTGTCCTGCGCCTCGTTCGTGGAGGCGCCCAGGTGCGGGGTGGCCACCACGTTGTCGAAGGCGAACAGGGGCGAGGAGGTGCACGGCTCCTTCGCGTAGACGTCGACGCCGGCGCCGGCGACCCGGCCCTCGGCGATCGCGTTGGCGAGCGCCTGCTCGTCGACCAGCCCACCGCGGGCGGCGTTGACGATCCGGACGCCCGGCTTGACGATCGCCAGCTCCTTCTCGCCGATCAGACCCAGCGTCTCCGGCGTCTTGGGCAGGTGGATCGAGATGAAGTCGCTCTCCCGGAGCAGCTCCTCCAGGCCCACCAGCCGCACCCCGAGCTGCGCGGCGCGGGCCGGCTGGATGTACGGGTCGTACGCGATCAGGCGGGTGCCGAAGGCGGCGATGCGCTGGGCGAAGAGCACGCCGATGCGACCGAGGCCGACCACGCCGACGGTCTTGCCCTGGATCTCCACGCCGGTGTACTTCGACCGCTTCCACTCCCCCGCCTTGAGCGCGGCGCTGGCGCTGGCGGTGTTGCGGGCCACGGCGAGGAGCAGCGCGAGGGCCTGCTCGGCGGCGGAGACGATGTTGGAGGTGGGAGCGTTGACGACCATGACGCCCCGCGCCGTGGCGGCGGGCACCTCGACGTTGTCCAGCCCGACGCCGGCCCGGGCGACCACCTTCAGCCGCGGCGCGGCGGCGATCGCCTCGGCGTCGATCTGCGTGGCGCTGCGTACGATCACCGCGTCGGCCTCGGACAGCGCGGAGAGCAGGGCCGGACGGTCGGTGCCGTCCACGTGACGCACGTCGAAGTCGTGCGCGAGCACCTCGATGGCGGCGGGAGCGAGTTCTTCGGCGATCAGTACGACAGGATTCATCGGTCCTCGTAGACGCTCGGATTCTTGGTCGGTCGGGGGCGTCGGGACGCCTCGCTGCGCCCTGCGCCGGTCCGTGCCGTGGCCGTCGGGCGCCGGCTGAAGCAGCACCTCACCAAGGATGGTAGGGGTCGGCCCGGCCTCCGGGTCGCGGACCGCGGGGTGAGCGCCCTCACACAGGCTCGTCGCACGCCCGTCATCCCCCGTTCACCGGACGCGGTGGCTGGCGGAGCCCGCGTACAACGGAACCCAGCACCCGCACGGGGAGGGAGCCGCTGATGTCGCTCGTGGTCCGGATCGCGCTGCTCCGGCCGCTGGCCCGGCTCGGCCCCCACCGGTGGGGGCCGCGGCTGGCCGAGGCGTTGGTCACCCGGTCCCATCAGGTGAGCGGGCTGCCGGGCTCGACCGTCCGGCGCACGGCGGCGGCAAAGGAGGCGGTGGCCCTCTGCCGGCGGCTGGCGGCCGAACGGCCGGACCAGCACCGCGTCGCCCTGGCCCGGGCCCTGGTGGCCCGGGCTGCCGCCCCTGACACCGCCCCCGCCAGCGAGGCCATCGACCAGCTCCACGAGGCCATCGGGTACGTCGAGGACGCCGAAGACCGGTGCGCGCTGGTGGTGCTCGCCACCGCCCGGGGGCTTCTCGCGCTGAACCTCCACCAGGGCGGGGAGGTCCGGGAAGCGCTCACGCTGGCGCTGCGGGCACGGGCGACCTGGGACGTCTGCGGCCCGTTGCGCCCGCTGGAGCGGATGCGGCTGGCCCGGGCGCTGCTGGTGATCGGCGGCTGCCACGAGGCGCTGGGCCGGAGCGATGAGGCGAACACCGTCCGACGCCAGGCGTGGGAACTCCACCGCGCTCTTTCCGCCTACCGCCGGTCCCAGTGGATCACCGTCGGCGCGACGGCCGCGACGGACCTCGCCCAGGGCCTGACGGTCACCGGTCCGGCGCGGGAAGCCCTCGACCTGATCGAGGAGTCCCGCGCCGACGTGGAGGTCCTGAGCCGGTTCCAGCCCCGGCAGGGGCGGCCGCTGCTGGCCCGGGCCATGCTGATCGAAGCGGAGTGCCGGGCGCAGCTGGACGATCCGGACAGGGCCGTGCGGCTCGCGGAGCAGGCCGTCGACCGGCAGCGGGCGATGGTGGCGGCGGAGACGCCGGGATCCGTCGCCGCGCTGGCCCACGGGCTGCTCGTGCTGGGCAACCTGGCGGCCCGGGCGGGCCGGGAGGGCGAGGCGGTCGCGCACCTGACGGAAGCGACGACGCTCGCCCGGAACTGCCACGACGACGTGCTGGCCCGAGCCCTGTTCGAGCTTGTCGACCTGCGGGTCGCGGCCGGAGACCGGGCGGCGGTCGAAGAACTCCTGGCCGAGGCCGTCCCGCTCTGCCGGGAGCACGCCGGGCGGTTTCCGGAGGTGTGGCGCTCCCGGCTGGCCCGCGCCCTGCTGATGCGCTGCGGGCTGACCGTCTTCGCGCTGCCGGCCACCGCGGTTCCCAGCGGATCGGACGCAGCGGCACCGGACGGGACATCGCCGGTGTACGGCCCGGACGGGGACGGGCTGGCGGCCGGGCGGGAGGCGGTCGAGCTGGCCCGGTCGCTGGCCGGCGCGGACCCGGCGTACCGCGAGCTGCTCGGGCGGTGCCTGTTCACGCTGGCCCGGGCGGTGCACCTGGCCGGCGACCCGCGCGAGTCGGGCGATCTGCTCCGCGAGTGCGTGGCCGTCCGCCGGGAGCTGTTCTCCGCCGACCCGGTGGAGTTCCGGCTGCGGCTGGCCGAGGCGCTGTGCGACCTGGGCAACCGGACGCACGCCCTCGACCGGCTCGACGAGGCGGTCGGGATCTACCGGGAGTGCCTCGACCTGCTGCGGGCCGACCCGGAGCGGATCGACCAGGCGGAACTCCTCACGCCGCTGCGCAACCTCGGACGCACGCTGTGGCGCCTCGACCGGAAGGACGAGGCGGCGCGGGTCTGGGACGAGATCGTGGCCGTCGAGGAGTTGGTCGGCACCTCCCGTTCCGGTCCCTCGCCACGGCGCGAATGACGGCGGCCCGCGGCCCGACGCCGGGGAGAGCGTCGGGTCGCGGGCCGCCGCGGAGCTGCCCGACCCGGGGTCAGGCGGTCTCGGTGATGGGCCGGTCGACCCAGCTCATCATGGCGCGCAGCTTCTGCCCGGTCTCCTCGATCGGGTGCGCCGCGCCCTCGGCCCGCCACTTGACGAAGTTCGGTCGGCCGGCCTCGTCCTCGGCCACCCACTCACGGGCGAACTCGCCGGACTGGATCTCGCCGAGGATCTTGCGCATCTCCTCCTTGACGCGGGAGTCGATGACCCGGGGGCCACGGGAGAGGTCGCCGTACTCGGCGGTGTCCGAGATGCTGTAGCGCATCCGGGCGATGCCGCCCTCGTACATGAGGTCGACGATGAGCTTCAGCTCGTGCAGGCACTCGAAGTAGGCCACCTCGGGGGCGTAGCCGGCCTCGGTGAGCACCTCGAAGCCGGTCTGCACCAGCGCGGCCGCGCCGCCGCAGAGCACCGCCTGCTCGCCGAAGAGGTCGGTCTCGGTCTCCTCGGTGAAGGTGGTGCGGATCGCGCCGGCCCGGGTGCCGCCGATCGCCTTGGCGTACGCCAGGGCCAGGCCGAACGCGTTGCCGCTGGCGTCCTGCTCGACGGCGACGAGGCAGGGCACGCCCTTGCCGTCGACGTACTGGCGGCGGACCAGGTGACCGGGGCCCTTCGGGGCGACCATCGCCACGTCCACGTCGGCCGGGGGCTTGATGAGGCCGTACCGGATGTTGAAGCCGTGGCCGAAGAAGAGGGCCTTGCCGGGGGCGAGGTTGGGGGCGATCGCCTCGGCGTAGAGGCCGCGCTGGGCGGTGTCCGGCGCCAGGATCATGATCACGTCGGCCTCGGCCGCCGCCTCGGCCGGCGTGAGCACGCGCAGGCCCTGCTCCTCGGCCTTCGGCCGGCTCTTCGAACCGGCGGGCAGGCCGATCACCACGTCGACGCCGGAGTCGCGCAGCGACAGCGCGTGGGCGTGGCCCTGGCTGCCGTAGCCGATCACGGCGACCTTGCGGCCCTGGATCAGGCCCAGGTCGGCGTCGTCGTCGTAGAACACCTCAACGCTCATTGACTTCCCTTTCGTACGGCGGTGCCCGTCGGCCCGTCGAAATCTGGTGGGGTGCGGATCAGGCGGCGCGCAGCGCCGGGCCGGCGGTGATGGAGCGGGAGCCGCGCCCGATGGCCACCGTGCCGGACTGGACCATCTCCTTGATGCCGAACGGCTCGAGGTCACGCAGCAGCGCGTCGAGCTTGTCGGGGGTGCCGGTGGCCTCGATGGTCAGCGTGTCCGGCGCGACGTCGACCACCCGGGCGCGGAACAGGGCGACCGTCTCCAGCACCTGGCCCCGGGCGTTGCGGTCCGCGCGGACCTTGACCAGCAGCAGCTCCCGGGCCACCGAGACCTGCGGGTCCAGCTCGACGATCTTGAGTACGTTGACCAGCTTGTTGAGCTGCTTGGTGACCTGCTCCAGCGGCGACGACTCGGCGTTGACCACGATGGTGATGCGGGAGACGTCGGGGTTCTCGGTCTCGCCCACGGCGAGGCTGTCGATGTTGAACCCGCGCCGGGAGAACAGCCCGGAGACCCGGGCCAGGACACCCGGCTTGTTCTCCACGAGCACGGACAGGGTGTGCATGGTCATCAGAGTTCGTCCTCGTCGAAGGCGGGGCGGACGCCCCGGGCGAACATGATCTCGTCGTTGCTGGTGCCGGCGGCGACCATCGGCCACACCATGGCGTCCTTGCCGACCACGAAGTCGATGACCACGGGGGCGTCGGTGATCGCCATGGCCGCCTCGATGGTCTTGTCCACGTCGGCGGCGTTCTCGCAGCGCAGGCCGACGCAGCCGAGCGCCTCGGCGAGCTTCACGAAGTCCGGGATGCGGTGCTTGTGGGTGCCCAGCTCGGTGTTGGAGTAGCGCTCCCCGTAGAACAGGGTCTGCCACTGCCGGACCATGCCCAGGTTGCCGTTGTTGATGACGGCGACCTTGATGGGGATGCCCTCCAGGGCGCAGGTGGCCAGCTCCTGGTTGGTCATCTGGAAGCAGCCGTCGCCGTCGACCGCCCAGACCGTCGTGTCCGGCTTGCCGACCTTGGCGCCCATCGCCGCCGGGACGGCGTAGCCCATGGTGCCGAGGCCGCCGGAGTTCAGCCAGGTGTACGGCTTCTCGTACGAGATGAACTGGCTGGCCCACATCTGGTGCTGGCCGACGCCCGCCACGTAGACGGTGTCCGGGCCGGCGATCTCGCCCAACCGCTTGATCACGTACTGCGGGGAGAGCGTGCCGTCGGCCGGCTCCTCGTAGCCCAGCGGGTAGCGCCCGCGCAGGTCGTCGAGCTGGTTCCACCAGTCGGCGAGGTCGGCGGCCGGGCGGGCCGCCTGCTCGGCGGTGACGGCCGCGATCAGCTCGTCGATGACGTGCCGGGCGTCGCCCACGATCGGGACGTCGGCGTGCCGGTTCTTCCCGATCTCGGCCGGGTCGATGTCGGCGTGCACCACGGTGGCGTCCGGCGCGAACGAGTCCAGCTTGCCGGTGACCCGGTCGTCGAAGCGGGCGCCCAGCGCCACGATGAGGTCGGACTTCTGGAGGCCGTAGACCGCGGCGACGGTGCCGTGCATGCCGGGCATGCCCAGGTGCTGCCGGTGCGAGTCGGGGAACGCGCCGAGCGCCATGAGGGTGGTGACCACCGGGATGCCGGTCAGCTCGGCCAGTCGGCGCAGCCCCTCGGTGGCGCCGGCCTTCAGCACGCCGCCGCCGACGTAGAGCACCGGGCGGCGGGCGGCGGTCATCAGCCGGGCCGCCTCGCGGATCTGCTTGCCGTGCGGGTGCAGGGTGGGCCGGTAGCCGGGCAGGTCCAGGGTGGGCGGCCAGGTGAAGGTGGTCGGCGCCTGGAGGACGTCCTTGGGGATGTCGACCAGGACCGGGCCGGGCCGGCCGGTCGAGGCCAGGTGGAACGCCTCGGCGAGCACCTGCGGGATCTCCTCGGCCGTCTGCACCAGGAAGTTGTGCTTGGTGATCGGCAGGGTGATGCCCTGGATGTCCGCCTCCTGGAAGGCGTCCGTGCCGATCGACGGGCGGGCCACCTGGCCGGTGATCGCCACCATGGGCACCGAGTCCATGTACGCGTCGGCGATCGGCGTCACCAGGTTGGTCGCGCCCGGGCCGGAGGTGGCGATGCAGACGCCGACCTTGCCGGTGGCCTGGGCGTAGCCGGTGGCCGCGTGCCCGGCGCCCTGCTCGTGGCGGACCAGGATGTGCCGCACCGTCGAGTCGTAGAGCGGGTCGTACGCCGGCAGGATCGCGCCGCCCGGGATGCCGAAGACGACGTCGACGCCGAGCGCCTCGAGCGACCGCACCAGCGAGCCGGCACCGGAGACCGGAGCGGGGTCCGGCTGCCGCACGGCCGGCGAGGCCGGGGTGGCTCCGGTGCGGGGGGCGGGGGCGTGGTCGGCGTCGCCGGCCGGCTCGGTGGCCGGTCGGGCGCGCCGGACGGAGTGGGCGAGGGTCTCTGGCGTGGGTCTCGTCATGGCGGTTCAGGCCTTCGGCTGGAGTGTGTGATGCGCTTCTCAGGATGGGACGCGGGCGTCCCGGCGATGGTCCGACGGCAACAAAAACGGCCCACGTGCAGATGCACGGGGCCAGCGCACTCTCGTTCGGGAGAGTGCGCTCAGGTAAGTACTCGCAGCGACCGGTTCGACGACATGCGGTCAAGCCTGACGCATCTCACGCGATGAGTCAACTGATCCCACATTTTGGTTCACGGACGTGGGCGTGTCGGCTCCCGACGCCCCCTCCGCGCCCGGCGCGACCTGCGAAGATCCCTCGTTCGAGGTACGCGGCGCGGGTATCTGGGCGGGTGGATTGGACCGGAGCCGGGGCAGCAGCGGGGACGGCCCGATCCGGGGCGGTGGGGCCGGCGCGGCGGGCGGCGCCGAGGCGGGGCGGCTGCCGGGCGAGGTGGCCGCCTCCAGCATCGCCTCCAGGTGCTCGGCGGGCACGCCCCAGCCGAAGGCCGCGCCCTGCCCGAAGCGGCAACCGGCGGCCACCACGGCGGCCAGCTCGGTGGGGGTGGTGACGCCCTCGGCGATCACCTCCAGGCCGAGCTGGTGCCCGAGGCGCATGACGATGTCGACCATCGGGGCGAACGCCGGGCCGTCCCGGCCGACCGGCCGGACCGGCTCGTGCTCGGCGACCAGGCTGTGGTCGATCTTGAGAATGTCGATCGGGAGGCGGCGGAGCTGCCCCAGCGAGGAGTAGCCGGCGCCGAAGTCGTCCAGCGCGATCCGCACCCCGGTGAGGCGCAGCGCGGTGAGCCGCCGGATCAGCTCGTCCAGGTCGGTGGCGACGGCGTGCTCGGTGACCTCCAGCACCAGCCGCTGCGGCGGCACGTGGTGGGCGCGCAGCGCGTCGGCGACCTGGACCACGTACTCCGGCGCGTGCAGCTCCCGCGGCGAGACGTTCACCGACACCCAGACGTCGTGCCCGTCGGCCAGCCAGCGGGAGAGCTGGTAGCACGCCTGGTGGAGCACCCAGGCGCCCAGCTTGGAGATCATCCCGCACTCCTCGGCCAGCGGGATGAACTCGTCCGGCCGGACGTTGCCCAGCTCCGGGTGGTGCCAGCGGAGCAGCGCCTCGGCCCCCACCGGGCGGACCGAGGGCAGCGAGGCCACCGGCTGGAAGGCCAGCCGCAGCTCGTCGCGCTCGATCGCCCCGCGCAGCTCGTGCTCCAGCATGGTGCGCCGGCGCAGCAACTGGTCGTAGGTGGCGTCGTAGCGCTCGATCCGGTTCTTGCCGCGCTGCTTGGCGTAGCGCAGCGCCAGGTCGGCGTTGCGCAGCAGCAGCTCGACGTCGGTCTCCCCGCAGGCGCCGGCCACCCCGATGCTGACCGAGAGGAAGACCGGTCCGTCGGCTTCCTCGTAGGGGCGGCCGAGCACCCCGAGCAGCCGCTCGGCGACCGGCCCCGGGTCGGACGTGCCGTGCATGAGCACGGCGAACTCGTCGCCGCCGAACCGGGCGGCCAGGTCGCCCGGGCGCAGGTTGCCGCGCAGCCGCCGGCCCACCTCGGCGAGCACCGCGTCGCCCACGTCGTGGCCGCGCATGTCGTTGACGTTCTTGAAGCCGTCCAGGTCCAGCCCGAGCAGCACGCAGGGGACGCCGGCCTCGGCGCAGCGGTGCAGCGCGCCCAGCAGGCCGCGCCGGTTGGCCAGGCCGGTGAGCGGGTCGGTGTGCGCCAGCTCGCGGAAGTGCGCCTCCCGCTCGGCCAGCCGGCCGGCGTAGCCGCGGACGTCGTTGAGGGCCAGGTACTGTCGCGCCACCAGGGCGAAGCCCTCGAAGCTGCCCGCCGCGATGCCGAACACGTCGAACCGGCCGCCCTGCACGAGGTGGTACATCGCGGAGGCGGCCATCGCGAACATCGGCACGAAGGCGTACTCACCGTCGCGGCGGATCAGGTCGACGTCGACCCGCGGCAGGTCGACCCGGTGCGCGGCCAGGGCGGTGGCCAGCAGGCCGGCGGCGATCACCGCGGCGCCGGCGAACGCCATTCCCGCACCGGCCTGGCAGAGCCCGGCCGACAGGCCCAGGCCGCCGCAGGTCACCCCGGTCGCGCCGGCGCCCAGCAGGACGAGGCGGCCACGCGGCGGGGCCGCCCGCAACACCATGATCACGGTCAGCCCGGCGGTCAGCGCCGCGCTCACCGTGGCCAGCAGGATGGGTACGCAGAGGGCCGGGGTCGCGTCGCCGAGCAGCCGGGTCGGCGGGCTGAACAGCGCCCAGCCGACGAACCAGAGCGCCCCCGCCATGATCAGGCCGTCCAGCAGCAGTCGGGCGGTGGCCGCCCGGGCCGCGGCCGTGCCGGGCAGCCGCAGCAGGGCGACACCGAGGCCGAGGCCGGCGAGCGTGGTGCCGAACGAGACGAGGGTGGCCCAGCCGGTGCGCTGCCCCTGCCGGTGCGCCCAGTGGTCGCCGGCGGCCAGCGTGCCGGCCAGCCCGAGGAGCAGGCTGAGCAGGGCGACCCCGGCGGCGGCCGCGAGTAGCACGTGGGCCTGCCGGTGCGGCCCGCCCCGGCGGCGCGCCGACGCGGCGAGCAGGGCGGCGGCACCGGCCGCGGCGAGCCCGCTCAGCACCGCGACAACGACCATGCCCGGGGACGACTGCACGACCTCAACTGTGCCGGATCGGCGCCGCCCGTGGGGCACCGGGTGTGCAACTGTTGGGACACGGCGCGCGTGCCCGGGGGTCGCCGGGCCGGCGGTGTCAGACTGGTAGGCATGCCTGAGCTGCGGTCGAGGACCTCCACCCACGGTCGGACGATGGCCGGCGCCCGGGCCCTGTGGCGGGCCACCGGGATGACCGACGACGACTTCGGCAAGCCGATCGTCGCCATCGCGAACAGTTTCACCCAGTTCGTCCCCGGCCACGTACACCTCAAGGACCTCGGCGGCCTGGTCGCCGACGCGGTGGCCGAGGCCGGCGGGGTGGGCCGGGAGTTCAACACCATCGCCGTGGACGACGGCATCGCCATGGGCCACGGCGGCATGCTCTACTCGCTGCCCAGCCGTGAGCTGATCGCCGACGCGGTGGAATACATGGTCAACGCGCACTGCGCGGACGTCCTGGTCTGCATCTCCAACTGCGACAAGATCACCCCGGGCATGCTGCTGGCCGCGCTGCGGCTCAACATCCCGACCGTCTTCGTCTCCGGCGGCCCCATGGAGGCCGGCAAGACGGTGGCGATCGAGGGCGTCGTCCACTCCAAGATCGACCTGATCGACGCCATGATCGCGTCGTCGAACGAGGCGGTCACCGACGACCAGCTCGGTGAGATCGAGCGCTCCGCCTGCCCGACCTGCGGCTCCTGCTCCGGCATGTTCACCGCCAACTCGATGAACTGCCTCACGGAGGCGATCGGCCTGGCGCTGCCCGGCAACGGCTCGACGCTGGCCACCCACGCCGCCCGCCGGTCGCTGTTCGTCGAGGCCGGCCGCACCGCCGTGGAGCTGGCCCGGCGCTGGTACGACGGCGACGACGCGTCCGTGCTGCCCCGGTCGATCGCCACCCGGGCCGCCTTCGAGAACGCCGTCGCGCTCGACGTGGCCATGGGCGGCTCGACCAACACGGTGCTGCACCTGCTCGCCGCCGCCCGCGAGGCGGAACTGGACTTCGGGGTGGCCGACATCGACGCCATCTCCCGGCGGGTGCCCTGCCTCGCGAAGGTCGCGCCGAACTCGCCGCAGTACCACATGGAGGACGTGCACCGGGCCGGCGGCATCCCGGCCATCCTGGGCGAACTGGACCGCGCCGGCCTGCTCCACCGGGACGTGCACGCCGTGCACTCCCCCTCGCTCCAGCAGTGGCTCGCCGACTGGGACGTCCGCGGCGGCTCCGCCACCCCGGAGGCGGTCGAGCTGTTCCACGCCGCCCCGGGCGGGGTGCGCACCACCGAGCCGTTCTCCACCACCAACCGCTGGTCGTCCCTGGACACCGACGCGGCCGGCGGCTGCGTCCGCGACCGGGAGCACGCGTACAGCGCGGACGGCGGGCTCGCCATCCTGCACGGCAACCTGGCGCCGGACGGCTGCGTGGTGAAGACCGCCGGGGTGCCCGAGGAGTGCCTGACCTTCCGCGGGCCGGCCAAGGTCTACGAGTCGCAGGACGACGCGGTGGCGGCGATCCTGGCCAAGCAGGTCGTCGCCGGGGACGTCGTGGTGATCCGCTACGAGGGCCCGAAGGGCGGCCCCGGCATGCAGGAGATGCTCTACCCCACCTCGTTCCTCAAGGGGCGCGGGCTGGGCCGCTCGTGCGCGCTGCTCACCGACGGCCGGTTCTCCGGCGGCACGTCCGGCCTGTCCATCGGGCACGTCTCGCCCGAGGCGGCCTCGGGCGGCCTCATCGCGCTGGTGCGGGAGGGCGACGAGATCGTCATCGACATCCCGGCCCGGTCGATCCGGCTCGACGTGCCCGACGACGTGCTCCAGGCGCGGCGGGTGGCGGAGGAGAAGCGCGACCGCCCGTACACCCCGACCGACCGGGTGCGGCCGGTGTCGGCGGCGCTGCGCGCGTACGCCTCGATGGCCACCTCGGCCAGCGACGGCGCGTACCGGCGGGTCCCGGAGTAACCGCCCCTGGCGGTCAGCCGGCCAGCGCGATGGCGCGGGCGTGGCGGATGGCGGCCGGGGTGTCCGGGAAGATCAGCCCCTCCCGGCGCAGCTCGGCCGCCACGCCCAGCGTGCTGAGCACCTGGTCGTGACCCGGCGTGATGCCGGAGAGCAGCACGGCGATGCCCCGCCCGCGCAGCCGGTCGACGGCGTCACCGAGCACCTGTGCGCCGGTGGCGTCGACCGTGGACACCCGGGACATCCGCAGGATGACCACGCGGACGTCGGCCACCTCGGCCAACTCCAGCAGGAACGTGTGCGCGGCGGCGAAGAAGAGCGGCCCGTCCAGCCGGTACGCCACGATGTGCTCGGCCAGCAGGGCGTGCTCCTCGGCGCTGTGCTCGCCGGGATCGAGGGGGACCTGTTCGAGCCGGGCGCTGCGGGCCACCGCGCGCAGCGCGAGCACGACGGCCACGGCCAGCCCGACCGCGACGGCGGTGACCAGGTCCCACATCACGGTGACCGCGAAGGTGAGCACCAGCACCACGGCGTCGGCCCGGGTGGCCCGGAGCAGCGCCCGCAGCGACCCGGCCTCGACCATCCGCACGGTCGTGGCGAGCAGCACCCCGGCCAGCGCGGCGAGGGGGATGCGGCCGACGAGCGGGGCGGCGGCCAGCACGATGGCGGCGAGGGCGACGGCGTGGGTGAGCGCGGCGAGCTTCGACGAGGCGCCGGCCCGCACGTTCACGGCGGTGCGGGCGATGGCGGCCGTGGCCGGGATGCCGCCGAACACCGGGGCGGCCAGGTTGGCCAGGCCCTGCCCGAAGAGTTCCCGGTCCGGGTCGTGCCGTTCGCCGACGGTCATCCCGTCCGCCACGGTGGCCGAGAGCAGGCTCTCCAGGGCCGCGAGCGCAGCCACCGCGAGCGCGCTGGGCAGCAGCATGCCGATCGCGCCGGGGTCGAGGAAGTCCAGCGACGGGGCGGGCAGCCCCTGCGGCAGGGCGCCGATGCGGACCAGGTCGACCGGGGCCAGTTCGGCGAGGAGCGTGGCGGCGGCCACCCCGAGCAGGGAGAACGGCAGGCCGGGGCGCCAGCGGGCGCCGAGCAGCATGAGCGCGGCCACCCCGAGCGCCACGGCGACGGCCACCGGCCGGGGGTGGGCGGCGAACCGCACGACCGCGTCGGCGGCCACCGCCCAGACCTTCTCGCCGTGGGCGTCGGTGACGCCGAGGGCCGCGGGCACCTGTTGCAGGGCGATGACCACGGCGATGCCGGCCGTGAAGCCCTCGATGACGGGGGTGGGCAGGTAGCGGACGTAGCGGCCGAGGCGGGCCAGGGCGAGGGCGAGCAGGATCAGGCCGGCAAGCGCGCCGACCATCAGCACGCCCCGGGCGCCGAAGCGCTGCACCACCGGCACGAGCACCACGGTCATGGCTCCGGTGGGGCCGGAGACCTGGAGGTTGGAGCCGCCGAAGATCGCGGCGACGGCCCCGGCGATCACGGCGGTGACCAGCCCGGCCTGCGCGCCAAGCCCGGAGGTGACGCCGAAGGCGAGCGCGAGGGGCAGCGCCACCACGGCCACGGTGAGCCCGGCGAGCAGGTCGCGGCGGGGCGAGCGGCGTACCGCCGCCCAGTCGGACCGGCCGGGCAGCAGCCCGGACAGCCGGGTCCGGAGCAGCCGGCCCGCCCGCCGCGGGCCGCCGCCGGGGACGCCGGGCCGGGACGGACTGTCGACGGCGGAGCGGGCAGCGGCGTTCACCGCTGCCCTTCCCCGGCGCGCAGCTCGTCGAGGAGGGCGTCGCGGTCGGTGAGGACCGCGCCGAGGATCCGCCGGCCGGCGGCGAGCAGGTCGGCCACGTCCGGGGTGCTGAGCGAGTAGACGACCAGCGGGCCGTCCCGGTGCGAGGTGACCATGCCGGCCCGGCGCAGGACGGCGAGCTGCTGGGAGAGGTTGGACGGCTCGACGTCGATGGCGGTGAGCAGGTCGCGGACCGGCTTGGGCCCGTCCTGGAGCAGTTCGAGCACCCGGATCCGGACCGGGTGCCCGAGGGTGCGGAACAGCTCCGCCTTGGCCTGGTACAGCGGCACCGACATGTCGACTCCTCCCCGGGAACCCTGAAGACTTTAGCACTTGCGAAAATCTTCAATTCGGTGCCGGGATCTTGGCGAGTTGCCGTTTGCCACGACCGGCAACCCGCCAGGATCCAAGCGGCTATCGGGTGAGGTCGTTGACGCAGCGCAGCACGGGGCGGCGGGTGAGCGCCGCCGGGTCGAGCGGGGCGCCGGCGTGCACCGTGAAGGTGGCCGACTCCCCCGGCAGCAGGGTGACCAGCGCCCGGTCGACCTGCGCGGCCGGGTCGAGCCGGTCCGGGAAGAGGGTCAGGTCGCGCAGCACCGTCCGGGCGGTCACGCGCACCCGCTGGCCGCCGCCCGCCGGCTCGACCGTCGCGGACAGCTCCGCGGCCGGCCACTCGACCTCCCGGTCCGTGGCGAAGAACCACAGCGCCCGCTCCGCGGTCTCGCCGGCCTCCGCGACCAGCAGCTCCCGCCGCGCCTCGTCCGGCCGCGCCAGCTCCGCCGGCAGCGCCAGCACCACCGAGGAGTACGCGGGGACGTCGAGCTCCACCGAGGTCTTCGCCCTCGGCTCCCCGGTGAGGGTCAGCCGGGTGACCGTGGCCGGCGCGCGCCACGCCTCGCCGCTCTCGTTCACCGCCACCAGCGCCAGCCCGCCGTCGCGCGGCTGCACGGTGAGCAGCCGGGCCGCGTAGGCCCGGCGCAGCGCGTACCACAGGGGTTTGCGCCGGCCGTCCCCGTCGACGGCCGCCCACGAGGTGACCGGCCAGCAGTCGTTGAGCTGCCAGACGATGGTGCCCATGCAGACCGGCCGGTACGAGCGGAAGTGCTCAACGCCGAGCTGGATGGCCCGGGCCTGGTTGAGCTGGGTGAGGTAGTGCCAGTCGTCGAAGTCGGCGGGCGCCGGCAGGTGGGCGTCGAGGCCGCGCTGGAGCTTGCGGTCCCCGTCGGCCGCCTTCTGGTGGTGCGCCATGCCGGGCGAGTCGTGGGCGAGCGGCTCGTCGGACAGCGCCCGGCGCAGGGTCGCGTACGCCGGCGGCGCCTGGTAGCCGAACTCGGCGACGAAGCGGGGCACGTACTCCCGGTACTTCGTGTAGTCGTCGGTGTTCCACACGTCCCAGATGTGCGTGGTGCCGTGCGCCGGGTCGTTCGGGTGCACGTCCTCCCTGCCGGACCAGGGGCTGCCCGGCCAGTACGGCCGGGTCGGGTCCAGCTCGGCCACGATCGCGGGCAGCAGCTCCAGGTAGTAGCCGCGTCCCCAGGTGCGGCCGGCCAGGGGCTCCTGCCAGTCCCAGTCGTGCCAGCCCCAGATGTTCTCGTTGTTGCCGGTCCAGAGCACCAGCGAGGGGTGGCTCGCGAGCCGGGTGACCTGCTCCCGCGCCTCCGCCTCGACCTCGGCGCGGAACGGCTCCTCCTCCGGGTACGCGGCGCAGGCGAAGAGGAAGTCCTGCTGCACCAACAGCCCGAGCTCGTCGGCCAGCTCGTAGAAGTCCTCCGACTCGTAGCGGCCGCCGCCCCAGACCCGCAGCAGGTTGACGTTCGCGCCGACCGCCTGCGCGAAACGCTCCGCGAGGCGGGCCCGGGTGACCCGGTTCGGGAAGGCGTCGTCGGGGATCCAGTTGACGCCCCTGACGAAGACCGGCACCCCGTTGACGTGCAGGGTGAACGCGGAGCCGTGCGCGTCGGGGGCGGTGTCCAGGCGCACCGAGCGGAAGCCGATCCGGCGGGACCAGCCGTCCAGCGTCCGGCCGTCCGCGGCGGAGAGGGTCACGTCGAGGTCGTGCAGGGGCTGGTCGCCGTACCCGACGGGCCACCAGAGCGCCGGGTCGCGGACGGCGAGGGTCGCCACGGCGTGGCGCTCCCCCGCCGGGACGGCGATCTCGACGGCGACGCCCGCGACGGTGGCGCGCACGGTGAGTGGGTCGTCGCCCGCCCGCTCGACCTCGATGTGCAGGTCCACCCGGCCGGCGCCGTCCTCGACCGTGACCAGCGGCCGGACGGTCGCGAGCCGGGCGGTGGACCAGGCGTGCAGCCCGATCTCCTGCCAGATGCCGGCCGTGACGACGGTCGGCCCCCAGTCCCACCCGAAGTTGCAGGCGGTCTTGCGGATGAAGTGGAACGGCTCCGGGTACGCGTTCGGCCGGTCGCCGAGCCGGTCCCGGTGCGCCTCGGCGTAGCGGTACGGCGAGTCGAACCGCACGGTGAGCGTGTTGGCGCCCGGTCGCAGCAGCGGGCCGGCGGCGAAGCGGTAGCCGCGGTGCTGGTTCTCGGTGCGGCCGACCTCGGTGCCGTTGAGGGTGACCGTGGCGACCGTGTCCAGGCCGGCACAGACCAGGTCGACGCGCTCGTCACCGCCCGGCCGCCAGTCGAAGGTGGTCTCGTAGACCCAGTCGGTCCGGCCGATCCAGCCCAGACCGTTCTCGTTGTCGTCGAGGTACGGGTCGGGGATGAGGCCGGCCGCCAGCAGGTCGGTGTGCACTTCTCCGGGGACGGTCGCCGGCACCGCCCGGCCGGCGACCTCCGGTGGCACCTGCGGGCCGGGCACGGCCCGCAGCACCCAACCCTCGTGCAGCGTCTGACGGCTCACGACTTCACCGCGCCTTCCATGATTCCGCGGACGATCTGACGTCTCCCGACATCGAGAGACGTTGACTGAACCGGATAAGTGACCACACCGTACGAGGGACATCCTGGGCTGTCAACGGCCGCATAACAGCGAGAGGCTGGCGGAGAGGGGTGGGTCGGGCCGTGCGCTTAACCGCGCAAGCGCCGGGCCACCCCGGCTCCGTTCCGGGTCGCGCCGTACCGACGGCGCGGCGGCCCCCTTGCAGTAGCGTGACAGCCGCCGGTCACCCCCGGTTGTCGAAGGTGGCCCCGCGCGGGCCGGACGAGTGGAGGAGCGCGCCCGTGAAGCGGCCCACCATCGCCGACGTCGCCCGGCGGGCCGGGGTCTCCAAGGGCGCGGTGTCGTATGCCCTGAACGGGCAGCCCGGCGTGTCCGAGGCGACCCGCCAGCGGATCCTGGCGATCGCCGCCGAGATCGGGTTCAGCCCGAGCAGCGCCGCCCGGGCGCTCTCCGGCGCCACCGCCAAGGCGGTCGGCCTGGCCCTGTGCCGGCCCGCCCGGATACTGGGCATCGAGCCCTTCTTCATGGAGCTGATCAGCGGCGTGGAGGCCGAGCTGTCGGCCCGCTCGTACGCGCTGACCCTGCAGGTGGTGGCCGACCAGGAGGCGGAGATCGCGGTCTACCGCCGCTGGTGGGCCGAGCGCCGGGTGGACGGCGTGTTCGTCTGCGACCTGCGCACCGACGACCGGCGGGTGCCGGCACTGGAGGAGCTGCAACTGCCGGCCGTGGTGATCGGCGGGCCCGGGCACACCGGCAGCCTGGCCAGCGTCTGGTCCGACGACGCGGCGGCCCTGGTCGAGACCGTGGAGTACCTGGTCGCGCTGGGGCACCGGCGGATCGCCCGGGTCGGCGGCCTGCCCTCGCTGCTGCACACCGAGATCCGCACCGACGCGTTCACGCAGGTGTGCCGCCGGCTCGGGCTGGACGAGGCCAGCACGGTCTGGTCCGACTACACCGGCGAGGAGGGGGCGCGGGCCACCCGCCGCCTGCTCAGCTCCGCCGGCCGACCCACCGCGGTGATCTACGACAACGACGTGATGGCGATCGCCGGGCTCTCGGTGGCCCAGGAGATGGGGCTGAGCGTGCCCGGCGACCTGTCCATCGTGGCCTGGGACGACTCTCCGCTCTGCCAGCTCGTGCACCCGCCGCTGACGGCGCTGGGCCGGGACATCCCCGCGTACGGGGCGCACGCCGCGCGGCAGCTCCTCGCCGTGATCGCGGGCGAGCCGGTCACCGGCCTCCAGGACGAGACCGCCCACCTCACCCCGCGCGGCAGCACGGCTCCCCCGCGCCCTCGGTGAACCGGTTCAGCCATCCCGCTGAACCACCAGGTCAGCGCGGCGTCGAGGGGAACTCCTCGAACCACGCCTCCACCCGCTCGGCGGGGGCCGGGCGGGCCAGCGCGAAGCCCTGCCCGTAGTGGCAGCCGGCCCGGCGCGCCCCGGCCACCTGGGCGTCGGACTCCAGCCCCTCGACCACCACCTCCAGGCCGAGCCGGTCACCGAGGTTGGCCACCACGTCGATCAGCGGGCGCTGCCCGTCGGCGCCCGGCCCGACCAGATGCGGGCCTACCTTGAGCAGGTCGATCGGCAGCCTGCGGAGCTGGGCCAGCGAGGCGTGCTCGGCGCGGAAGTCGTCCAGCGCGGTGCGGACGCCGAGCGAGCGGAGGCCGGCGAGCCGGGCCACCACGGTGGACAGCTCGGCGGCCACCGCCGGCTCGGCCACCTCCACGACCAGGCGCTCCGGCGGCACGTCGTACGCGGCCAGCGCGGTCGCGGTGCGGGCCACGAAGTCGGGCGCGGCCAGCTCCCGGGGCGTGACGTTGACCGCCATCCACAGCACGCGACCCCCCTCCGACCAGTCCGCGAGCTGCCGGCAGGCCCGGTCCAGCACCCACCGCCCGAGCTCGCCGAGCAGGTCGAGGTCGGCCGCGACGGGCAGCAGCTCATCCGGCAGCACCGTGCCCAGAGCGGGGCTGCGCCAGCGCAGCAGCGCCTCCGTGCCCACCGGCAGCCGGTCGGCCAGCGCCAGCACCGGCTGGTAGATCAGGTCCAGCTCGCCCCGGGCCACCGCGCCCGGCAGCTCCCGCTCCAGGTCCAGCCGGCGGACCAGCTGCTCCTCCAGGTAGGCGTCGTACCACTCGACCCGGTCCCGGCCGAGCTGCACGGCGCGCCGCCGGGCCAGGTCGGCCTGGCGCAGCACGTCCTCCGGCTCACCGCCGGTGGTCTCGGCGAGCCCCACGCTGGCCCGGATCCGGCTCGCCCCGCCGGGCCGCGGGCACGGCTCGGCGAGCGCGACCAGCAGCCGGGTGCCCAGCGCGTACGCGAGCACCGGGCCCACGTCGGTGAGCACGGCGAACTCGGTGTCGGTGAGCCGGGCCACCACGTCGTGCGGTCCGGCGCCGGCCCGGAGCCGGCGGGCGACCTCGGCCAGCACCGGCGCGTCCAGCACGGCCGTCTCGTCGGCGCCGTGCAGGTCGACCACGAGCAGCGCGCCGCCGGCGCGCCGGTCGAGGGCGCGGACCAGCCCGGCCCGGTCGACCGGCGCGGCGCCGGCGGGCGGGCCGTCGTCGCCGACCAGGTGCCGCAGCCGCGCCTCGCTGGCGGCCAGCCGCTCGGCCCGCCGCCGCTGGTCGGCGGCGGCGAGCACCTCCCGGACCACCATGGGCGGGATGACGGACAGCCCCAGGGCGATCGCCGGGGCGGTGAACTCCCCCACCGTCCACAGGTGCTGACCGGCGGCCAGCGCCGCGATGCCGGCCGGCGCGGTGAGCCCGGGCCAGGCGGCCGGGGTCGCACCGGCGCGGGGGCGCTCCCCGGCCGCCGTACGCCGGGCGCCGGCCGCGGTGAACAGCGCGCCGGCCAGCAGCGGCGGCGCGACGGCCAGCACGGCCCGGTCCGGGGCGGCGTAGGCGAGCAGCACCACGAGCAGGGCCAGCCCGCCCAGCGTGGCCGCCGCGCCGGCGTGGCAGCGGGCCGCGCCCGGCCGCCGACGCCGCTCGGCGAGCGCGGCGACCAGCAGCGCGGCCAGCGCCACGGCGCCGCCGACGCTGGCGGCTCGCGCGGCCGGGGGCACGGGGCCGGGCGGCAGCAGCACCCAGCCGGCGAAGACCAGGCTGACGCCGAGGCCGGCCACGTCCACGCCGCGGCGCAGCCGCTCGCGGGTGGACAGCCGGGAGCGGCCGGGCAGCCGGACCAGGGCCACGGCGTACAGCGGGGCGGTCACCGCCAGGCCGGCCAGCGCGACCGGCAGCCGGTGCGCGGGCTCGCTCAGCGGCAGCACCGCGACGGTGAGCCCGGCGGCCAGCACGGCGACGTCGAGGATCCCGGCCACCCGGCGGGACAGCGCCACCCGGCGGGCCCGCCGGCCGGTGGGCGTGGTGCCGGGTGCGGACGGCTCGGGCGAGGTGGGCGGGTCGGGCGGCGCGGGCGGGGCGCCGGCCAGCCAGGCGAGGCGGACGCAGGCCAGCGCGCAGCCACCGGCGACGGCGAGCGCCACGGCGGCCGGGCCGGGAACGAGGCCGGCGGCGCCGGCCAGGACGAACAGCGCGCCGGCGAGCGACACGGCGAGGTCGGGCAGCGGTGGCCGGCTGCGGGGGCCGGCGGGGTGGGTGACGGGCACGGCGGTCGCCTTCGTGAGGGGGCACGGGGCGGTGCGGTTGCGGTACGACGTGCGGGGTCAGCGGGCAGGGCAGGTCGGGGCTCGGGCACGACCGGCGCCGGACGGGGACCGGCGCGGCCACGCCCATAAACGATCCCGGACGCCCAGGGTTACGCGACACAGCACGTGACGCCCGTCACACCCAGATGCCGGCCCACGCCTCGCCGCCCGCCCGGATCGCGGCCGGTCCCGGATGGGATCATCGTGGGGTGAGCCGCGCCGACACCGTCCGTTTCCGCTACAACCAGGCGATCCTGGTGGCCGCGATCGTCGCGTTCATCGGCGCGCTGCCGCTGGCCACCGCGCGCTGGTGGCTGCTCTGGGTGCTGCTGATCCCGCTCGCGCTCGGCGTCTGGGCGTGGCGGGCCGGCACCGACGCCGACGCCCGCGAGCTGCGGCTGCGGGCCCTCGTGGGGCAGCGACGGGTGCCCTGGACGCGGGTCGCCGAACTCACCGCCGACGCGCGCGGCCGGGCGGTCGCCCGGCTCGACGACGGCGAGACGCTGGTGCTCCCCGCGGTACGCGCCGCCGACCTGCCCCGGCTGGTCTCCGCCACCGGGCAGGAGCTGCCGGAGTCCGCCGGCTGAGCCGTCAGTAGCCGTCCACCACCCGGTTCACCAGCGGCTCCCCGGCCGCGAACCGGCGCACCTGCTCCCCCACCAGCCGGTACGCCCGCGGCAGCAGGCCGCGGACCGAACCGGCGACGTGCGGGGTGAGCAGGACGTTCGGCAGGTCCCAGAGGGGATGGTCGGCGGGCAGCGGCTCCGGATCGGTCACGTCCAGCGCGGCCCGCAGCCGCCCCGATTCCAGCTCGGCGACCAGCGCCGAGGTCCGGGCCACCGGGCCCCGGGCGGCGTTGACCAGCAGCGCGCCGTCCCGCATCGCGGCGAGGAACTTCTCGTCGACCAGCCCCCGGGTCTGCTCGGTCAACGGCACCAGCAGCACCACCACGTCGGCGTCGGGCAGCAGGGCGGGCAGCTCGTCCACCCCGTGCACGTCCTCGGCCGGGCGCGGCGTCCGGGCGACCAGGGTGAAGCTCACCTCGAACGGGGCCAGCCGGGCCCGGACGGCCGCGCCGATCGAGCCGGCGCCGACGATCAGCACCCGCTTGCCGGCCAGCTCGTCGGTCGGGGCCACCTCGTCGTACGCCCACTCGCGGCGGGCCTGGGCGCGCGCCAGCGGGCCGAAGCCGCGCAGCGCGGACAGGATCGCGGCGACCACCCACTCGGCGGTGGCCGAGTCGTGCACGCCCCGGGCGTCGCAGAGCGTCACCCCGTCGGGAACCCGCCCCACCCAGGCGTCCGCCCCGGCGGAGAGGAGCTGCACCACCGCGAGGTCCGGCAGCTCGGCGAGGAGCGTGCCGGCGTCCGCGCCGGCCAGAAAGGGCGGCACCCAGAACCGCACGCCGGAGGGGGACGACGGCAACCGGGCCGGGTCCGTCAGCAGTTCCACGGTGACGCCCGCGGGCAGCTCGCCGAGGAGGCTCCGGCCGGCCGGGTGGGGGATCCATACCTTCACGACCGCCGACGATAGTCGTACCCGGCGGCGCGGGCGGCCGGGCCGTGACGACCGCCGCTCGCCAGGGTTGGCGGTCGGCCGCGCGAGGTATAACCGAGGGCGGAACGCCGACGGGCGCTCCGCATGTCGAAGACGGGTGGTCATGAGCGAGGACGGCGTCGGGCGTGCGGTCGTGCCGATCCCGGCGCTGGCCGACCCCGAGCGGCTGCGTTCCCTCGCCGAGACCCGGCTCGGCTCGGCGCCCGACGAGGCGTTCGACCGGTTCGCGCGGCTGGTCGGCGACCTGCTCGACGTGCCGGTCGCGCTGGTCTCGCTGGTCACCGCCGACCGCCAGTTCTTCCCCGGGGCCACCGGGCTGCCCGAGCCGTGGGCCGGGCGGCGGGAGACCCCGCTGAGCCACTCGTTCTGCCAGCACGTGGTCGACGTCGAGGTGCCGATGGTGCTGCCCGACGCCCGCCTCTACCCCCGCGTACGCCGCAACCTGGCCATCGAGGACCTCGGGGTGGTCGCGTACGCGGGGATGCCGCTGACCGACCTCGACGGCCGGGTGCTCGGCTCGCTCTGCGCCATCGACAGCAAGCCCCGGGCCTGGACGGCCGAGCAGCTGCGCACCCTCGCCGACCTGGCCGCCGCCTGCTCCTCGGAGCTGCGGCTGCGGATCGCCGTGGAGGGGGCCGAGCAGGCCCGCCGCCGCGCCGAGGAGGCGCACGACCGGCTCGCCATGCTGGCCGGGATGAGCGAGCTGCTGGGCGGCACGCTCGACATGGCCACGGCGGTGGACCGGCTCGGGCAGGCCATGGTCCCGCTGCTCGCCGACTGGTGCCTGATCACCCTGGTCGACCCGGCGGGCCGGCCGCGGACCGTCTCGGGGCTGCACCGGGACCCGGACCGGGCGGCCGACCTGGACCGCTTCACCCGGCTGCTGACCACCGGCCTCGGCCCGGGCTCGATCATCCGGTCGGTGCTGCGGACCGGGCGGCCGGTCATGCGCGAAGCGGCCGCGCCGGCCGACGTCGAGCAGGGCACCACCCACCCGGAGCTGGCGCCGCTCGCCGAGCGGCTGGGCTTCGGCTCGCACCTCACCGTGCCGATCACCGCCGCCGGCGTGCGCGTCGTCGGCGCCGTCACGCTGGTCAACGGCGCGTCCCGGCGCGGGTTCGACGAGAGCGACCTGCGGACCGCGCTGGACATCGGCCGCCGCGCCGGCCAGGCCGTGGGCAACAGCCGGCTCTACGGCGAGCAGCGGCACGTCGCCGAGGTGCTGCAGCACAGCATGCTGCCCACCCTGCCCGTGGTGCCCGGCGTCGAGCTGGCCGCCCGCTACCTGCCGGCGGCCGACCGGGTCGAGGTGGGCGGCGACTGGTACGACGCCTTCGTCCAGCCCGACGGCGAGCTGGTCGCCGCGATCGGTGACGTGGCCGGGCACGACATCGAGGCGGCGGCGACCATGGGCCAGCTGCGCAACCTGGTGCGCGGCGACGCGTACGGGCGGGACGACCCGGTCGACGAGCTCATGACCCACCTCGACCGGGCCATCCAGGGGCTGCCCGTGCCGACCGTGGCCTCCGCCGTGCTGGCCCGGGTCCGCCCCGCCGCGCCCGGGCTCCTGGTCTCGTGGTGCAACGCCGGCCACCCCCCGCCGCTGCTGGTTCCCCCCGAAGGGCCGGTACGCGCGCTGGACGAGGTTCGGGGGCCACTGCTCGGCCTGGCCCGGCCGCCCCGGCGCATCCGCCGGGAGCTGGCCCTCGCCCCGGGCGACACCCTGCTGCTGCACACCGACGGGCTGATCGAGCGCCGGGACCGGCCGATCGACGAGGGGCAGGCCGCGCTGGTCGAGCAGCTCGCCGACGGCGCGTCGCTCCCCCTACCGGCCCTCTGCGACCGGCTGCTCGCCGCCGCCCACCGGCGGGAGGACGACGTCGCCCTGCTCGCCCTGCGCGCCCGCTGACCCCGGAGGCGGTTCGTCGGGCCCGGTTCGCCACCCGGCCCGGCTAGGCTGGCCAGGTGAGGTCGCGTCCCCCGTACCCCCGCACCGGCCGCCTGCGGGCGGCGCTGGCGGCGTCCTGCGCGACGCTGCTGCTGGGCACCGCCGGCTGCGCCTTCGGCGACCCGGATCCCGACCCGGCCGGCGAGCCGCCCAACTTCCCGTCGCCGTCCACCTCAGCCAGCCCCGGGGGCGCGGGCCAGCAGGTGGTCGCCACGGTGCTGGCGAGAGGACTCGCGGTGCCCTGGGGCATCGCCTTCCTCCCCGACGGCGGCGCGCTGGTCACCGAGCGGGACAGCGGGCGGATCCTCCAGGTCGGCCCGAAGTCCGGGCCGGAGGGGATGACCGTCCGGGTCGTGCAGACCGTGCCGGACGTGGCGGCCGCCGGCGAGGGGGGCCTGCTCGGCATCGCCGTCTCCCCCGCGTACGCCCGGGACCGCACGGTCTTCGTCTACTACACGAGCGCCGCGGACAACCGGATCGCGAAGCTGGAGCTGGGCCGGCCGCCGACGCCGATCCTCACGGGCATCCCGAAGGCCGGCAACCACGACGGCGGCGGGCTGGGCTTCGGCCCTGACGGCTTCCTCTACGCCAGCACCGGCGACGCCGGGCGCACCGCGAACGCGCAGGACCCGAAGAGCCTCGGCGGCAAGATCCTGCGGATCACCCGGGACGGCAAGCCCGCACCCGGCAACCCGACCGCCGGCTCGCCGGTCTGGTCGACCGGGCACCGCAACGTGCAGGGCTTCGCCTGGACACCGGACAAGAAGATGTTCGCCGTGGAGTTCGGCCAGAACACCTGGGACGAGATCAACCAGATCAACAAGGGCGGCAACTACGGCTGGCCGCAGGTCGAGGGGCGCGGCGACGACAAGCGCTACGTCAACCCGATCGTGCAGTGGCGCACCGGCGACGCCTCCTGCTCCGGCCTGGCGGCCGTGGAGCGACTGCTGGTCACCGCCTGCCTGCGCGGGCAACGGCTCTGGTTGGTCGGGCTGGCCGGCAACGGCACCGTCCTCGGCCAGCCGCGCGAACTGTTCACCGGCCGGTACGGCCGGCTGCGGGCCGCCGCCGTGGCCCCGGACGGGTCGGTCTGGGTGAGCACCTCCAACCGGGACGGGCGGGGCAAACCGGCCGGCGACGACGACCGGATCCTGCGGCTGGTCTTCGCCGACGGCGGCGCCGGCCGCAGCTGATCCGCTTCCGGCAGGTTTGCCAAGATCCTTCTACGGGCAGGTCAGAATCTCAGCATGGACGGCCAGGAGAACGAGCAGCACGGCGCCGGGGACGAGGCGGCCCCGGAGGACGGCCGCGCCCGCCGACGGTGGCGGCCGGGCAACGGGCTGCGCCGGCTCGGCGTGGTGCTGGCCCTGCTCGTGGTCACCCTGGCCGGCGTGGTGGCCGGCACCTACGCCGGCGGGCACGTGGGCACCGACATCGGGCCGTTCCGCGCGGAGCTCAATCTCAGCCCGTCGCTGAGCGGCGGCACCACCGTCGACATCCCGCCGCTGGGCGCGCTGCTGCTGGACAGCCACGACGGGCCGGCCTACCTGACCGTCGAGCTGGGCGCGCTGGACCAGCGGCGTACCGAGGCGCTGATCGACGACCCGGCGAGCATCAGCCGGGCCAGCCAGTCGGCGGTCGAGGACGTCCGGGCCGGCGTCATGCGGCTCGGCCTGAAGACGGTCGCCTCGGCGGTGCTGGCCACCCTGCTGCTGGCCGGGCTGGTCTTCCGCGACACACGCCGCACCGCGTGGGCCGGCGGGCTGGCGCTGGTGGTCACCGCCGGCAGTCTCGGCCTGGCCGCCGCCACCATCCGGCCGCAGGCCATCGAGGAGCCGCGCTACGAGGGGCTGCTGGTCAACGCGCCGGCGATCGTGGGTGACGCGCGCCGGATCGCCAACGACTACACCAAGTACGCCGAGCAGCTGCAACGGCTGGTCGGCAACGTCAGCAAGCTCTACACCACGGTCTCCGCGCTGCCGGTGGTCCAGCCGTCGCCCGGCACCACCCGGGTGCTGCACGTCTCCGACATGCACCTCAACCCGACCGGCTGGCAGCTCATCCGCACGGTGGTGGAGCAGTTCAACATCGACGTGGTGATCGACACCGGCGACATCACCGACTGGGGCAGCGAGCCGGAGGCGTCCTTCGTCGGCTCGATCGGCCTGCTCAAGAAGCCGTACGTCTACATCCGCGGCAACCACGACTCGCCGAAGACGGCCGCCGCGGTGGCCGCGCAGCCGAACGCCGTCGTGCTGGACAACTCCGCGACGACGGTCGCCGGGCTGACCATCGCCGGCATCGGCGACCCCCGGTTCACCCCGGACAAGGAGACCTCGCCAGCCGGCAGCGGGCTCACCAAGGTCGTCGCCGACCAGGTGATCGGCGCCGGCGAGCAGCTCGCCGCCACGGTCAAGGCCTCGCCGAAGCCGGTGAACATCGCGCTGGTGCACGACCCGGCCTCGGCCGGCCCGCTCTCCGGCACCTGCCCGCTGGTGCTGGCCGGGCACACCCACGCCCGGCAGGTGTCGAAGCTGCCGCAGGTGCCGGACAAGCAGCCGACCCAGCTCATGGTGGAGGGCTCCACCGGCGGCGCCGGGCTGCGCGGCCTGGAGGGCGAGAAGCCCACCCCGCTGTCGATGTCGGTGCTCTACTTCGACCAGCAGAAGCTGTTGCAGGCGTACGACGACATCACCGTGGGCGGGACCGGGCAGTCGCAGGTCAACCTGGAACGGCACGTGATCCAGGACCCGAAGAAGGGTGACCGGGTGCCGGTCACCCCGACACCGACCCGGGGCGGGCCCGTGTCGCCCGCCCCGACCGGCAGCCCGACGGCGACGCCGAGCCCCACCGGCTGACGCGTCAACGCAGCGAGAGGGCGGCCAGCGCGGCGTTGACGATGCTGCCGGGCAGCAGGTCGTGCAGCTCGTACAGCTCGCCGACGCTGCCGGACTGGCCGAACTCGTCGACGCCGAGCGGCACGGCCGGGGCGCCGAGCGCCGAACCGAGCCAGGCCATCGCGTGCGAGGCCGCGTCGTGCACGGTGACCACCGGCACCCGGTCGGCGAAGGCCGACCGCAGCGCCCCGGGCACGCTCGGCACGGTCGCCGTCCGCACGCCCTGGCGCAGGGTCCGCTGCCAGGCCCGGTAGAGCCGGTCCAGGCTCGTCACGTCGACCACGTGCGCCGCGACCCCCTCCTCCGCCAGCTCCGCGGCGGCGGCCAGGACCTCCGGCAGCACCGCGCCGGAGGCGGCGAGCTGCACGACCGGGGCGTCCGCCAGGTGGGGGTACGCCTCGTGCGCGTCGACGAGCCGGTAGGCGCCCGCCACCACCTGCCGGCGCAGCACCGCGTCGCCGAGCCGGGCCCGGGCCGCCTCGAACGGCGCCTGGTCGATCGGTCGGGTGCTGAGGCGGAAGTAGTACGCCCCGTCCTCGGCCGGCGCGGCCGTGGCGGCCGGCGCCGCTCCCCCGGCGATCTGGCCGAGCGCGTCGCAGAGCAGCCAGTCGAGGCTGCCGGCGTACGCGGGTTCGCAGAAGGTGACCCCGGGCAGCTCCAGGCCGACGGAGGCGGTGATGGTCGACTGGTGGGCGCCGCCCTCGGGGGCGAGGGTGATGCCCGACGGGGTGCCCGCGACCACGAACCGGGAGCCGGAGTAGGTGCCGTAGAGGAAGGCGTCCAGGCCGCGCAGCACGAACGGGTCGTAGACCGTGCCGACCGGCAGCAGCGGCTGCCCGGACAGGTCCCACGACAGGCCGAGCTGGCCGAGCAGCAGGAACAGGTTCATCTCGGAGATGCCCAGCTCGATGTGCTGCCCCGCGGGGGTCTCCGTCCAGCGCAGCATCCGGTCCTCGGTCCAGGAGCGCTGCTCGGTCGGGGCGAACACCCCGGTCTTGTTGATGAACCCGGCCAGGTTGGTGGAGGTGGCCACGTCCGGCGCGGTGGTGACCAGGTAGGGCGCCACCTTCGGGTCCCGGGCCAGGTCGACCAGCACCCGGCCGAAGACCTCCTGGGTGGAGACGGGCTTGTTCACCCGTACCTTCGTGGTCTCCGGGACGGTGACCCCCAGCGCCCGCTCGCGCGGCGCGCGGGACAGCGCCTCCCGGCGTTCGCCGGCCCGGATGCCGGCCGGGGACGCCGGGTCGAGGCGGTCCCACTCGGTGTCGCGGGTCAGGCCGTGCGCGGCGCGCAGCGCGTCGACCTGCTCGGTGGTGAGCAGCGCCGAGTGGTTGCGTGGGTTGCCCGCGATCGGCAGCCCCCACCCCTTGACCGTGTAGGCGAAGACCACGCTGGGCCGGTCGGTGACCGCGTCGCACTGGGCGTACGCGTCGAGCATCGCCTGGAGGTCGTGCCCGCCCAGGTCGGTGACGAGGGGGCCCAGCTCGTCGTCGGGGATGTCCGCCACGAAGGCGGCCACCTCGGCCGGGGCGCCGTCCAGGAACTGCTTGCGCAGGGCCGGCCCGGCCAGCCCGAACAGCGACTGGTACTGCTCGTTGGGCATCAGGTCGATCCAGTCGCGCAGCGCCGCCCCGCCCGGCCGCTCGTACGCCTCGGCGAGCCGGCGGCCGTACTTGACCTCGACCACGTGCCAGCCGGCGGCCTCGAACTGGCCGCGCCACTGGTTGATCCGCACCCCGGGGACGACCCGGTCCAGCGACTGGCGGTTGAAGTCGACCAGCCACATCACGTTGCCCAGCCCGGTGGTGGCCGGGTCGGCGACGGCCTCCCAGATGTTGCCCTCGTCCAGCTCCGCGTCGCCGATGAGGGCGATGAACCGGGAGTGCGGCCGCTCGCCGAAGTGCGCGTCGACGTAGCGGCGGGTGACCGCGGCGAACAGCGGCGCGGCGGCGCCGAGGCCGACCGAGCCGGTGGAGAAGTCCACCCCGTCCGGGTCCTTGGTCCGGGACGGGTACGACTGCAACCCGCCGCGCGCCCGCAGCTTCGGCAGGTAGGACCGGTCCAGGTTGCCGAGCAGGTACTGGACGGCGTGGAACACCGGCGAGGCGTGCGGCTTGACCGCGACCCGGTCCTCGGCGTCGAGGTGGGCGAACCAGAGCGCGGTCATCGCGGTCACCAGTGAGGCGCTGGACGCCTGGTGGCCGCCGACCTTCACCCCGTCGCCGGTGTCCCGGTCGTGGTTGGCCGCGTCCACGATGCGGGTGGCGAGCCAGAGCACCCGCCGCTGGATCTCGTCGAGGACGTCGAGGTCGTGCTGGTTCACGGTGACTCCATCCGGGCGTCGCCGTTGACGCCCACGCGCGGGGGGTGCGGGGTGGCCGCGTACTCGGAACAGACCGGGGGCCGCCGCCGGGTCACGACGGCGGCCCTCGGGACGGAACTCAGCCCTGGACGCCGAGGCGCGCCAGGATCAGCTCGCGGACGGTCTTGGCGTCCGCCTGGCCGCGGGTGGTCTTCATGACCGCGCCGACCAGCGCGCCGGCCGCCGCGACCTTGCCGCTGCGGATCTTGTCGGCGACGTCGGGGTTGGCCGCGATCGCCTCGTCCACGGCGGCGGTGAGTGCGCCCGTGTCGGAGACCACCTCGAGGTTGCGGTTGGTCATGATCTCGGTCGGTGAGCCCTCGCCGCCCACCACGCCCTCCAGGACGATGCGGGCCAGCTTGTCGTTGAGCCGGCCGGCGTCCACCAGGCCCTGCAACTCGGCGACCTGCTCCGGGGTGACCCCGACGTCGGAGAGCTCCACGCCGGTCTCGTTGGCCCGCCGGGACAGCTCGCCCAGCCACCACTTGCGGGCGGCGGCCGGGGTGGCGCCGGCGGCCACGGTCCGCTCGATCAGCTCGACCGCGCCGGCGTTGACCACCGACTGCATGTCCAGGTCGGACAGGCCCCAGTCCTGCTGGATGCGCTTGCGGCGCAGCCGCGGCAGCTCCGGCAGGGCGGCCTTCAGCTCGGCCACCCAGGCGGGGTCCGGCGCCAGCGGGACCAGGTCCGGCTCCGGGAAGTACCGGTAGTCGGTGGCGGTCTCCTTGGACCGGCCGGAGGTGGTGTCCCCGGTGTCCTCGTGGAAGTGCCGGGTCTCCTGGGTGATGGTGCCACCGGCGTCGAGCACCGACGCCTGGCGCAGCATCTCCGAGCGGACCGCCCGCTCGACCGAGCGCAGCGAGTTGACGTTCTTGGTCTCGGTGCGGGTGCCCCACTCCTCGCCCGGCAGGTTCAGCGAGGTGTTGACGTCGCAGCGCAGCGAGCCCTCCTCCATCCGGACGTCGGAGACGCCCAGCGAGCGGATCACGTCGCGCAGTTCGGTGACGTACGCCCGGGCCACCTCGGGGGCGAGCGCGCCGGTGCCGGGGATCGGCTTGGTGACGATCTCGACGAGCGGGATGCCGGCCCGGTTGTAGTCGACAAGCGATTCGGTGGCGCCGTGGATCCGGCCGGTGGCGCCCCCGACGTGCAGCGTCTTGCCGGTGTCCTCCTCCAGGTGCACCCGCTCGATGCCGATCCGCACGGTCTCGCCGTTGACCTCGACGTCCAGGTAGCCGTCGACGCACAGCGGCTCGTCGTACTGGCTGATCTGGAAGTTCTTCGGCATGTCCGGGTAGAAGTAGTTCTTCCGGGCGAACCGGCACCACTCGGCGATGGAGCAGTTCAGCGCGAGACCGATCCGGATGGTCGCCTCGATGGCCGCCTTGTTGGCGACCGGCAGCGAGCCGGGCAGGCCGAGGCAGACCGGGCAGACCCGGGTGTTCGGCTCGCCGCCGAAGTCGGTCGGGCAGCCGCACCACATCTTGGTGTTCGTGCCCAGCTCGACGTGGGTCTCCAGGCCGATCACCGGTTCGTAGCGCGCCACGACCTCGTCGTACGCGGGCAGTGTCGTCGTCATCGGTGCTCCTGCCTCACAGTGCCGGTGGGGTGAACGTGCCGACCGTGGACTCCAGCGCGGCGGCGACCCGGTACATCCGGTCGTCGGCCATGGTCGGGGCCATGATCTGGAAACCGACCGGTAGCCCGTCGGACAGGCCGCACGGGACCGAGATTGCCGGCCCGCCGTACAGGTTCGTCGGAATGGTGAACAGGTCGGCCAGGTACATCTGGTAGGGGTCGGCGGTGCGCGACCCGATCGGGAAGGCCACGAACGGGGTGGTCGGCGAGATGAGCGCGTCCACCCGCTCGAAGGCGGCCGTGAAGTCCCGGGTGATCAGGGTGCGGACCTTCTGCGCCTGACCGTAGTAGGCGTCGTAGTAGCCCGAGGAGAGCGCGTAGGTGCCGACCATGATGCGCCGCTTGACCTCGGGGCCGAAACCGGCCTCCCGGGTCAGCGACATGACCTCCTCCAGGGACCGGTTGCCGTCGTCGCCGACCCGCAGGCCGAACCGGACGCCGTCGAACCGGGCCAGGTTGGAGGAGCACTCGCTCGGCGCGATCAGGTAGTAGGCCGGGAGCGCGTACTGGAAGTGCGGGCAGGAGACCTCGACGATCTCGGCGCCCAGCTTCGCCAGTGCCTCCACCGACTCGCGGAACGCGGCCATCACACCCGGCTCGGCGCCCTCACCGGTGAACTCGGTGACCACACCGAGCTTCACCCCGGTCAGGTCGCCGGACGCGCCCAGCTTCGCCGCGCTCACCACGTCCGGCACCGGGGCCGGGATGGAGGTGGAGTCGCGCGGGTCGTGGCCGCCGATCGCCTGGTGCAGCAGCGCGGCGTCCAGCACGTTGCGGGCGCACGGGCCGGGCGTGTCCAGCGAGGAGGAGAACGCCACCAGGCCGTACCGCGACGTGCCGCCGTAGGTGGGCTTCGCGCCGACCGTGCCGGTGACCGCGCCCGGCTGGCGGATCGAGCCGCCGGTGTCCGAGCCGATCGACAGCGGCGCCTCGTACGCGGCCAGCGCCGCGGCGCTGCCGCCGCCCGAGCCGCCCGGGATGCGGTCCAGGTCCCACGGGTTGCGGGTCGGGCCGTACGCCGAGTATTCCGTGGAGGAGCCCATGGCGAACTCGTCCATGTTGGTCTTGCCGAGCATCACGGTGCCGGCCTCGCGCAGCCGCTCGACGATCGTCGAGTCGTACGGCGGGCGCCAGCCCTCCAGGATCTTCGAGCCGACGGTGGTCGGCACACCCTTCGTGGTGAGCACGTCCTTCACGGCGACCGGCACGCCCGCGAGGGGGCCCAGGTCCTCGCCGGCGGCCCGGCGCTCGTCCACGCTGCGGGCGGCGGCCAGCGCGCCCTCGGTGTCGACGTGCAGGAAGGCGTGCACCCGCTCGTCGACGGCGGCGATCCGGTCCAGGTGGGCCTGCGTGACCTCGACGGCGGAGGTCTCGCCGGCCGCCACCAGGCCGGCGATCTCGGCGGCGGTGAGCCGGGTCAGGTCAGTCATGAAGCCACATCCTCGTCCAGGATCCGCGGGACGCGGAACCGCTGCTCCTCGGCGTCGGGCGCACCCGACAGCGCCTCCTGCGGGGTCAGGCACGGCGTCACCACGTCCTCGCGGAGGACGTTGGTCAGCGGCACCGAGTGGGACGTCGGCGGGATGTCCGCCGCGGCGACCTCGCCCACCTTGGCGACCGACTGGAGGATCACGTCCAGCTGGCCGGCGAAGACGTCCAACTCCTCCTCGGTGACGGCGAGCCGCGACAGTCGCGCGAGGTGCGCGACCTCCTCGCGGGAGATGGCGGCCATCGGGTGCCCCCTTCGTGGCTGTCCTGCTGCGTCTGCGGTGTGCCGGCCGCGCGCTCGCCGGTGACGATGACGCGCGGTGACCGGAGCGAGTCTATTGCCCTCCGGTCGGGTCGACGCCTCCGACTCCCGGTGCCGGCCCGCGGGCGCCGGTCAGCGGGGCGGGCGGCGCGGCCCCTCGCCGTCCGCCGGCACGGCCGGGTGGACCGGGCGGTAGCGGGACAGCCAGGTGACCAGTTCCTCGGCCGGCATGGGCCGGGCGTGGAACCAGCCCTGCGCCACGTCGCAGCCGGCCGCGTGCAGCAGCCGCCAGGTGCGCTCGTCCTCCACGCCCTCGGCCACCACCCGCAGCCCGAGCGCCCCGGCCAGCTCGATCATCGAGCGGACGATGGCCGCGTCGTCGGGGTCGTCGGCCATCCCGAGCACGAACGACCGGTCCACCTTCACCTCGGACAGCGGCAGCCGGCGCAGGTGCTGCAACGACGAGTAGCCGGTGCCGAAGTCGTCCAGCGCGATGCCGACCCCGATCCGGTGCAGCTGGGTGATGCTGGCCAGCACCCGGCGCGGGTCGGCCATCAGCGCGCCCTCGGTGATCTCCACCTGGAGCCGGTCCGGCGGGACGCCGTACCGGGCCAGCCGGTCGGCGATCTGGTCGGCGATCTCGCCGGTGTGCAGGTCCCGGACGCTGACGTTGAGCGCCGCACGCAGCGTGAGCCCGGCCGCCGACCACTTGGCCACCTGCTCCACCACGTCCTCCACCACCCGGCGGGTGAGCAGCCGCATCACCGCGCTCTGCTCGGCGACCTGGATCAGCTCCCCCGGGTCGACCATGCCCCGGCGCGGGTGCCGCCAGCGCAGCAGCGCCTCGACCCCCACCACCTCGCCGGTCGCGATGGCGATCTGCGGCTGGTAGTACATGGTGATCTCGCCGGGATCCCCGGCCGGGTCGTCGAGCCCGCTTCCGCCGCTGCGACGCGCCCCGCCCGGGCCGCGCCGATCCGCCGTCCGGGCCGGGGCCGGCGCGGCGTCGCCCGTGGCGCCCGCCCGTCGACCGGCGTGCGGCGAATCCGGACCGCCGCGCTCCGGACGGTCGGCGGACACGGCCGGGCCGCCGGGCAGCGCGGCCGGCCGGCCGTGCGGCGCCTCGGCCTGCTCCACGCCTGCCGCCCCGGCGTCGAAGGCCGGGGCGAGCCGGTCGCCGTCACCGGGCGCGGTCGCCTGGGTGAGCCGGTCCCGGTCGCCGGGCGCGGTCGCCGGGCTGAGCCGGTCACCGTCCTGGGGCGCGATGGCCGGCGTGTGCCGGTCGCGGTCGGCTGACGCGGTCGCCGGGGCGAGCCGGTCGCCGTCGCCGGGCGCGGTGGCCGGGCTGTCGGCGCCGGCGGCCGGGCGCGCGGCCCGGCGGCGGATCGGGTCCGCGCCCGTGACGATCCGGTTGATCAGCTCGTCGTCGTCCCGCACCTCGACGCGCTCGCGCCGCCGCAGCCCCCACCGACCCGACCGCTCCAGCGTGCGGCGCGGCCGCGCCGCACCGGAACCGTCCGCGGACCCGTCCCCACGCCGGGCCCCGCCGGCCCGGCCGCCGTTGCGCGGCAGCGCGTCGCCGCGGGCCGGCCGCGCCGACGGGTCCGGCAGGCCGGGCGCCGGGGCGAGGGCCGCGCCGTCGCCGCCGCGTACGCCGGTCGGCTCCTCGGCCGGGGCCCGCGGGCCGGCCTCCAGCACGCGGCGCAGGTCGGCGAGGAGGCTCAGCCGCTCGGCGGAGTTGTGGTCGGACTCGGGCGCGTAGACGGCGACCGTGTCGTTGCGGTGCTTCGCGTCGTACATGGCCACGTCGGCGTGGCGCATCAGGGTGGCGAAATCCTCGCCGTGCTCGGGGAAGAGCGCGATGCCGATGGAGCCGCCCACGTCCAGCGGCAGGCCGTCCAGTGGCACCGGCTCGGCGAGCGCGGCCACCACCCGGTCGGCCCGCTCGCGCGCCTGGTCGGTACCGGTGAGCCGGGGTACGACGATGGCGAACTCGTCGCCACCGAGCCGCGCCACCAGGTCCTCCTCGCCGACCACCTCGATGAGCCGGGCGCTCACCTCGACCAGCAGCCGGTCCCCGACGGCGTGCCCGAGCGCGTCGTTGACGTGCTTGAACCGGTCGAGGTCGAGCAGCAGCAGGGCCAGGTGGGCGTCCGGCTCGCCGCGGGCCGCGCGCTCGGCGTGCAGGTGCACCTGCTCGGCCACCTCGGTGAGCAGGGCCTTGCGGTTGGGCAGCCCGGTCAGCGGGTCGAGGTCGGCGAGCTGTTCCCGCTCGGCGGAGAGCCGCGCCATCCGGTAGACCGCGAACAGCGGCACCAGCACCAGCGGGATCAGGGCGGCGCTGGCCCGGGCGGCGGCCACCAGCACCGGGGCCAGCAGCAGCAGCGAGCCGGTGGAGAGCAGCTCGTAGGCCAGGCCGAGCCGGACGGCGGGCCACCAGCGGTCGCCGAACCGCAGCCGGATCGCGGAGCTGACCAGGCCGTAGTTGACCACGAACCAGGCCGCCATGGCGCCACCCACCGCCGCCACGTCGGTCCAGTGCAGCCGGCCGCCGTCGAAGAGCTCGCCCGACCCGAGCCGGGTGACTCCGTACGCGGCGGCCAGCGCGCACGCGTACTGGGCCCCGTTGAAGGCGGTGCGCCAGCCGGCGTAGCCGAGCCGCCAACCGGAGACGGCCACCGCCACGGCCTGCACCGCGACGGCCGGGCCGAGCCCCCAGCCGAGCAGGATGGCGAAGGTGAAACAGGTCGACGGGAACACCGCCGAGGTCTGCCGTCGACCGGGCGGCACGAACGGGCGGGCGTCGCAGGCGACGGCGAGCGCCGCCATCGTCCAGAAGGCGGCCGGCAGGTGGGGCAGCTCGTCGGGGAGCGCGGCCAGCGGCCCGGCCGAGACGAGCAGGGCCAGGACGCCGACCACGCTGACGAAGCCGAAGAACGGCCCGGTCCGCCCGGGCGGGACGGAGTTTCGCGGGTCGCCGGTCTCCATCACACCTCCCGGGGATCGGCCCTGGCGCGCGCCGTCACACGCCGTACGCCAATGAAACGCCCTCGGTGCCGATTTCCCCGACACGACAGTCACGAATCGGTCGTAGTCGTAATTAAGTTGGAATACGCGCCAGGCGCCGGGGTCAGCCCTCGATGCGGGCGACCTCCCGGGCCGCGTCCGGGCCGGACTCCAGCAGCACCCGGAAGCCCTCCTCGTCGAGGATCGGCAGCTTCAGGTCGGCCGCCTTGTCGGCCTTGGACCCGGGGTTGTCGCCGACCACCACGAAGCCGGTCTTCTTGGAGACCGAGCCGGTGACCTTGCCGCCCCGGCTCTGGATCGCCTCGGACGCCTGGTCGCGGCTGAACCCGGCCAGCGTGCCGGTGACCACCACCGTCACCCCGTCGAGCGGGCGCGGCCCCTCCTCGCCGGCCTCCTCGGCCATCCGTACGCCGGCCTCGGCCCACTTGCGCACCACCTCGCGGTGCCAGTCGACGGCGAACCACTCCTTGATGCTGGCCGCGATGGTCGGGCCGACCCCGTCCACCGAGGACAGCTCCTCCTCGCTCGCCGCGTCGATGGCCTCGACCGAGCGGAAGTGCCGGGCGAGCGCCTGCGCCGCGGTCGGGCCGACGTGGCGGATGGAGAGCGCGACCAGCACCCGCCACAGCTCGCGTTCCTTGGCCACGGCCAGGTTGTCGAGCAGCTTGGTGGCGTTGCTGCCCAGGCTGCCGTCCTTGTTGACGAAGAACGGCGAGCGGGAGAGCTGCTCGGCGTCGAGGTGGAACAGGTCGCCCTCGTCCTGGATGATCCCGGCGTCGAGCAGCGCGGCGGCCCCCTTGTAGCCGAGCACCTCGATGTCGAAGGCGCCCCGGCCGGCCAGGTGGAAGACCCGCTCCCGCAACTGCGCGGGGCAACTGCGCGAGTTGGGGCAGCGGATATCGACGTCGCCCTCCTTGGCCGGCGCGAGCGGGGTGCCGCAGGCCGGGCAGGTGGTGGGCATGACGAACGGGCGCGCGTCGGCGGGACGCAGGTCGACCACCGGGCCGAGCACCTCGGGGATGACGTCGCCCGCCTTGCGCAGCACCACCGTGTCGCCGATGAGGACGCCCTTGCGCTCGACCTCGCGGGCGTTGTGCAGGGTGGCCAGGGCGACCGTGGAACCGGCCACCCGGACCGGTTCGAGGACGGCGAACGGGGTGACCCGGCCGGTGCGCCCCACGTTGACGTCGATGTCGAGCAGCTTGGTGGTCACCTCCTCCGGCGGGTACTTGAAGGCGATGGCCCAGCGCGGCGCGCGGCTGGTCGAGCCGAGCCGCCCCTGGATGGAGACCGGGTCGACCTTGACCACCACGCCGTCGATCTCGTGCTCGACGTCGTGCCGGTGCTCGGCGTAGTAGGCGATGTATTCGGCCACCCCGGCCAGGTCGGGCACCACCCGCCAGCGGTCGCTGGTGGGCAGCCCCCACGCCTTGAGCGCCGCGTACGACTCGGACTGGGCCGCCGGCTGGAAGCCCCGCCGGGCGCCGATGCCGTGCACCACGAGACGCAGCGGCCGGGAGGCGGTGATCCGCGGGTCCTTCTGCCGGAGGCTGCCGGCGGCCGCGTTGCGCGGGTTGGCGAACGGGGCCTTGCCCTGCTCGACCAGGCTGGCGTTGAGGTCGGCGAAGCCGGCCACCGGGAAGTAGATCTCGCCGCGCACCTCGAGGAACTCCGGCACGTCGGGGAAGTCGTCGGAGGGGGTCAGCCGGGCCGGCACGTCCCGGATGCTGCGCACGTTGGCGGTGACGTCCTCGCCGGTGCGCCCGTCGCCCCGGGTGGCGGCCCGAACCAGCCGCCCCTTCTCGTAGGTCAGGTTGATGGCCAGGCCGTCGACCTTCAGCTCACAGAGGTAGGGCACCGGGCCGCCGGCGTCCCGCTCGACCCGCTCGGCCCAGGCGGCCAGCTCCTCGTCGGCGAAGGCGTTGTCGAGCGAGAGCATCCGCTCGGCGTGGGCCACCGGGGTGAAGTCGGTGGAGAAGGTGCCGCCGACGCGCTGGGTCGGCGAGTCGGGGGTGCGCAGGCCCGGGTATTCCTCCTCCAGGGCCTCCAGCTCGCGCAACTGCTTGTCGAACTCGGCGTCGGAGATGGTCGGCGCGTCCAGCACGTAGTAGCGGTACTGGTGCTCGGTGAGCTCCTGGCTCAGCGTCGCGTGCCGCTCCCGCGCCTCCGGGGTCGGTTCGGCGCCCGCCGCCGCCTCCTGCGCGGCGCTGACCGTCTGGGGAATCGCTTCTTCGGACACCCTGCCGCCTTCGGACACCGCTGTCGACCTCCCGTGATCGTGCTACCCCCGCACCGTAGCGGGCGGGCCCGACAACCGCCCCCGCCCCGTCATTCCGTTCCCCGTCGATCATGAGGTTGGCGGCGCCGAAGCGGACATTCCACCCCGCCAACCTCATGATCGACCAGCGGTCTCCAGGCCGCGGTCGGGGGTCGTGGTGCCGGGTGGTGGGGTGGTTGGCGTGCGAGGATCGCCGGGCGGTGGTTCGCCGGCACGGGTGAGAGGCAGGGGTACGGATGCGCGACGCGCTGATCTGGGCGGCGGTGATCGTGGGCTGCGTCGCGGCCGGCTGGCTGTGGGGCGAGTGGCGGCGCCGGGCCGCGAACCGGTCCTCGGAGGCGGGTCGGCGTGCGGAGGGCCGGGGCGGGGTGGACGACAGGTCCCGTCGTGGTTCCCGCGCCGGAACGGACTCGCGCAACGGCAGCGGCGCACGGCCCGGCCGAGGCGGCACCGGCCCCGGCGGTAGGCCGGGCGGCGGGCGCCCCGGTGGTGGATCGGGCGGCGGGCGCCCGGGTGGTGAACCGGCGCACGGGCGTACCGGCGCGACGCCGCGGCCGCGGGACGCCGGGCGAGGGCCGGCGACCGCACCCCGGCCCGGCGAGATCTGGTGGGCCGACGTGCCCTACGCCGACGGCACCGGCTCGAAGGTGCGCCCCTGCCTGGTGCTGCGGGTCGACGGCCGGGACGCCGACGTCCTGAAGATCACCAGCCAGGACAAGTCGGACCGGGACGACCACGTGCCGATCCCCACCCGCAACTGGGACCCGAACGCCGACCACGACAGCTTCCTGGACATCAGCGAGCCCATCCCGCTGCCCCTCGCCGCGTTCGAGGACTGCGCCGGCCCCTGCGACCCCGACCTCTGGCAGGCCATCCGCCGCCTCCCCCACCTGACGGCCTGACCAACTCCCGCCCCGCCGCGGTCCCGCGCCGCCCCGCCCCGCCCCGCCCCGGCCCGGCCCGGCCCGGCCCGCTGATCATGAGGTTGCCGGCCCGCTCCACGGCGTGTCGGCACGGCAACCTCATGCTCAATCAGGGCGACGGGCCGGGCGCGGTGGGCGCGGTTGGTCCAGCGGGGTGGACAGGGTTAGTAGTTGGTCGGCGTATTCGATGCGGGTGGACCAGGCGTCCGGCCAGGCCGACATGCCGTGGGCGGCGCCGACGAAGGCGCCGGCCAGGGCGGCGATGGAGTCCGAGTCGCCGGCCGTGGTGGCGCCGCGGGCCAGCGCGCCGACCGGGTCGTCGGCGTGCCGCGACGCGCAGAGCAGCGCGGTGGCCAGCGCCTCCTCGGCGATCCACCCCTCGCCGGTGAGCCGGCACGGGTCGCCGCCGTCGTCGGGGCGGGCCAGCGCCGCGTCGAGCCGGCCGAGCACGCGCAGGCACTCGTCCCAGCCCCGGGCGATGAACTCCTCCGGCGTGCGGTCGCCCGGGCGCTGCCACAGGTCGCCGAGCCAGTCGGCCCGGTAGACCGTGCGCTGGTCATGGGCCCGGTCGGTGAGCAGCCCGGGCAGGTCGGGCAGCTTGGCGCCGTCGCGCAGCAGCCGGACCGCGTACGCGGTCAGCTCGCTGGCCGCCAGGCCGGTCGGGTGGCCGTGGGTCAGGCCGGCCTGGAGCTGGGCCAGCCCGGCCAGGGTGTCGAGGTCGACGTCGAGCAGCCCGACGGGGGTGACCCGCATGTTGGCGCCGCAGCCCTTGGAACCCGTGACCGTCGCGTCCTGCCAGCGGGTGCCCCGCTCCAGCTCGGCGCAGGCGCGCAGGCAGGTCATGCCGGGCGCGCGGTTGTTGTCCGGGCTGACCGCCCAGTCGAGGAACCGCCGCCGCAGCAACGGCTCCACCGCCTCCGCCGTGAAGGCCGGCGCGTCGTGCAGCGCCCAGGCCACGGCGAGCGCCATCTGGGTGTCGTCGGTGACGAGCGCCGGGTCGCCGGTCAGCTCGCGGGGGCCGGCCGGACCGTAGCGGCGGACGATCTCGGCGACGGTGAGGAACTCGGTGGGCTTGCCCAGGGCGTCGCCGTAGGCGAGGCCGAAGAGCGAGCCGGCGGCGCGGCGCGGGGCGGAGTCGATCACGGTGGCGATCATGCCCTGCCCGCGCAAGACCCGCCAGGTCAGTCCCAGCAGAGGCAGAACGGGTGGCCGGCCGGATCGGCGTAGACCCGGAAGCCCTCCCCCTCGCCGGGCAGCCGGCGGGCGCCGAGGGCCAGCGCGGCCTTCTCGGCGGCCTCGATGTCGTCGACCGTGACGTCGAGGTGGAACTGCTGCGGCCGCTCCGGGTCGGGCCACTCGGGGGCACGCAGGTTGAGCGCCTTCTGGAAGGCGAGACGGGGCTGGTGGCCGGGCCGGCCGCCGAGCACCACCCAGTCGTCACCGTCGGAGTTGTCCTCGATCAGCGGGAGGCCGAGCAGCTCCGCGTAGAAGCCGGCCAGCGCGCGCGGATCGGGGCAGTCGATCACCACGGAACGCAGCTGTCCAATCATGCCGGTCATCCTGCCCCCGGCGTACGACAGGAAACCTAGTCCTCCTCGGCGAGCCGGCGGCCGGCGTCCCGGCAGGCGGCGAGGACCGTCCGCACGTACGCCGGGGTGGCCCCGGCCAGGCCGCAGGCGGGGGTGACCACCACCTGCTCGGCGAGCCGGCGCCGGGGGAAGCCGAGCTGGTCCCAGACCCGGCGTACCCGGTCGGCGACCTGGGCCGAGGTCGGCGCGCGACCGGCCGGCGGCGGCAGCGCGGGCGCGGCGCCGGCCAGCAGCCCGAGCCCGGCGTCGATGGCCTCGCCGAGCGGGTCCAGGTCGGTGACCAGGTCGAGGTCGAGGGCGACGCCGACGGCCCCGGCGGTGCGGATCAGGTCCAGCGGCACGTCCGGCGCGCAGCAGTGCACCACGGTGGGTACGCCGGCCGCCTCGATGACGTCGTGCAGCAGCGTGCGGGCCACCTCGGACCCGACCGCCCGGTGGGTGCCGAGGCCGCTCTCGGTGGGCACCCGGCCGGCCAGCACCGCGGGCAGCGACGGCTCGTCGAGCTGGAGCAGCACCGTGGCGCGGGGCAGTCGCCGGGCCACCGCCGCCACGTGCCCGCGCAGTCCCTCGCCGAGGGAGCCGGCGAGGTCCCGGACCGCGCCGGGGTCGCGCAGCAGCCGGCCGCCGATCGGCAGCTCCAGCGAGGCGGCCAGGGTGAACGGGCCGGTGGCCTGGACCTTGACCGGGCCGGCGTACTCCTCGGCCTGCTCGGCGAGCTGGTCGAGGTCGCGTTCCATGAGGTCGCGGGCGCGGCGCACGTCCCTGCCGGGCCGCGGGGCGATCCGCCAGCGGGCCGCGTACAGCTCGACGGGCAGCTCGACGAGGAGGCCGCCGGTGCGGCCGATCAGGTCGGCGCCGGGGCCCCGGGCGGGCAGTTCGGGCAGGTGCGGCAGGTCGGGCAGCTCACCGAGGACGATGCGCTGCGCCTCGGCGACGTCGGTGCCGGGCAACGACCCGATCCCCGTCGCCGTGCCCACTCCCCACGGCCAGGTCGTCTCACTCACCGCCGCAGCCTATCCAGCGCGCCGAGGTTCAGCCGGTGATGGTGGCCGAACCGAGCACGACGTCGCCGGCCGGATCCGGGCGGTACGCCACGATCGCCTGCCCGGCGGCCACCCCGCGGACGGGGCGGCGCAGGTCGGCATGCAGCCCGTCGGCGTCCAGCGACACGGTCGCCGGCACCACGTCGCCGTGCGCCCGCAGCTGCACCTCGCACTCGATCGGCCCGTCGGGGCGCGGGCCGCCGGTCCAGACCGGGCGGGCGGCCCGCACCTCGGCGACCTCCAGGGCCTCGGCCGGGCCGACCGTGACGGTGTTGGTCTTGGGGGTGATGGAGAGCACGTAGCGGGGGCGGCCGTCCGGCGCCGGCCGGTCCAGGTGCAGGCCGCGCCGCTGACCGACGGTGTACTGGTAGGCGCCGGTGTGGCTGCCCACCACCGCGCCGGTGAGCGCGTCCACCACCTCGCCGGGGGCCTCGCCGAGCCGCTGGGACAGGAAGCCCCGGGTGTCGCCGTCGGCGATGAAGCAGATGTCGTGCGAGTCCGGCTTGTCGGCCACCGCGAGGCCGCGGCGGGCGGCCTCCGCGCGCACCTCGGCCTTGGTCGAGTCGCCCAGCGGGAAGATCGACCGGTCGAGCTGCGCGCGGGTGAGCACCGCGAGGACGTACGACTGGTCCTTGGCCGCGTCGACGCTGCGGCGCAGCAGGCCGTCCGCGCCGAGCCGCGCGTGGTGGCCGGTGACCACGGCGTCGAAGCCCAGGGCCACGGCCCGGTCCAGCACCGCCGCGAACTTGATCTTCTCGTTGCAGCGCAGGCACGGGTTCGGGGTACGGCCCGCCGCGTACTCGGCCACGAAGTCGTCCACCACGTCCTCGTGGAACCGGTCGGCCATGTCCCAGACGTAGAACGGGATGCCGAGCACGTCGGCGGCGCGCCGGGCGTCCCGGGAGTCCTCCAGGGTGCAGCAGCCCCGGGCGCCGGTGCGGTAGGTCTGCGGGTTGCGGGCCAGCGCAAGGTGCACGCCGGTCACGTCGTGCCCGGCCTCCACCGCGCGCGCCGCCGCCACGGCGGAGTCCACCCCGCCCGACATCGCCGCCAGAACCCTCACCAGCCCACTCCCCTCGTCATCACCGAGGGTATCCGGGTCAGCGGGGGGCGCGGAGGGCGGCCGCGCGGCGGGCCCGCTCCACGGCGCCCGGCAGCGCGGCGATGAGGGCGTCCACCTCCGCCTTGGTGCTGGTGTGGCCGAGGGTGAAGCGCAGCGACGAGCGGGCCCGGTCGTCGTCGGCGCCCATGGCCAGCAGCACGTGGGAGGGCTGGGCCACCCCGGCCGAGCAGGCCGAGCCGGTCGAGCAGGCGATGCCCTGGGCGTCGAGGAGCAGCAGCAGCGCGTCCCCCTCGGAGCCCGGGAAGGAGAAGTGCGCGTTGCCGGGGAGCCGGTCGGTCGGGTCGCCGTTGAAGATCACCTCGGGGACCGCCTGCCGGACCCGCTCGACCAGGTCGTCGCGGAGCGCGGCGACCCGGGCCGCGTACTCCTGCTGGCCCTTCACCGCGGCCTCCACGGCGACCGCGAAGGCGACGATGCCGGCGGTGTCGAGGGTGCCGGAGCGCACGTCGCGCTCCTGGCCGCCGCCGTGCAGCAGCGGGGTGGCGGCGACGTCGCGGGCCAGCAGCAGCGCGCCGACCCCGGTCGGGCCGCCGAGCTTGTGGCCGGTGACGGTGAGCGCCGCCACGCCGCTGGCGGCGAAGTCGACCGGCACCTGGCCGACCGCCTGGATGGCGTCGGTGTGGAAGGGCACGCCGTGCTCGGCGGCGACCGCGGCCAGCTCGGCCACCGGCTGCACGGTGCCCACCTCGTTGTTGGCCCACATCGCGGTGACCAGGGCCACCCGGTCGCCGTGCGCGGCCAGTTCGGCGCGCAGCCGCTCCGGGTCGAGCCGGCCGGCGGCGTCGACCGGCAACCAGCCGACCTCGGCGCCCTCGTGCCCGGCCAGCCAGTCCACCGCGTCCAGCACGGCGTGGTGCTCGACGGCGCTGGAGACCACCCGGATCCGCTCGGCCCGGGCGGCGCGGCGGGCCCAGAAGATGCCCTTGACGGCGAGGTTGTCGCTCTCCGTGCCGCCCCCGGTGAAGATCACCTCGGACGGGCGGGCGCCGAGAACGGCGGCCACCCGCTCGCGGGACTCCTCCACCCGCCGCCGGGCGCGCCGGCCCGCCGCGTGCAGCGACGACGCGTTGCCCACCTCGCGGGCCGTGGCGACGTACGCCTCGAGTGCCTCGTCGAGCATCGGGGTCGTCGCCGCGTGATCCAGGTATGCCATCACCGTTCAGCCTAACGGCCGACGGGGGTGCCGCCGGATGCCGGACCGCCCGTCCCGGCGGGGCGGGGCCGCAGAGCCACATCGGACCGCACCGGGCGAATCTCCCGGGCGTTCCCGGGTACTTCCGAGATGTGGCCGATCCCCGGACGATGCGGGTGTTGTCCTTGGGTACGCTGAGCACGGCGTCGGGAGACCAGTTGCTGCCGATGCCCCCGAACAGTTCGACAACGAGCCCGCCCACTCCGGCGACGGTCCGCCGAGGGGCACCCTGACGGGCTGATCGGCGGGCCGGCTCAGCTCCCCGGCCCGCCGATCAGCTCCCTTCCACCGCACGGAAGGGTCCGCGACACACGCGAGCCGCCGCCCGGATCACCGGACGGCGGCTCGTGTCGTGACGGGGGTCACTTGCGCTTGCGGATCTCCTCGGCGGCCTGCGGGACGACCTTGAACAGGTCGCCGACCACGCCGAAGTCGGCCAGCTCGAAGATCGGCGCCTCGCCGTCCTTGTTCACGGCGACGATGGTCTTCGAGGTCTGCATGCCGGCCCGGTGCTGGATCGCGCCGGAGATGCCCAGCGCGACGTAGAGCTGCGGGGAGACGGTCTTGCCGGTCTGGCCCACCTGGAACTGGTGCGGGTAGAAGCCGGAGTCGACCGCCGCGCGGGACGCGCCGACCGCGCCGCCGAGCAGGTCGGCCAGCTCCTCGACCAGCTTGAAGTTGTCGGCGTTGCCGACGCCGCGGCCGCCGGAGACGACGACCGACGCCTCGGTGAGCTCGGGGCGGGAGCCCTTCTGCTCGGCGACCCGCTCGACGACCTTGGCCAGCTTGTCGGCGTCGGAGACCGACACGGTGAGCTGCTCGACGGCCGGGGTGGCCGCGGCCGGGGTCGGGTTGAGCGAGTTGGGCCGGACGGTGACCAGCGGCAGGCCCTTGGTGACCTTGGACTTGACGATGGTGGAGCCGGCGAAGGCGACCTGGGTGGCGGTGCCGTCGGCGGCCAGGGCCACCACGTCGGTCAGGATGCCGTTGTCCAGCTTGACGGCCAGTCGGGCGGCGATCTCCTTGCCCTCCTGGGAGGAGGCGAGCAGCACGGCGGCCGGCTGCACCCGGCGTACCAGCTCGGCCAGCACGGTGGCCTTGGGGGCCACCAGGTAGCCGTCGATCTCCTCGCCCTCGGCGGCGTAGACCTTCTCCGCGCCGTACTCGCCCAGCTTGGCGCTCAGCGCCTCGGCGGCGCCGGCGCCACCGAGCACGACCGCGCTCGGGGTGCCCAGCTCGCGGGCGAGGGTGAGCATCTCCAGGGTGACCTTCTTGACGCCGAATTCCTTGGTGGCTTCGACGACGACGAGAACCTCAGACATGTCCAGACCTCTCACACGAACTTCTCGGTGGCGAGGAACTCGACCAGCTTCACGCCGCCCTCGCCCTCGTCGGTGATCTTCTCGCCGCCGGAGCGCGGCGGGCGCTTGGAGTGCTCGAGCACGGCGCTGGTGGCGCCGTCGAAGCCCACCTCGGCGGGGGCGACGCCGAGGTCACCGAGGGAGAGCGTCTGCACCGGCTTCTTCTTCGCGGCCATGATGCCCTTGAAGGACGGGTAGCGCGGCTCGTTGATGGTGTCCCAGACGGAGACGACGGCCGGGGTCGAGGCGGTGACCACCTCGTAGCCCTCCTCGGTCTGCCGCTCGACGGTCAGGGTGGCGCCGTCGACGGTGAGCTTGCGCGCGCCGGTCAGGGCGGCCACGCCCAGCCGCTCGGCGATCATGTGCGGCATGACCTGGACCCGGCCGTCGGTCGACTCCGCACCGCAGATGACCAGGTCGGCGCCGAGCTGACCGAGGGCGGCGGCGAGCACCTTCGAGGTGGCCACGGCGCAGGACCCGTGCAGCGCGTCGTCCACCACGTGCACGGCCTTGTCCGGCCCCATGGAGAGCGCCTTGCGGATCGACTCGGTCGCCCGGTCCGGACCCATGGTCAGGACGGTGACCTCGCCGCCGTGCGCCTCCTTGATCTTCAGCGCCTCCTCGATGGCGTACTCGTCCATCTCGTTGATGACGTTGTTCGCCGAACCGCGGTCGACGGTGTTGTCGTCAGGACGCAGGTTGCGGTCCGCGCCCGAATCGGGCACCTGCTTGACGAGTACGACGATGTTCATCGCGCTTCGACGACCCTCCTGTTTGGTGTAGCGATCACTCGCCCGGTCACGGGCGCAGCCTCGCGCGTGACTTAACGTTCGGTCAACCGCGCGGGGCTGTGCAGTTGCCCACGGAGGCAATGTTACCCGCAAGTAGCATCCGCTCCCCGGGGCCCCAGAGTGACACAGCTCACCGCAGGCCGTCGCGCCGGGTAAGCTCCCGAAACAGGGAGGTGACGGATATGTCGGAAAAGCGCGTTTCGACGGAGGTGCGGGAGGCGGCCGCCGGCTCGCCTCCCGCCTCCCGGGCCTGCCGCCGGATGCTGGCGGACACCTACCGGTGCGCCTGCGGCCGGGTCCGTGACCGCTGCGTCCGCGCCAGCGTGCGGGCGGTCTGGTCGGCCGAGCCGGTCAGGCGGGCTCGGCCAGCGCGTGCCTGATCTTGTCGATCACCGCCGCCTCGGCGGGCGCGATCCCCCGGTGGGCCTGCGCCACGCGGTCGGCCGCGGCCAGCACCACCGACCGGTACGCCTGGACGTCCCCCGGCGACTTGGCCCGCAGGATCTCCACGGCCCGGCCCAGCGCCGGCAGCACGGTCGCCTCGATCTCCAGCGCCGAGTCCCGCGGCAACTGCGGCAGCGGGCCGGTGGTGAGCGCCTCCTTGACCACCCCGCTGGCGTCGCCCAGCGCCCCGGACGCGGCGATGCTCTCCCGCACCATGGCCAGCATCCCGGGCACGGCGTTGGACACCAGGAACACGGCCCCGAAGGCGCCGGTCTTGAGGGTGAGCTGCTCGTCCGCCGTCAACCGCTCCATGATCACGGAGTGTAGACGTAGGGGGTGGCCGTGGTGACCGCAACGAGCCCGAGCCGCTCCAGGATCGGCCGGCTGTCCGGCGAGCAGTCCACCTGCACCAGCGTCTTGCCGCGCTGCTCGGCCAGCCGCGCCCGGTACGCCACCAGCGCCCGGTAGACGCCCTTGCGCCGCCACTCCGGCAGGGTCGAGCCGCCCCACAGCGTGGCGAAACCGGTGTTGCGCAGGTAGCGCACCCAACCGGCGCTGACCACGGTGTCGCCCGCCTCGGCCACCACGATCGTGATCGACTGCGGGTCGGCCTCGACCTCCTTGGCCAGCCCGGTCACCAGGTGGCTCCGGTCCTCATTCCAGACCGCCTCCTCCATGGCGGCGATCCGTTCCAGGTCCTCCCGGCTGGTGACCTCGCGCAGGCGTACCCCCTCGGGCAGCACCGGGACGGCGGCGGCCAGGGCCGCGACCGGGCCGACCACGACGGTCTCCAGGTCCTCCGGCACGAAGCCGGCGGCGCGCAGCCGATCACCCAGGTCGGCCGGCTCGTCGTGCCCGTTGAGCTTCCACTCGGCCCCCTCGCCCCGGGCGCGGAAGAACTCGACCTGCCGGGCGATCAGGGCGTCCAGCTCAGCGCCGGTTAGCCCGTCCAGCGTCCGGTACGTGATGAAGCCGCGGTGGTCCAGGCCGAGGATCCGGACCAGCGGGCCGTCGCGGTCGACGGTCACCCCGGCCGGCAGCGGGTCCGGGATCTCCGGGCGGATCTGGGTGTCGTAGGCGTCGCGCAGGCTCCGCGCGTCAAGATCGGTCATCCCTTCAGGCTAGGCACCGGGCAAAGCGGATAATCGGCTCCGTGTGGGAGACGATCAGGCGGTGGTTCGACCCGCGCGAGCTGCGGTCGGTCGGCAGCACCCCGGACTACCGCTTCTCGCTGGCCAACGAGCGCACGTTCCTGGCCTGGCTGCGCACCGGGCTCGCGCTGATCGCGGGCGGGCTGGCCGCCGCGCAGTTCCTCCCCCCGCTCCCCCTGGCCCACCTGCGCGAGGTGATCGCCGTCGCGTTGCTGCTGCTCGGCGCCGCGGTGGCGGTCCGGGCGGTGGACCACTGGGCCCGCACCGAGCGGGCCATCCGGCTGGGCGAGGAACTGCCCGCCTCCCGCTTCCCGGCCATGCTGGCCCTGGTCGTCGCGCTGGGCGCGCTGCTGCTGGTGGCCGCCGTGCTGGCCCGGGGCCTCGGGTGAGCCGCGACCCCGGACTGCAACCGGAACGCACCCGGCTGGCCTGGCGGCGGACGCTGCTCGCGGTCACCGCGATCCTGGTGCTGGAGCTCCGGCTGGCGTTCACGGGCCGCGTGTTCGACGCGCTGCTGGCCGGGCTGGCGGTGGCCATCTGGCTGGGCGTCCTCGTGGTCGACTGGCGCCGGGCCACCGGCGCCGGGCCGCGGGCCGGGCAGCGCTGGTCGATCCCCCTGACCGCGCTGGCGGCGGCCGGGCTGGCGCTGATCGGCGTGCTCCGCGTGCTGCGCGGGCTGCGCTGACCGTCCCCCGTGCGCCATGATGTCCGGCATGGTTCGCCTCTACGGGCTGCTCTTCCTGGCCCAGATCGTGCTCGCCGTCTGCGCGCTGATCAGTTGCCTCTCCGCCGAGGAGGGGGAGATCCGCGCGCTGCCCCGGATCGCCTGGGTGCTCATCATCCTGTTCTTCCCGCTGGTCGGCTCGATCGCCTGGTTCGTCGCCGGCCGTGAGGCGGGCCCCCGGCCGGCCCGCACCGCCTGGCCGATGGGGAACGGTTTCTCCGAGCAGCACCGCCGGCGGCCGGTCGCGCCGGACGACGACCCCGAGTTCCTCTCCTCGCTCGCCGAGCGCTCCCGCAACGAGGACCAGGAGCGCCTCCGGCGTTGGGAGGACGACCTGCGCCGGCGCGAGGAGGAGCTGCGCCGCGGGCAGGACGATCGGGACCGGCCGGAGGTCTGAGCGCCGCCCGCGGTCGCGGTGTCGAGGTCAGGCCAGGTTCGACGAGCGGGGGTACGCGTCGGCCGCGTCGGTCAGCACGTTGACCAGGTACGGCACGCCGGCGTCGAAGGCGCGGGACAGGGCCGGGCCGAGGTCGGCGGCCTTCTCCACCGTCTCGCCGGCGCCGCCGAGCGCCTCGACCACCTTGTCGTAGCGCAGCCCGGGCTGGAGGTCGGCGGCCACGTCGTAGCCGTACATGGCCCGCATGGGGTGCTTCTCCAGGCCCCAGATGCCGTTGTTGCCGACCACGATCACCACGGGGAGCCGCTGGCGGGCCAGGGACTCCACGTCCATCAGCGAGAAGCCGGCCGCGCCGTCGCCCATGAGGACGCAGATCTGCCGGTCGGGGTGGCTGACCCGGGCGCCCATGGCGTAGCCCATGCCGGTGCCCAGGCAGCCGTACGGGCCGGGGTCGAGCCAGGTGCCGGGCTGGGCGGGCTCCAGGTACTTCCCGGCGTACGAGACGAAGTCGCCGCCGTCGCCGATGGTGATGGCGTCCGGGGCGAGCACCTTGCGCAGCTCGCCGTAGACCCGGGCCGGGCGGATCGGGTCGGTCTCGGCGGCCATCTCCGCCGCGTCGCGGGCCTTCGCGGCGTCCTCGGCCGTGCGCAGCTGCGCGATCCAGTCGGCGTGGTCGGCCCGGTCGCCGGGGTGCTCGGCGAACGCGGTGAGGATCAGCCGGAGGTCACCGGCGGGGGCGGCGGCCGGCTGGACGTGCCCGGCGCGCTGGCTGGGGGCGTCCACCACGTGCACGACCCGCGCGTCGCCGAAGTCGCCGAAGGCGAGCCGGAAGTCGAGCGGGGTGCCGACGACCACGACCAGGTCGGCGCCCTTGAGGGCGACCCGGCGGGCCTTGGCGAAGGCGAGCGGGTGCTCCGGCGGCAGCGCGCCCCGGCCCATGCCGTTGGTGAAGACCGGCACCTGGAGGGACTCGGCGGCGGCCCGCAGCGCCTCGACGGCGTCGCCCGCGTACACGTCGGACCCGGCGATGATCACCGGCCGGGACGCGCCGGCGATCAGGGCGGCGGCCTTCGCGACCTCGTCCGGGTCGGCCTCGATCGGGGCCGGCGGGGCGACCGTGGGCAGGTCGGCCTCGCCGACCGAGAAGACCGCCTCCAGGGGGAAGTCGAGGAAGGCCGGGCCGCGGTGCGGGGTGAGCGCGGCGGTGAGCGCCGCGGTGACCGCGCGCGGGATGTCGTCGGCGCCGAACACGGTCTCGGCGTGCTTGGTGACCGGGGCGACCAGCGGCAGGTGGTCCATCTCCTGGAGGCTGCCGGAGCCCCAGCGGAACTGCGGGGCCCGACCGCCCAGCACCAGCACCGGCGAGGCGTTGAAGAACGCGCTGGTCAGGCCGGAGACGCCGTTGGTGACGCCGGGGCCGGCGGTGAGCACGGCCAGGCCGGGGCGGCGCTGGAGCTTCGCCACCGCCTCGGCGGCGAAGACGGCGGACTGCTCGTGCCGGACGTCGTAGATCGGGAAGCCGGTCTTGTGCGCGGCGTCGTAGAGCGGGAAGACGTGCCCGCCGGAGAGGGTGAACATCTCCCGTACGCCGTGCGCGCGCAGCGCCGCGAGCGCCAGTTCGCCGCCGTGCCCCTCGACCCGTTCCGTCATCGCCACTTCCCTTCGTCATGACCGGAGTCACACGCTACTGGCCGGTAGGCGGGATGTGAACCGTTCTCGGGTCGGCGGCGGGTGGGCCGCCGACCCGGGCCGGCGGTTCAGCGGCCGGTGAATCCCGGCTTGCGCTTCTCCACGAACGCCGCCATGCCCTCACGCCGGTCGTCGGTGGCGAACAGCGCCGCGAAGAGCTGGCTCTCCCAGGCCAGGCCGGAGTTGAGGTCCATGTCCAGGCCGCCGTCGACGGCCAGCTTGGCCGCCCGCAGCGCCTGCACCGGGCCGGTCAGGTACGGCTTCACGTAGGCGACGGCGGCCTCGTAGACCTCGGCGGCCGGGACCACCCGGTCGGCCAGGCCGATCCGCAGCGCCTCCTCGGCGTCGACCATCCGGCCGGTCATGATCAGGTCCTTGGCGCGGGCCGGGCCCACCAGGCGGGCGAGCCGCTGGGTGCCGCCGGCGCCCGGGATGATGCCGAGCTTGATCTCCGGCTGGCCGAGCTTGGCGTCCTCGGCGACGATCCGCCAGTCGCAGGCCAGGGCCAGCTCGCAGCCGCCACCGAGGGCGTACCCGGTGATCGCGGCGACCACCGGCTTGGGGATCCGGGCGATCGCGCCCAGCGCGCTCGACAGATCGGCGGCCCGGTCGGCCATGTCCACGTAGGACATGTCGGCCATCTCCTTGATGTCCGCCCCGGCGGCGAAGACCTTCTCGCCGCCGTACACGATGACCGCGCGGACCTCCGCGTCGGCGGTGGCCGCCGCGGCGGCGGCGCGCAACTCCTCCTGCACCTGGGTGTTCAGCGCGTTCATCGGCGGCCGCTCCAGCCGGATGGTGCCGATGCCGTCCTTCACTTCCAGCCTGACGAACTCGCCCACGCTGCCCTCACTTCCTCGTCGAAGTCGCGTGCCAACCTTACGACCAGGGTCGTTGGGGTAGACAGTGTGGTGTCGACGGCCCCAGGTCGCACCGGGAGTGAGGCCATGATCACCTACTACGACGACCGCTCGGTCCGGGTCACCTCCACCGCCGTCCGCGTCGACGGGCGCACCTACCCCCTGGCCGAGCTGGGCATGGTGTGGCACCGCCGGGGCAACCGCTCCTGGCGGGTGCTCGCCGGCCGGGGCGCGATCGGGGCGGCCCTCGCCGGCCCGCTGGTGGCCGCCGTGCTCGGCATCGGGCTGGCGGTCTGGCTGCACCGCTCCGCCGTGGTCACGATCGCCATCGTCGGCGCGTCCGTGCTGGTCGGCCTCGGCGTCGGGCCGCTCGCCGACGTGCTCTTCGAACACCTCGACCGGTCGTACGCCCGGGGCAGCCGGGAGTGGGAGATGTGGGCGCGCTGGCGGGGCCAGCCGGTGCGGCTGCTGCACACCGGCGACGCGCTGCGCTTCGGCCAGATCTACCGGGCGGTGCAGCGCGCCATCGAGAGCGCGCCCGCGACTCAAAAGGCGATCGGCTCGTCGGGCAGCAACCCGAGGCCACGCAGCAGGCCGTAGGTGTCCTGCTCGCCCCAGAACTGGACGATCCGCCCGCCGGCCAGCCGGTACATCTTGCAGGCGCTCTGCACCGTGGTCGCGCCGGTCGCGTCCCGCCGGTAGGTCTGCGCCATCGACACCACCACCCGGTCCTCGGCCGCGAAGATCTCCAGGATCTGCTGGTCGAGCACGGTCAACCCCGGCGAGGAGACGGCCGCCTCGGGGTAGCGCCGGCCGCGCACCGCCGTGCCGGAGCCGTAGATCTCCACGTCCTCGGCGACCACCTCGGCCAGCTCGGCAAGGTCCTTGGTGACGAAGGTCCGCAGGTACCGCCGGACCACCTCGATGTTGCGCTCCTGCTCGGTGCCAGCCTCGATCCCACTCCGGTCCGCCATGCCGGGACGCTACCCCGGCGGCGCTCGCCGCACCGTCCCCTCTGGACCGCGGGTGGTTAGGCTGAGTGATGACCCTCTATTACCGGGACGACGCGGTACAGGTCACCTCCGAGGCCATCCACGCGGGCGGGCACGTCGTCGCGCTCGCCGACGTCACGTACGTCTGGCACGCCCGCGGCGCCACCACCCTGGCGGTCCGGGGCCGGGTCCTGGGGCGCGGGGTGCTGGTCCTGCTGCTGTCGCTGCCGCCGCTCGTGGCGCTGGTCTGCGTGCTCTCGCTGGCCTGGGCCGCGCAGGACCGGGGCGACTGGAAGCTGGCGCTGGTCATCGTGGCGGCGTTCGTGGTGGTCGGGCTGGCCCTGACCCCGTTCCTGGAGGTGCCGCTGGGCTGGTTGGACCGCTCCTACGAGCGGGGCAACCGGGTGCACGAGCTGTGGGTGCAGCACCACGGGCGGGAGGAGCTGCTGCTGCGCACCCCCGACGCGCTCCGGTTCGGGCAGATCTACCGGGCCGTGCAGCGTGCCGTCGAACAGCAGGGCGACCGCCGCTGACGGCCCGGGTGTGACGGTGGCCGCCCCGCCGCCACCCGGCGGTCCTGGCCGGCGGGACGCACACTGGGTGGCATGGCGATTCCCCTCCCCCGTCCCGGCGCCGTCGTCGGGCTCACCCGTTCCGCGCTGGACCAGGCGTTCGGCTCGGCCGCCGCGTTCGCCGCCGTGCCGGCCCGCGCCTTCGCGGTGCTCGACGAGGTGGAGACGCTGCTGCGGCGGATCAACGGGGTGGTCGACCGCATCGAGGGCACCCTGGACCGCACGGACCGGGTGCTCGACGACGCGGAGGCCGCGGTCCGGGAGGTCGGCGTGATCAGCGCCGCCGCCACCGAGGCGATCGAGAGCGCCACCAGCGTCGCCACGGCCGCCGCCGTCGTGGTGGGCGAGGCCGACCGGGTGGCCCGGGCGGCGGGTGCCCTGGTCGCCGAGGCCGACGCGGTGGCCGCCCGGGCCGCCGGCACGGTGGTCGCCGCCGAGGAGGCGGCCGGCACCGCCGCCGAGCTGCTGGGCGCGTACGAGCCGGCGCTGCGCCGGGCCGCGCCCATGGCGACCCGGTTCATCGAGCAGCTCAGCCCGGAGGAGGTGACCGCGGCGATCCGGCTGGTCGACGAGCTGCCGAAGCTGAAGGAGCACCTCACCTCGGACGTGCTGCCGATCCTGGCCACGCTGGACCGGGTCGGCCCGGACCTGCACGACCTGCTGGACGTCACCCGGGACCTCAAGCTGGCCGTGGCCGGCATCCCCGGGCTGGGCATGCTGCGTCGCCGGGGCGAACGCCTGACCGACGAGCCCGTCGACTGACGGTCAGCAGTCGCAGGCGACCGCCGACCGGGGCGCGGTCAGCTCGTCCACCCGGCGGCGCACCGTGCCGGTCGGGGTGACCACCGGCAGCCCCTCCCGCGCCCAGTACTCGAAGCCGCCGATCATCTCCTTCACGGGCCGGCCGAGCCGGGCGAACTCCAGCGCCGCCCGGGTGGCGCCGTTGCAGCCCGGCCCCCAGCAGTACGTCACCACCGTCGACCCGGCCGGCACGAGCTCGGCGCCGCGGGCGGCGATCTCGGCGGTGGGCAGGTGCAGGGCGCCCGGCAGGTGGCCCTGCCGCCACGCGGCGTCGCCCCGCGAGTCGACCACCACCAGTCCGGGCGTGCCCGCCTCCAGGGCGGCGTGCACATCGCTGACGTCGGTCTCGAAGCTGAGTCGGGCGTGGAAGTGGGCGGCGGCGGTCGCCGGGTCGGCCGGCGGCACGGAGAAGGTCATGTGCCGATCCTGCGGCCCGCCGGGACACCGGCGGGAGTGGCGTGATCGCCGTCCTTCGCTAACATCCCGCCATGACCTCCGTCGACCGGACCGTGGCGGTGCTCGCGTACCCGGGGATGTCGGTCTTCGAGACCGGCATCGTGACCGAGGTGTTCGGGCTGCCCCGGCCCGAGCTGGAGGTGGACTGGTACCGGCTCACCGTCTGCGCGGAGCGCCCCGGCGCGGTGCCCGTCGTCGGCGGGGCCGCCCTGCACACCCCGTACGGCCTGGAGACCCTCGCGGAGGCCGGCACGGTGATCCTGCCCGGGGTGCCGGACGTGACCGTCGACCCCTCGCCGGAGCTGGTGGGCGCGCTGCGCCGGGCGCACCGCCGGGGCGCCCGGCTCATGTCGATCTGCTCCGGCGCCTTCGCCCTGGCCGGCGCCGGCCTCCTCGACGGCCGGCGGGCCACCACCCACTGGCGGTACGCCGACGTGCTGGCCCGCCGCCACCCGGCGGTCACGGTCGACCCCGACGTGCTCTACCTGGACGACGGCGACATCCTCACCAGTGCGGGCAGCGCCGCCGGGCTGGACCTCTGCGTGCACGTGGTCCGGCGCGACCTCGGCGCGGCGGTGGCGAACGCGGTGGCCCGCCGACTGGTGATCCCGCCGCACCGCGACGGCGGGCAGGCGCAGTTCATCGAGGCGCCGGTGAGTGTGGACCCGGACGACCACTCGATCGCCGCGAGCCTGGCCTGGGCGGTCCGCCACCTGGCCGAGCCGCTGACCGTGGCGGCGCTGGCCCGGCAGGCGCACCTGTCGACCCGCAGCTACCTGCGGCACTTCGCCCGGGCCACCGGCACCAGCCCGATCCGCTGGCTCATCGACCAGCGGGTGCGGGCCAGCCTGGCGCTGCTGGAGACGACCGACGCCCCGGTGGCCGAGATCGCGGCGGCGGTCGGCTTCGACAGCCCGGTCACCTACCGGCACCACTTCGGCCGCGCCATGCGGACGTCGCCGTCGGCGTACCGGCGGGCGTTCCGGCCGGCGCGGCCTGAGGTCAGGCCGGCCGGCTGAACAGCTCGTCGATCTCCACCCGGCGGGGCAGCGCCACCGAGGCGCCCAGCTTGCGGACGCAGGCCGCCCCGGCCGCCGCCGCCCAGTGCACGGCCTCGACCAGTTCGCGCCCCTCGCCCCAGGCCACCGCCAGCGCGGCCGTGAAGGCGTCACCGGCGGCCGTGGTGTCGACCACGTCGACCTTCACGGCCGGCACGTGCACGGCCGGCCGGTCGCGTTCGACGTACCAGGCGCCCTGGCCGCCGAGGGTGAGCACCGCGCGGGGCACCAGTTCCAGCAGCGCCGTCGGCTCGTCGGCGCCCCGGCCGGTGAGCGCGTGCGCCTCCGTCTCGTTGACCACCAGCAGGTCGACCGCGGCCAGCAGTTCCGCCGGCACCGGCCGGGCGGGCGCCGCGTTGAGCACCACCCGGGTGTCGGCCGACCGGGCCGCCAGCGCCGCCGCGGTCACCGTCTCGACCGGCACCTCCAGCTGCGCGACCAGCACGTCCGCCTCGCGCACGGCGGCCAGCTCGTCGTCGGTGAGGCCGGTGAACGCCTCGTTGGCGCCGGGCGTGACGAGGATGGCGTTCTCCCCCGCGCCGCCCACCATGACCAGGGCGACGCCGGAGGAGCCGTACACCACCCGGAGGTGGGCGGTGTCGACGCCGGCCGCGGTGATCCGGGCCCGGAGGGTGACCCCGAAGGCGTCCGAGCCGATCGCGCCGAGGAAGACGCAGGACGCGCCGGCGCGCACGGCGGCGACGGCCTGGTTGGCGCCCTTGCCGCCGGGCAGCATGACGAAGTCGCTGCCGAGCACGGTCTCCCCCGGCCGGGGCAGCGCGGGGGCGGTGCCGACCAGGTCCATGTTCGCGCTGCCCACCACGGCGACCCGGGTCTGCTGCACGGCGCCGTCTCCCGTCGGGCTCAGGCGGCGCGCGCGGTCCAGCGCTCGCCGGCCCGCGACACGACCAGCGGCAGGCCGAACGTCTTCGACAGGTTGTCGGCCGTGAGGGTCTCGGCGAGCAGGCCCTGCGCCACGACGCCGCCCTCGCGCAGCAGCAGCGCGTGGGTGAAGCCCGGCGGGATCTCCTCGACGTGGTGGGTGACCAGCACCATGGCCGGGGCGTCCGGGTCGTACGCCAGCTCGGCGAGCCGGGCGACCAGGTCCTCCCGGCCGCCCAGGTCGAGCCCGGCGGCCGGCTCGTCGAGCAGCAGCAGCTCCGGGTCGGTCATCAGGGCCCGGGCGATCTGCACCCGCTTGCGCTCGCCCTCGGAGAGCGTGCCGTACGTGCGCTCGGCGAGGTGGGCGACGCCGAGCTGGCCGAGCAGCGCGCGGGCCCGGGACTCGTCGGTGCGGTCGTAGCTCTCCCGCCAGCGACCGACCACCGACCAGGCGGCGGTCACCACGACGTCGGTGACCCGCTCGTCGGCGGGGATCCGCTCGGCGAGGGTGGCGGTGGAGAGGCCGATCCGGGTGCGCAGCTCGTTGACGTCGGTGCGACCGATCCGCTCGCCGAGCACGTGGGCCACGCCGGTGGTCGGGTGCAGCCGGCCGGCGGCCAGGTTGAGCAGGGTGGTCTTGCCGGCGCCGTTCGGGCCGAGCACCACCCAGCGTTCGTCCAGCTCGACCCGCCAGTCGACGTCCTGGAGCAGCGCGCTGCCGGACCGCTTGACGCCGACGCCGTCGAGGCTGACCACCAGATCCGCGTCCACGGGTGCGGGGGCGGGGGCGCCGGCGGCGCCGGGGATCAGGTCACCAGTCACGGTTCCCATCCAACCACGCAGCCGGCCCGGTGCCCCCCACGGGCGTCGTCGCGGCCATAGGGTGGGGCGCCGTGTCGTTGGCCACCACTCCGGGAGGACGCCTCATGCGCGACCGCTGCCGAAAGGCGTGCGGATGAGCGCGGTCATCGAGATCGCCGGTCTCCGCAAGACGTTCCACACCCTGCGTCAGGGGCGCCGGGTCGCCGTCGACGGCTTCGACCTGCTGGTCGAGAGCGGGCAGGTGCACGGCTTCCTCGGGCCGAACGGCTCCGGGAAGACCACCACGCTGCGCGCCCTGCTCGGGCTGGTCCGGGCCGACGCGGGCCGGATGCGCGTGCTCGGGGCCGACTCCCCGGAGCGGCTGGCCGAGGTGGCCGGGCGGGTCGGCGCGATCGTGGAGAGCCCCCAGTTCTTCGGCAACTTCACCGCCAACAAGACGCTGCGGCTGCTGGCGCTGGCCGGCGGCGTGCCCACCACCCGGGTCGACGAGGTGCTGGAGCAGGTCGGCCTGCGGGACCGGGGCGACGAGCGGGTGAAGGGCTACTCGCTGGGCATGAAGCAGCGGCTGGCGGTCGCCTCGGCGCTGCTCAAGGACCCGGAGCTGCTGATCCTGGACGAGCCGGCGAACGGCCTGGACCCGGCGGGCATCCGGGAGATGCGCGATCTCATGCGGTCGCTCGCCGCGGCCGGGGTGACCGTGCTGCTCTCCAGCCACATCCTGGCCGAGATCCAGCTCATCTGCGACCACGTGACGATCATCAGCCGGGGTCGGCGGGTCGCGTACGGGCCGGTGGAGCAGGTGCTGGCCGGCTTCGACCAGCACCAGTGGCAGGTCCGGGTGGCCGAGCCCGAGCGGGCCGTGGAGCTGCTCGGCCGCGCCGGCCTGTCGGTGACCGCGTACCCGGAGCACCTGGTGGTGACCGGGGTCGTCGACCCCGAACTGATCAGCCGCACGCTGGGCGAGCAGGGCCTCTGGGTGCGCGAGCTGGTCCCGCTCCGGCCGGACCTGGAGAGCGTCTTCCTGGAGCTGACCGGCGACCACCCGCACCCGGCGCTGCCCCGCCAGGTGGACGGGGCCCCGCCGCGCGACGGAGTGATCGACCTGGACGTCCGGGAGAGCCGGGAGGTGGACGCGTGAACCTGGTCCGTGCCGAGCTGGAGCGGCTGGCCGCCCGCCGTTTCGTGCAGCTCATGCTGCTGCTGCTGGTGGTCGCCTTCGCGGTGACCGTGGCGACCACGCTGGCCGGTTCGCACCGCCCCACCGAGGGGGAGCGGATCCGGGCCCAGGCGCAGGCCGCCGACGAGGTGCGCAACCTGGAACTGGCGCACGACCGCTGCCTGCGGATCAAGGCGGGCACGGTGACCCCCGACGAGAACGACTACCTGCCCCGGGACTGCGCGCAGATCGACCCGGCGCGGATGGAGAAGCTGCCGGCCCCCTCCGACTACCTCAGCGGGGTGTTCGTCTTCGCCAACGAGGCCGAGCCGCTGCTCTACTTCCTGATCGCGTTCCTGGCCATGTTCGGTTTCCTGGTCGGCGCCTCCTACATCGGCGCCGACCTGAACTCGGGCGGCGTGGTCAACCTGCTGCTCTGGCGGCCGCGCCGGCTCGCCGTGCTCGGCGCCAAGCTGGGCACGCTGCTCGGCGGGCTGCTCGGGCTCTCCGCGCTGGCGTCGGTGGCGTACCTGGGGGTGTTCTGGCTGATCGGCGAGGCGTCCGGGCTGACCGGCCGGACGGGCGGCGCGTTCTGGTCGTCGCTCGCGGCCGTCTGGGTGCGCGGGCTGGTGCTGGTGCTGCTCGCCGCGGCGCTCGGCTTCGCCCTGGCCACGCTCGGCCGGCACACCTCGGCGGCGCTCGGCACGGTGGCCGCCTACCTGGTGGTGTGGGAGCTGGGCGCGCGGCTGGTGTTCCAGATCCTCTCGGTGACCCGCCCGGACCGGTTCATGCTCTCCAGCTACCTGGCCGCCTGGCTCAGCGGCGAGGCACGGTTCTGGGACAACGACGCCTGCTCCGGCGACATCGCGGGCTTCTGCGACGGTTACTACTCGCTGGGCTGGGCGCCGGGGCTGGTGGTCCTGCTCGCCCTGACCGCCGCGCTGACGGTAGGGGCCTTCACGGCGTTCCGCCGTCGCGACCTGATCTGAGGGGCGCCGGTGCGGCCCCGGATCGCGGGCCGCACCGGCAACTCCTTGCAGAGTCCCATCACCTCGTGAAGAATTCCTTCACATGGCGGCCGGGGCGACGACGGGCCGGCGGTCAGCCGACCGTCGAGCCGAACACCTCGTCGCGCACCGCGTCCAGGGCCGTGCGCAGTGCGCCGCGCAGGATCGGCTCCTCGGTCAGCCCGGTGCTCACCACCCGCGGCCGGACCAGGGTGATCGCGGCGACCTCGTGCTGCACCCGCTCGGCCAGCGCCGCCCCGCCGGCCTGCCCCACCTCGCCGGCCAGCACCACCAGCGGCGGGTCGAGCACCACGCAGGTGCTCGCCACGCCGAGCGCCAGCCGGCGGGCCAGCTCGTCCAGCACCGGGCTGCCCGCCGTGCCGGCGGCGATGGCGGCGCGCACCGCGTCGGCCGCGCCGTCCGCCGCGAAGCCGTGCTCGGCGGCCACCGCGCGGACCGCGTCGGCCCCGGCGAGCTGCTGGAACGCCGGCTTGGCCCGCTTCGACACGTCGCGCGGGATGGGTACGCCGGGCACCGGCAGGTAGCCGATCTCGCCGGCCGCCCCGCTGCTGCCGTGGTGCAGCCGCCCGCCCAGCATGATGGCCAGACCCACACCGGCGTCCAGCCAGACGAGCACGAAGTCCGCCGTGCCCTGCGCCGCGCCGGACTGCGCCTCGGCCACGGCGGCGAGGTTCACGTCGTTCTCGAAGACCACCGGGGTGTGCAGGTCCTCCCGGAGCGCCGCGAGCAGGCCGCTGTGCCAGCGCGGCAGGTTGAACGCGAAGGTGATGTCGCCGGTGCGCGGGTCGACGAGACCCGGGGTGCCGAGCACGATCCGACGCACGCTGGACAGCTCCGCGCCGGCGCTGCTGGCGGCCTGGACCACCGCGTTGTGCACCACGCCGACCGGGTCGTCGGTGTCCTTCGTGGACTGCTCGACGCGGCCGGCCACCACCCCGGTGATGTCGGCGCAGGCGGCCACCACCCGCTCGGCGCCGACGTCCACGCCGACCACGTACGCGCTGCCCGGGCGGACCGCGTAGAGCTGGGCGTTCGGGCCCCGCCCGCCGGCCTGCTCGCCGACCCGGGTGACCAGGCCGCGCTCCTCCAGCCGTTCGACCAGCTGCGACGCGGTGACCTTGGACAGCCCGGTCAGCTCCCCGATCCGCGCCCGGGTCAACGGCCCCTGCTCGAGCAGCAGCTCCAGCGCCGCGCGGTCGTTGAGCGCCCGCAACAGTCGGGGGGTGCCGGGCAGCCGGGTCGCACTCATGCCACGTCCTCTATTTTCAGTAAAGTTTGCTAACCACAAAACGCCTGCCGAGGGGTGTCCGTTAGCGTATCGGCCACCCCGATCCGGGGTCGTCGGACGACCCGGCAGGGAAAGGGGCTACTCGTGGGGTTGGATCCAGGACTCCGTCGGCTCGCGCTGGGCACGCTGCTGGCGGCGTACCCCGGCCCCGTCCCGCCCAACTGGGCGGTCGACCTGCTCGCCGAGGGGCTCGCCGGGCACACCCTGTTCGGCACCAACATCCACGACCCGGCCCAGGTGGCGGCGGCCACCGAGGCGCTGCGCGCCGGCCGCCCGGACGTGCTCATCGCGATCGACGAGGAGGGCGGGGACGTCACCCGGCTGGCGCACGCCACCGGCAGCCCGTACCCGGGCAACGCCGCCCTCGGCGCGGTCGACGACGTGACCCTGACCCGCCAGGTCTACGCCGCGATCGGCGCCGAGCTGGCCGCCCTCGGCCTCAACCTGGACCTCGCGCCGACCGTCGACGTGAACACCGCCGACGAGAACCCGGTGATCGGCACCCGCTCGTTCGGCGCCGACCCGGCCCGGGTGGCCGCCCACTCGGCCGCCGCGGTCGCCGGCCTCCAGTCCGCCGGGGTGGCCGCCTGCGCCAAGCACTTCCCCGGGCACGGCGCGACGGTCGCCGACTCCCACTACGAGCTGCCCACCGTCGACGTGCCTCCGGCCGTGCTGCGCGAGCGCGACCTGCCGCCGTTCGCCGCGGTGGTCGACGCCGGCGTACGCGCCGTCATGACCGCGCACATCCGGGTGCCCGCCCTGACCGGCGACGGTCCCGCCACGTTCAGCCGGGCGGTCCTGGTCGACCTGCTGCGCCACGAGTACGGCTTCACCGGCGCCGTGATCACCGACGCGCTGGAGATGAAGGGCGCCGCGCTGGCCGCCGGCGGGGTGGGACCCGCCGCGGTCCGCGCCCTGGCCGCCGGGGCGGACCTGCTCTGCATCGGCGCCAGGGTCGACGCCGACCTGGTGGCGCACGTCGTCGAGGAGATCGTGGCCGCCCTCGCCGACGGCCGGCTGGACCGGGCCCGGGTCGAGGAGGCCGCCGGCCGGGCCGCCGAGCTGACCGCCTGGACGGCCGCGGGCGGCACCGCGGCCAGCACCCCGGACGGCCTCGGCTACGCGGCCGCCCTGCGCGCCGTACGCGTCGAGGGCGACGTCGCCGGCCTCACCGCTCCGCTGGTGGTGCAGGTGCACGCCACCTCCACCATCGCCGAGGGGCGGGTGCCGTGGGGGCTGGGTCCGCACCTGGCCGGGGCCGAGGAGGTCCGCGCGGTCGCCGGCGAGACCGACCCGGACGAGCTGCGCCGGCTCGCCGGGAAGCGGCCCATCGTGCTGGTCGGCCGGCACCTGCACCGGCTGCCCGGGGCGCGGGATCTGGTCGACGCGCTGGCCGCCACGCACCCGGTGACGGTGGTGGAGATGGGCTGGCCGGGCGGCTGGCGGCCGACCGGGGCGCGGGCCTTCGTCACCACGTACGGCGCCAGCCACGCCAACGGGCGGGCGGCGGCACAGGTGCTCGGTCTGTCCGGCTGAGGTCTGCCGGGTCGCGTTCCGGGGTACACGTGTCGGATGAGCCCAACCGACTCCTGGCACCGGGCAGTGGCCGACCTTGCCTCGCGGTCCCACCGGGTGCCCCCGGACGCGGTGCCCGCGGCCGTGACCGCGGCGGTGCGCGACCTCGGCGTGACCGTGACCACGTACGTGGTGGACGTCGAGCAGGAGCTGCTGCGCCCGCTGCCCGAGCCGGGTCGGCCGCTGCCGGATCCGCTGCCGATCGACGCCAGCCTGCCGGGCCGCGCCTACAGCGAGGTGCGGGTGCGCACCGGGCAGGACGGCCGGCTCTGGGTGCCGGTGGTCAACGGGACCGAGCGGCTGGGCCTGCTGGAGGTCCGGTTGCCGGCCGGGGCGGACCCGGACGATCCCGCCCTCCGGGACGGCTGCCGGACGATCGCCGGCCTCGTCGGGCACCTGGTGACCAGCAAGTCCCCGTACGGCGACGGCCTCCAGCGCGTCCGGCGCAGCCAGCCCATGGCGGTCTCCGCCGAGCTGCTCTGGCAACAGCTCCCCCCGCTCACCTTCGCCATCGACACGGTCGTCGTCAGCGCGATCCTGGAGCCCTGCTACGAGGTGGGCGGGGACGCGTTCGACTACGCGCTGGACGGCGGCCGGCTCGCGCTGGCGGTGCTGGACGGGGTCGGGCACGGGCTGCCCGCGACGTTGACCACCTCGGTGGCGCTCGCCGCCCTGCGGGCCGCCCGGCGCACCGGCGGCGGGCTCGCCGAGCAGGTCGCCGCGGTCGACGCGGCCCTGCTCAGCCAGTGGCGGGACGGACGGTTCGTGACCGCCGTCCTGGCCGAGGTCGAGGTCGACACCGGCCTGGTCCGGTACGTCAACGCCGGCCATCCCGCCCCGGTGCTGCTACGCCGGGGACGAGCCGTGCGGGCCCTGACCGGTGGCCGGCGCCCGCCGCTCGGACTGAACGTGCCCGGTGGCGAGCCGGGCGAGGCCCGACTGGAGCCGGAGGACCGGCTGCTGCTCTACACCGACGGCGTGACCGAGGCCCGCGACGCGGCCGGGGAGATGTTCGGACTGTCCCGGCTGGCCGATCTGGCCGAGCGGCACATCGGCTCGGAGCTGCCCGCGGCGGAGACGCTGCGCCGGCTGAGCCGCGCCGTGACCGCGCACCGCGGCACCGCGTCCCGCGACGACGCCAGCATGGTGCTGGTGGAGTGGTCCGGCGCGGCGGCGGCCCGGATGGAGCCCTGAGGCCGGTCAGCGGAGGCGGCGCCAGCCGGGTTCCACGGTGGTGCCGTCGTCGTCCCGTCCGCCCGGCCAGCCGAGCAGGACGTCGACCGCGGTGATCCGCAGCACCCGGGCCACCAGAGGCTGAGGGTCGGCCACCCGGAGCGTCGCGCCGCGGCCGACCGCCTCCGCGGCGCCGCGCAGCAGGGCGGCCACCCCGGTCGAGTCGAGGAAGGCGACACCACCGAGATCGACCACGACCTCCAGCAGGCCCGGCCGGTCCAGCACGCCGTCGAGCGCCCGGTCGAACGCCGGCACCCCGGCCATGTCGAGGTCGCCGACCGGGCTGAGGACCAGCCGGCCCGCCCCCGCGTCCCGCGTACCGATCTCCATGACCCACCCGTCCGCTCCGTCGACGCCGTGGCGACCCTACCGGCCGGCCGGGATCGGCGCGACGGACGCCTCTCTTGAACACGTTCAAATCCTGTCGTACGCTGAGCCGGACTTCGATTTGAACGCGTTCAAGAGAGGCGACGGCGATGGATGCGAAGGTCTGGATGTACCTGGCCTACCTCACGGTCAGCATCGGGCTGACCGTCTGGGTGGCCCGGGCGCTGTCCCGCAACGGGCTGGTGTTCCTGGAGGACGTCTTCGCCGACAAGCGGCTGGCCGACGCGGTCAACAGCCTGCTGGTGGTCGGCTTCTACCTGCTCAACCTCGGCTACGTCACGGTCGCCATGAAGGAGGCCGACCCGGTGGGCGACACCAGCCAGGCGCTGGAACAGCTCTCCATGAAGGTGGGCCTCGTGCTGCTGGTCCTCGGCGCGCTGCACTTCTTCAACGTCTTCGCGCTCGGCCGCTACCGGCGCGGGCGGCTGCGTCAGCAGGCGGCCGCGCACCCGCCGCTCGCCCCGGTCGGCTACCTCCTGCCGCAGGGCGGCTCCCGACCGGCCAACCCGGCCGGACCGGCGCCGGCCGGACCCACGCCGGGACAGACGCCGCCCGTCCCGCCACGATGACGCTCGCCCCGGGCGGGCGCCCGACGGATCCCACCGGGCACGGGGCCGGTGGGATCCGCGGGTTCACCGTTCTCTACGACGCGCACTGCCCGCTCTGCCGGGCCGCCCGGCAGTGGCTCGCGTCCCGCGCCCAGCTCGTACCCCTGGAGTTCGTGCCGGCCGGGTCGGCGGAGGCCCGGCGGCGCTTCCCCGGGCTCGACCACGACGCCACGCTGCGGGACCTGACCGTGGTGGCCGACACCGGCGCGGTCTACGCGGGCGACGGCGCCTGGTTCGCCTGCCTCTGGGCCCTGGCCGACCACCGCGGGACGGCCGAGCGGCTGGCCCGCCCGCACCTGCTGCCGCTGGCCCGGCGGATGGTGACGACCGCCTCCGCGGTACGTGAGCTGGTCCGGGAACCCCGGCCGGACCCGGGATACGGTGACGACGATGACCGAGCAGAGTGCGCCGACGACCGCTGCGGACGGCCCGAGCACCGGGGCGACGGCCCGGGGTGAGCAGACCCGCCAGCTGATCCTGGACACCGCCATGCGGCTGTTCCGCGAGCGGGGATACGCGCGCACCACCATGCGCGCCATCGCCCAGGAGGCCGGCGTGGCGGTGGGCAACGCCTACTACTACTTCGGCTCCAAGGAACACCTGATCCAGGAGTTCTACGCGGACACCCAGCGCGAACACCAGGTGGTGGCCGCGCCGGCGCTGGCCCGGGAGCGGGACTTCGCCGCCCGGCTGGCCGCCGTGCTGCACGCCGGGGTGGACGTGCTGACGCCGTACCACTCGTTCGCCGCCAGCTTCTTCAAGACGGCGGCCGAGCCCACCTCGCCGCTCAGCCCGTTCTCGGCCGAGTCGTCCGGCGCGCGGGAGGCGTCGGTCGCGCTCTTCCGCGAGGTGCTGGAGGGCTCGGCCACCAAGGTGGACGCAGAGCTGCGCGAACCCCTGCCGGAGCTGCTCTGGCTCGGCTACATGGGCGTGGTCCTCTACTGGGTGCACGACCGCTCCCCCGGCCAGGCCAAGACCCGCCAGCTCATCGACGGCGCGGTCCCGCTGGTCGACCGGCTGGTGGGGCTGTCCCGGCTCCGGGTGCTGCGCCCCGTGACCCGCCAGGTCGTCGCCTTGATCCACACATTGCGTCACTGACCGCCCCGGCCACCCCGGCAGACTGAATCGCAGGTCAAGTCCGTAACCGGACAGGGGTCACCAGCCCTTCACCCCTTGCTCGACACGCGATGGACACATAGCGTTACCAGGGTCGGGACCTGGGAGGAGAGGCCGCGGACCGTGGATCCGGCCCGGGATCCACGGTCCGCGCCCGCCTCAGCGCGGGAAGACCCCGTACGAGGTCCAACCCCGGTCCGGAAAGCCGGCCGCCTCGGCCACCCGCGCCGAGGCCTGGTTGCCGTGCTCGTGCAGGTACGTGGGGACCGCGCCCTCGTCCAGCACCCGCCGGGCCGCCTGGGCGACCAGCCGCCGCGCCAGCCCGCGCCCGCGCGCCGCCGGCGCCGTGCCCACCGCCAGTTCGTGCCCGTACGCGTCGTGCCGCTTGATCCCCGCACCCGCCTGGTACGCCCCGTCGGCGTCCCGGACCACCAGCACCTCCCGGTCGAACAGCCGCAGCCACGGCGGCAGCCCGGGCGCGGTCGGCGCGACCCACTCGCCGACGTCCGGCAGCGGCGCCGGGGCGGTGCTCCACCGGAACAGCCCGGCGTGGGTGGTGAACTGCGGCGTGCCGACCGCCGCCGGGAGAGCGGGCAGCAGGCTTCCGCCGGGCCGCTCCCGCACCAGGTCCCGGATCGCGGCGGCCCGGTCCGGCGGCACCGACAGGAGCGCGCACTCCGGTGAGGCGACCGCGACGGCCGGGCGCAGCCGGCCGTCCCAGGCCGGCCGGGCCCGCCGGTGCGACCGGACCACGTGCAGCCCGGGACCGGCCGGCCACTGCCCCAACCAGGTCGCCAGGTGCAGGAACAATCGCCGGTCGAGCACGTGATCACGGTACGCCCGCCGCGCCGGTCCGGCGCGCCGGATGCGCCCGCCCGGCGCCGTAAGAACTCGGCAATAGATCGACTACCCGCCCGTGGCTACGCTGACCTCCGGGTACGGGGAGGTGCGCCGTGGCGCAACGGGTGCTGGTGGTCGACGACGACCGGACGGTCGCCGACGTGGTCTGCCGCTACCTGGAGCACGCCGGCTACGAGGTCGGCCACGTCGGGGACGGGGCCGCCGCGCTGGCCGCCGTGGCCCGTCAGCAGCCCCAACTCGTGGTGCTCGACCTCATGCTGCCGGTGCTGGACGGGCTGGAGGTCTGCCGGCGGCTGCGGGAGCGGCCGGACGGCGTACCCATCGTCATGCTCACCGCCCGCGGCGACGAGGCCGACCGGATCCTCGGCCTGCAACTGGGCGCGGACGACTACCTGAGCAAGCCCTTCTCCCCCCGCGAGCTGGTGCTGCGGGTCCGCTCGGTGCTGCGCCGGGCCGGCGGCGACCCGGCCGGCGTACCCCCCGAACTGCTCGTCGACGGCGGCCTGGAGGTGGCGACCGGCCCCCGGGTGGCCCGGTTGCACGGCCGGGAGCTGACCCTGACCCTGCGCGAGTTCGACCTGCTGGCGCACCTGATGCGGCACCCGGCGCGGGCGTTCCGGCGGGCCGAGCTGCTGGAGCGGGTCTGGGGGTGGCGCTTCGGCGACCAGTCGACGGTGACCGTGCACGTGCGACGGCTCCGGGAGAAGATCGAGGCCGATCCGGCCACGCCCCGCCGGATCGTCACCGTCTGGGGCGTCGGCTACCGGTACGAGCCGGCCGATGCGTGACCTCGCGCTGATCTTCGGGGCGGCCCTGGTCGCGGCGCTCGCCGTCGGGCTGGCCGGCGCCGTGGCGCTGCGGGCGCTGCGGGGCCGGTCGATCACCGTGCACATCTCCGTGCTGCTCGCCATGACGGTCGGCGCTGTGGCCGCCGGGGTGGCGGTGGTCGCCGAGGCGATGTTCCTCTCCCCGCACGACCTCGAAGTGGTGCTGACCACGGTGTCCGCCGCCGCGGTGGTGAGCCTCGCCGTCGGCTGGCTGTTCGGTCGCCGGCTGGCCGCCGCGGCCGTCTGGGCCGACCAGGCGCGGGAGCGGGAGCGCCGGATCGAGAAGGGACGCCGCGACCTGGTCGCCTGGGTCTCGCACGACCTGCGCACCCCGCTCGCCGGGCTGCGGGCGATGGCCGAGGCGCTGGAGGACGGGGTGGTGGACGACCCGGCGACGGTGGCCGAGTACCACCGCCGGATCCGGGTGGAGACCGACCGGATGACCCGGCTGGTCGACGACCTGTTCGAGCTGTCCCGGATCAACGCCGGCGCGCTGCGGCTGTCGCTGTCCGCGGTGCCGCTCGGCGACGTGGTCTCCGACGCCCTGGCCGGCACCGCGCCGCTCGCCGCGGCGCGCCGCATCCGGCTGCTCGCCCCGGAGTCGGGCTGGCCGACGGTGACCGCCAGCGAGCCGGAGCTGGCCCGGGTGGTCGGGAACCTGCTGCTCAACGCGATCCGCTACACGCCGGAGGACGGCACCGTCCGCGTGGACGCCGGCCGGGACGCCGACACCGCCTGGCTGGCCGTCGCGGACACCTGCGGCGGGATCCCGGAGCGCGACCTGCCCCGGGTCTTCGACGTGGCGTTCCGGGGCGAGCCGGCGCGGACCCCACGCGCCGCCGACGACGGCGGTTCGGGCGGGCTGGGGCTGGCCATCGTGCGCGGGCTGATTGAGGCGCACGGCGGGCGGGTAGATGTCCAGAACATCACCGACGGCTGCCGATTCGTGGTCCGGTTGCCGGCCACGGGAACCTGACGCATCGATCCCGCGTCATATTCATTTCCATACATGTACAAGTTTCTCTGGGACGGTAATGGTCATGCCGAATCAGCCGAATGACCGGTACCAGCAGGACGCCGAGCAGCGCTGGCAGGCCGTCGAGGCCGCCGGGCGGTTCCCGGCGCAGGCCGACTACCGGGGGGCCCGGCGCGGGTCGCTCTCCTGGGCGGCGTTGAACGCGCTGCCGGCCGGCGTCTCCACCCGGCGCGGCCTCACCGCCCGCTGACACGCCCGGGCCGCTCCGCACCGAGCTTTCGCACAGGTGTCCTGTAGCGTCTTGTGGTCCGAATCCGGCCTACCACAGGAGAAGCTCCGCGCATGGGCAAGAAGACGATCCACGTCTCCGACTTCACCGGCCAGGTGCTGGGCCCCGACGACGAGGTGGTCAAGGTCGTCGTACTGGAGCACCCGGACCTGGTCGCCGGGCCCGTGCAACTCGACGCCACCCCGGTCGAGGTGGAGAGCATCGACGACGCCGCGCTGGACGTGGCCGTGGTGGAGATCCACGACAAGCACGGCGGGGGCGAGCCGCGGCGGGTGGTGCTGACCGCCAGCGAGTTCGACGCGATGGCCACCGACGTGCCCATGGCGCAGCTGCTGCGTACCGCCGAGCGGGTCAAGCCGCCCAAGGCCCGGCGGGGCGCCGAGAAGATCGACTACGGCACCATCGAGCACGCCGGCAAGCCGCACCGCGGCCGGGTCACCGAGGAGGAGGCCCGGCTGGTCCGCGACCGGCTCGACGAGGTGAACAAGCGCCTCGCCGACGCGGGGATCCGCCAGGTCGACCCGGCCGACCCGGAGCACGCCGCCCGCTACGGCTTCCCCACCGCCTGACGAGTCCGCGCCGGGCACGCGCCCCCGTGACGCGTGCCCGGCGCGGGCTGTGGTGCGTTTCCCGGCGCGGCTGTGGCGCGCGCCCGGCGCGGCGCTGCCCGTGCGGCTCAGGCCCGCTTGCGGGCGATCTCGGCCAGGGCGCCCTCGACCGCGGACTCCAGGGCCGCCTTCTCCAGCCCGAGCCCGGTGAGCACACCGTCGCCGCCCTCCTCCTCGAGCAGGGCCAGCAGGATGTGCTCGGTGCCCACGTAGTTGTGGCCCAGCCGCAGCGCCTCCCGGAACGTCAGCTCCAGGACCTTCTTGGCCCGCGCGTCGTAGGGGATGAGGTCCGGGACCTGGTCGGCCTTCGCCGGCAGGGTCGCGGTGACGACCTCCCGCAGCCGCTCCAGGGGTACGCCCCGAGCCACGATCAGCGCGGCGGCCAGGCCCTCCGGCTCGGCGAGCAGGCCGAGGGCGACGTGCCCCGGCGTGATCTCGGCGTTCCCGGCGGCGCGCGCCTCCTCCTGCGAGGACAGCACCACGTTGCGGGCCCGCGGGGTGAACCGGCCGAAGCCGGCGTTCGGGTCGAGCGCGGCGGCCGTCTCGGCCTTCGCGGCGGACCGCTTCTGCGCGGCCTGCTTGCTCACCCCCATGCTGCGGCCGATCTCCGTCCAGGAGGCCCCCGACCGGCGGGCCTGGTCGACGAAGTGCCCGATCAGGTGGTCGGCGACGTCGCCCAGGTGGTCGGCGACCAGGACGGCGCCGGCGAGCTGGTCCAGCGCGTCCGTGTGCGCCTTCTTGATGCCCTCGATCAGGTCGTCGAGGCGTACCGGGTGGTTCATCTTCAGCGACTCTGTCTCCTCCATGCGTCAACCATAGGTTGACGGAGTCGAGGCGTCAACCGTCGGTTGACGATCTCGATGACAGAGCGCCCCGGCCCGCGGGATGCGCGCCGGGGCGCTGTGCGGCGTGCGGTCAGGCGACGAAGCGGCCTGTACAACGCCGCTGGCCGGCACCCCGTCGGGGTGCCGGCCAGCGTGTCGGCTCAGCTGTTCCAGTTGTGGGCGACGATGTCGGCGGCCTGCTGCTCCCACTGCGCGTACGCATCCGGGTAGGCCGAGACCTGCACGGTCTGGGCGGCCTCGGTCAGCGGCATGTCCTGCCAACCGTCGACCTGCTTCAGACCCTTGAGGAACGCGAGCGTCGAGTACTCGGGGTTGGTGATCTGCTCCGGCGTGCCCCAACCACTGGACGGGCGCTGCTGGAACAGGCCCAGCGAGTCGTGGTCGTTGCGGTCGCCGAGGTGGCCCAGGTTCTCCAGCTTCGACTCCTGCAGGCTGGTGGCGATCGAGATGACCGCCGCCCGCTCCGGCAGGCCGGCCTTCTTCGTGGCGGCGATGATCGCCTTGGCGTTGGCGGTCTGCTCGTCGTTCAGGTCGATCTTCGACTGCGCGCCCTGCACACTCACCGCGACCGGCTTCGTGCTGTGCACGGGGGCGGCGTCGGCGTGAGCGGCGATCGGACCGGCGAAGACACCACCGGTGAAGGCCAGACCAGCAATACCGAGAACGCTCTTCCGCAGCATCGTGTTCATGACAAAGCTCCTTGGGGGTTGGCGCACCACGCCGATGGGGGTCGGGTGTGCGCGAGCACCGTCAGGCGCTCAAAGAAAGTCTTGGGGGATCATCCGGCGTGCGGGGCGGGGCCTCTTCGTCGCTCCGGGACCAGGTACAACGACCGGCGGCCCACCATCATTCCGGGCCCGGGACACCCGCGTCGGCGGGCCATCCTCCTCGGTCGTTCACGGGGATACAACGACGCCCACCCGCCGGCCATTCCGCCGCCAGAGTGCCACCGACCACCCCCGAAACGGACATCCGGCCTCACACACCCCGGTCGGCGGAACGGCATGGGTGGATCCGAGCCCCGGAGGCAAACATGACGTTCCACTCAACGATTTGAGGTGAGGGGCGGAGTCGGACATTCACCCCAAGCCGACCGGGAGACGGCTTCGGCAGCGTCCCGATCTCGGATGAGCCAGCGGTGCGGCGGGGGCGGATGGGCCCGGTACGCGTCAGGCCCGGTCCGAGAGGACCGGGCCTGACCGAACCGTGCGCCGCCAGGGACTCGAACCCCGAACCCGCGGATTAAGAGTCCGCTGCTCTGCCAGTTGAGCTAGCGGCGCTCGCCGGCAACGGCAGGAACGGTAACACGCCGCCGATCGGCCCCTTCCGGGGGCGGCCACCCTTTCGCCCAGGGGCGCCGGCCGCTCCACCCGCCGGCCGCGCAGCTCCGCTGAACCAGCGTGAACAAGCCGGTGGTACGCGAAAAAACTCAGGCCCGGTGCATCGCACCGGGCTTGAGTTTCGCTTGTCGTGCGCCGCCAGGGACTCGAACCCCGAACCCGCGGATTAAGAGTCAGCGTCGATCGATACCCCGCGTGCCCACGCTTCCCACCAGTCCACGCTTCGGCAGGTCTCGGCTGATCCCACCCGGACGCACGTACCACAAGTCCATACGACGCCGACCCTGTCCACGGCGACCGAGCACCCGCCGAGCACCCGGATGTACGTCGCCCGGCGCTACGCCGACCGGCGATAACCGCCGCCCCACGACGAAACCCAATGCTTCGGGCCAATGGTTCACCAAGCTGTTCCGGCGGCAGTCACGAACCCGCCGCCGGACCAGCCTGTCACTGCTGTCGCGCTTTCCTCCACGCCGCCGCGAACACCGGCTCCGGTTCCCACAGCCCGTCGTCGGGTCGCTCGACGAGCACGTCGAAGTACCGCAACGCCTCCACCGACCGGGCGCCGCCACATTCGGTTACCTCGAGCCAGGTGGCCAGGTCTTCGCTGCTCATCGGAGCGTTGTAGTCGAGCAGCGAGTCGAAAGCGGCCGCCAGCGTCGGGTTGTTCGCCAGTCCGACCTGGTCGACGAACACACTGGCGACTTCGGCGCTGTTGAGCCTTGCTGCGGTGATCGCATCGCACACGCGTCGGGCGGTGCGTTCGGTGGCCGCGAGCCGTGCGGCGTCGTCGAGTAGCACCGTCCATCCGCCGGTAGCCTCCAGCAGCATCTTCTGGCTGGCCGCGTCACCGAAACACGAGATCTCGTTGTCGACGACCCACGACCGCAGCCCGCCCGGCGACAGCCGGCGCAGCACGATCACCCGGTCGGTGACCTCCCCCAGCGGCGGAGCGTCGTCCTTGGTGAACAGTTCGCTGACGCTGGCGTCGACGACCGCGACCAGGGAGCGGGTCACCCCGGCTGCCGGCAGCAGGGTGTCGACCTGGAGCAGTTCGTTGAGCGCGTTGTCGAGCCTGGTTGTCGACAGGTCGCTGAGCACGACTCGGTGCCGGTCACCGGGCGCCCCGCCGCGCAGTTCCCGCCGGTAGCCCGCTGGTCCCCTGGTCACATGCAGGGTGAATCGCGCCCCGATCATGTCCGCTTCCTCGGTCAGCCGTGCCGCGACCCGGTCGATCCCGGTCGCCTGGGTGCCGACGACCACCCACAGGTGGTTGCCCCGTTCGGTCAAGGTGGCCAGCTGCTTCTCGGTCACCGGCGAGATGCGGCCGTCGGTCAGCGTTCGGCGGGCCTGCTCGGCCGACAGGGTGGTGACAACGTTACGCCATTCCAGCGCGCACAGCTCTTCCTCGATGGTCTCCGCGGTGCCGAGAAGACGCAGCACGTTGCTGGACCGCAGCCGCCACCGGCCGCCGGTTTCCGACAGGACCCCGAGGCCGCTCATCTCCGACAGCAGCGACCGGAACTCGTCGGCTCCCTGGTCGGCGAACCCTTCCGGCCACCACGCCAGGCACTCGTCCCGCAGCATGTTCGTGGGGATGGCGTGGTCGGCGCCTTTCTCCAGCGCGGAGAGGGCGACGACGAGCGCGATCAGCTTGTACCGCGAGTCGAGGTTGAGGGTTAGGTGCACCGTCTCACGGATCTTCTGCCGGACGGCGTTGGAGCCGATCACGCGTTCCAGGTCCTCGTCGCGGATGCGGTACCGCGGCCCTTCCAGGCCCCGTCGGCTCAACGCTTCCCGCACGAGCTCCTCGCCGACCATCTGCAGCAGCTTCGGCTGGTAGTTGCAGTAGGCGAGGACCCGGTGGATGAGCTCGTCGGAGTCGAAGGAGGTCCCGAGGGTGTCCATCGGGGTGAACATCAGATCGTGCGCCGCGGCCGGTGTCAGCGGGCCGATGGCGATCGGGTCGCCGAAGTGCGCGCTGGCGAGCGGCTGGTTGGGTAGGTGCGCGAACCGCTGGACCTGGTGCAGGCCGGCGAACACTGGCTTGAAGTTGCGGTTCGTGGTCATCATCAGGTTACGCAGGCGGGTGGTGTGCTCGAACCCTGTCCGGGCGTCCGCGTCGAAGAACCCGTCGCATTCGTCGAGAAGCAGCAGCAGCCTGCGCTGGTTGTTGCTGCCAAGCCACGTGGTGATCGTCGTCTCGACGTACTGGGCGGCGTCGCGGGCCCGTTTGCGCGGCGAGGTGATACCCCGCTGGGCGAGCCGTTCGGCGATCATGTTCCACAGGTCGTCGATCTTGACCGTGGCGCCGAACCCGCCTGACAGCGGCAGATACACCGCGACCCGGTCCTGGTAGAGCTCGAACTGGCGGGCCGCGGCCTGCAGCAGCGCCGACTTGCCCAGCTGCCGGCCGCCGTAGAGCAGGTTCGCGCCGTACGGGTCGAGAATGCTCTTGCGTTCGTCGACGCGGCCGAAGAACATCTCCCTGGGCAGCGCGTCGTGGCCGCTCGGGTGGTACGGGTTGGTCGCCGCGTACGGCAGCAGGATCCGTTCGGTCGTGGCGAACAGCCCGCCTCCGCGGGCGGCGAGGAACGCGATCGCGGCGTCGTCGACGACCATGACCGGCCGGTCGGCGCGGGCCGCGCACTCCTTGGCCAGGACCTTGCGGTGGTCGGCGGACATGCTGCCGAACAGCAAGACGAGGATCGGGTCGATGCTCTGGTCCTGCTCCACCCAGGTCAGCAGCGTGGCGGCGTCCTGCACGCCCCAGCACAGCATCACCTTCAGCAGGTCACCGGCGCGAGACCCGAACGCCGGAACCCGTGCCCCACCGGTCAGCTTGACGCCGGTGAGCTCGACCCATTTCCGGGTCGGGGCGTTACCGAGCTTGTACGGGGTCCTTTCGCCGGTGAACTCGACACCGGCCAGCCGCAGCGCATACCCGAGCACCGACTTCGTCCGCTGGTGGCGCAACGACTGCCGTTCCGTGGTCATCCGGTGCCACTGCTCGAGGCCCTCGACGGCGTTGGTCCGTTCAAAATCGTTGAGCCGGCTGAAGTCGAGGCCGTTGTGGGTGTCCCCGTCCCGGGCAGCCCGGATCAGCGCCGGGGTGACACCGTCGGTGGCGGCGCCGAGGACAGCGAGGAACTTCTCCAGGTCGGTCGAGCGGATGGTGCTGGGTGGCTCCTCTCCAGCGAGGATGTTGAGCAGGTACTCCTCGGCGGTGGCGAGGTCTCCGGTGTCGATGCGGGCGTTGATGAGCTCCGCGGCGTTGTCGGAGACCTTCGGACCGGTGTTGTTGGCCGCCCGGCTGGCGGCCTCATTGAGCTCGATCGTGACACGGCTTCGCATCGCCTCCTGAGCCTTGCTGGCGTACTCGGGCAGACGGCCTGCGATGTCTTCGAGCTGGCGTCGGACCGCTCCCAGGTCGGTGCGCTTGGGGTTGGCTGCCTCCAGCTCGGCGATGACCCGGGAGTTGTCAGCGTGGCTGAGCTGTCCCAGCCGGGCGGCTTTCTCCACCTGCGTGGCGACATCCGCCCGCAACGCCCGCACCTCGTTCTGCGACCGGGCGATGCTGCCCTCGAGGCGGTCCACCATCTCCTCGACCCGCAGTGGGTCTGCGTCTGCGACCGCGTCGATGATGATCCGCGCCGCGCCGTAGTCCTCGATGGCAAGCCGGGCGTCGAACGCGGCCGCCCACGACGTCGCCACCGCTGACTCGATGTCGGTGATCGTCACCGGCCTGGCGGGGTTCAGTTTCGCGTCGACCGGCAGGGCCGGGCTGCGCAGCAGCTCCCGGTTGAGGACGATGTTCGGGTCCGGTTCGGTCCCGCTGAGACTGGTTCCGTCCAGCAGCTCGACACTGCGGGCGACGCTTTCCCGGCAGGCAGCCGCCGCGGCGGCGAGGAGAACGTCGTCGCTGTTTCCCGCCGTGTCACGCAGTTCGATGTCGGCGTCGACCCATCCGGCGCGGACCTCGTTGCGCAGCTCCGCCAGTTGCGGGGGCACCTGAAGGCTGTCTCGGGCCGCGTCCGGGTTCGCCCGGATCGCGTCGACCCAGGCGCCGACGGCGTCGAGGCATTCACGCGCGTGGTCGGTGAGGCGCCGACGGGCCGCACCTTCCAGCGGCCGGGAGTTTTTCGCCCGGATCTGGGCGTCTTCACGCATCAGGTCCTCGGCGATCGCCTCCCGGCGGGCGAACTTGCGCAGCCGTTCGACGGCGACGTCGATGTCGACGCGACGGTCGTGGGCGGCGATGTCGAGCACCTGGCCGATGAGCCCGTCGGCAGACCACCAGCGGTCGGCGATCTGCTGCGCGCGGGCGAACCGCACGGTCCGCAGCCGGTCGCGTGCCTGGGCGGCGGCCTCGACGGCGGTGGCGATGCTCTGGTCGGCTCCTGCGATCGGGGCGAGCGCGGCGAGGATCGCGCTGCTGGACAGCAGGCCGCGGGCGGAGGCGGTGCCGATCGCGCCGGCGACCCGGGTCAGGTGCGGCAGTTCGTGCAGAGAGCCGACCAGGCCCTCCAGGATCGTGCCGGCGTTCGGGTCGGCGGTCACCAGCGCCCCGCGGACGGCGGCGGCGAGCAGCGCCAGCTGGGAGGCGCGGTCGCCGTCGAAGTGGTGTACGTGGAGCGCGTCGAGGTCGGCGCGCAGCATGGCCGAAGTGGCGCCGCTTTCGCTGCGGACCGCTTCGGACAGCGTGAGCATGCGCAGCGCCTGGGCGCGGGTGGCGTTCCCCCGGGCGGTCGCGGCGTGGAACGCCAGACAGTAGCGCCGTCTGCGTAGCAGCGACGCCATGAGGCTGTCGTCCGCGGCGTCGTCGGGTTTCCGCAGTGCGCCAGCTGGCCGATGCTGCTCAGACGGCGCCTTCGGCTGCAGACTGATCAGGTCGGCTCCGTCGCTGGGCTGGTCACCGGGCCCGTCCTGCGCCGCCGCGTCGGCGGCGGCGCGGGGCTCGATCGCCTCCGCCCTTGTGGCCGCACCAGTGCCGTTGTCTCGTGTGCTCACGGGGTCGTCATGACCGCAGCCGTTGGCCGTGACCGGCGCGACGCTGCCGGCGGTGCCGTCCGGGGCGGCCGGCGATTCGTTGACAGCGATGCCGTCGGAGACGGCGGGCGCACCGGTCGGCGGGGCGGTCGCTACCGCTACGGCGAAGGTGGTCCGGGCCTCTGACGCCAGCGCGTCCACGCTCTCGGCGGGATCGTCTTGGCGGGCGGCGGCGTTGTGTGCGCCGGTGGTGTCGTCGGTCCTGGCGGTCAGTTTTCCCATGAGTGCGACGACCAGCACCGGGCCGAGCTCCGTGGGCAGGTGCTGCTGCGCGGTGGAGTACAGGTGTGTCGCCTGCGCGATGTCGTCGGCTTCGGCGGCGTCGATGATCTGCAGCAGGGTGATGAGCGCGGTGACGTGGTTGCGCTGGTCGTCGTCCCAGCAGTCGGTGTCGAGGAGTTGCTGGGCGAGCTGTCGGACGCCGGCCAGCATGTCGGCGCTCGTGTCGGGTCCGGACAGGTGCGTCAGCCGGGTCAACTGTTCGCGTGCTGTGCGGTCTTTGTCCTGTACGGCTGAGGCACGGTCGAGCGCGGCGGCGAGTTCGGCGCAGTCGTCACCGAAGTCGGGGTCCACGCCGAGGCCGGCGAGGACGGCCCGGGCATGCGTGACGACCGTGCCCAGCTCGGCGACCCGGTCGAGCAGGTGCTGATCGGGCAGCTTTGACGCGGCGAGAGCGTCGAATATCTGCTGGGTGGCATCGTGGGCGGTGTCGACCGTGGCACGCAACCGGACGGCGAGTTCCGCGACGGTCGTGTCCGCGGCCGGGCCTCCTTCGACGTCGGCGTCCGTCACCGCGGTGGTGACGTCTGGTCGGTGAGCGCCGGTTTCAGTGGGACCGTGGTGGCTGGCGGCTAACCCTACGGTGGTTTCGCTGCTGTCTGGCATGTCTGCCCCGTCTTCTGTTTCTGTGTCCGAACCGGGGTCGCTGATCGCGTCGGCTCCCAGCACTTCCAGGCGGGCGCAGGCGGCGGCGATGTCGTTGACCACCTCCGCAGGCCAGGTCGGCAGGGCCAGTCCGCTGGTGAGCGCGAGCCGCAGTGCGGCGACGACCTGTGGCAGGTCGTACCAGAACACGAGAACCATCAGCCGGACGGCGTTGGCCTGGCTGGCGTCGTCGACCAGCGCCTTGCGCAACGCGTCGTCATCGCGGTCGGTCAGCCACGCGTCGAGTGGTTCCATCAGCCGCCGCAGGACCGGCCGGGTGATGGTGCGTGCCGCCCGTCTGCGGTCTGCCGTGGTCCAGGTACGTAGCTTGGCCAACCCGTTGGCGGCCGCGATCGGGACGGGTTTCCTCGCCGATGGGACACGCAGGTGGCTCAGGAAGTCGGTGCGCTCCGGGTTGGGGATGCGCCAGACGAGGTCGGAGAACTCCTCCGGGGTCAAGACCTTGAATGCCGCCTCCAGCGCGTCGTTGAGACGCTCGAGCTGGGCGGCGAGTTCGGCCTTCGCGGTGTATCCCTGCCGCTCTTCGTCGTCGGTGGCCTCGGCGGCCAGCTCGGCGAACCCTTCCGAGGTGCAGATCAGCACCGGTGTGTGACGGTGACGGTGCCGCAGGCGACCACTCATCTGGGGGTGTGACTCCTATCCGCGGAGGGCTGTGTGCTGGAAACGGTGCTGGCGGCCGGTGGACGGGCGAGACGTCAGTAGAACAAGCGGGTATGACATCGACGATGTCGGCGAGGGGACGTCGTCGATGTCATGTCAGCGGTAGCCACAACGGACCCGGATCACTTCCCCTGCGGTGTCCTTTGACGAAGGTGAACCCGTCGGGCAGTCTGGTGTCGGCGTGCTGGCCCCATACTCTCCGGACGTGCCGGGCATAGTTCTCCTTCGCCTGGTCGCTGGCGCGGTACCCGCTCGGAAGCGCCCGGCAGTTGGGCGGCACCCAATGCTCGCGGGTGCGCTCCCGCAGCGCCGCGTACCGCTGTTGCGCCGCGGCGTAGTCGGCGTGCTGGCGGGCCGACTGGCTGGGCCACCACACAAACGTGTCCGGTCCACCGCTTCCCGGCTTGTCGGGACGTCCCGGGTTCGGTTCACGGGTGAGCTTGCCGGCGTCCACAAGACGTTCACAGGTGTAGATCACCTGCCACATCAGTGGCGGGTTGTCGAAGTCTGCGCCGAACATGACGCCGAGCAATTGTTTGCCGGTCAGCCTGCGGGAGCCGAACGTGCCCTCAGTGCCGTGACGGCGAAACGCGGCGAGGATCAGCCGCCGCAGCGGGTCGATCCCCTGGTACTCCGCCGGCACCGTCGGCGGTGCCGGTTCGTCGTCTGCGTCCGGCTTGGTGCCGTCAGTCTCCTCGGGTGCCGGGGCGGGGTCGAGGTCGATTGCGAGGGCGGTGGCAAGCAGTCGATGGTCGGCGTCCCAGCGGAACTCGTCACCGTAGGGCAGCGGCCGTTCGAGCAACGTCGTCGTAGCGGCCAGTCTGCGGGCGCCGCGGGCGAGCGAGACCATGACCTTGATCCCCGGGTAGAACGACAGCGGCCAGGCGACACCGGTCAGCGCCCCGTCGCCGTGTTCGACCGTATGGATCCTCTCGTCGTCGGAGAGGTCGTCGCCGTCGTGGTGCAGTTCGATGACGAGGGCGCCGTCGGCGAGCATGGCGGCGATCCGGTCAGGTACCGGCAGGGTGTCGTTGTCGAGGTGGATTGGTCGCAGCGCGACGGTGTACACGGCGATGTTGTCGTCGAGGTGTTCGACAACGACCTCGTCTCCGGCGGGTCCTTCTGTCTCGGTGTCGTCCGGTTCCGGGTCGGTCGTGTCGGGGTCCGGACCGGGTTCCCGCTGATCCGTGCAGGTGCCGGTGATCGCTTCGGTGTCGTCAGTCGGCTGCTGGATTTCGGCCGGATCGGTTGCGCCGGTACCGTCATCGGTGCTCTGGGACGGCGGCTGTGACTGGTGGTAGCCGAGCCCGAGGGGTCGTAGCGGGTCGACGTCGCGCAGGTCCGCTGGGACCGGGGACGGTTGCGCCAGCCACACGCCGCCCACCTGCCACAGGTCGTCGACGCGCAGGTGGACTCCGTTCGGCTGCAACCCGTCGACGGCTGCCGTGGCGTGGTCGGCGACGGCGAGGTTGGCGTGCACGACCACTTCGGCGGCCGCGGTGAGCTCGAACGGGTCGACGTCGACGTCTTCCGGGTCGGTGGCGAAGACCTCGTCGACTCTGCCAGCCAGCCACGGCCATACACCGGTGAACCGTGGTCCGGTCCCCGACCGTGCGATGGTGTGGACCAGGTCGTCGAGGTCTTCCCCGCCCAGCAGGCCGGGGTCTTCCCGCCGGTGGTGGTACCGGTCGACCGGGGTGGCGTAGCCGCCCCATCGACGCAGGTGCGGTGCGACGTCCAGCAGTTTGTCGATCGTGTGCAGCGCCGTCTGCAACGCTACGGCGAGGGTGTCGTCGTCGTGCGGGTCGATCAGCAGACCGCCGAGCGGTCCACCTACCAGTAGTGGTTTGCCGGCGGTGAGCAGATAGTGGGCGTACAGGGCGATGTCGTCGAGGCCGGCCAGCCGAGGACCGGGGTAGCAGACCTGTCCTGTCAGGTGTCCACGCTCGTCGAGGACCACACCACGCTGGCGCAGCCGGTGAAGTTCGGTGCGTTCCCGGGGTGTGAGTGGTACGCCGAACGCTTCCGGGTCGACGATCACGCGTTCCGACCGGCAGCCGGTGTCGTCGAGGACCGCCGGTGCTCCGGACAGGCGTGCAGGAACCCACCCATCCGGGTGGACGCCGTCGGCGGCGCCGAAGCGGGCGACGACCTCTGCCCACAGCGACTGCTGACCCCGTTCGATGCGCACGAACGTGCCGACGGGCAGCGCCGGCAGCGTCGCGGCATCGGTGGTCAGCCGCACAAACAGTTCGGGGTCGAGGACGGCGGCCTGGTAACCGCGGGCCTGCAGGTCGAAGCCGAAGTGAAGCGCGTTGAACGCGGTGGTGGTGTGCAGCGGCGCCCGGCGAACGTGGGCGACCTGCTCGAGGTAGGCGATGATGGCCGCGCGTACCGCGTCGGGGATGTCGTCGACGTCGCGTAGCAGGTCGTCGGTGAACAGCGGTTCGTCGTGGAACGGTCGCCATGTCGGTGTCGCGGTCATCGTCATCGGGCGGCTCCTGCCTGCGGCGCCGCGGCGCGGGCGTTGTCACGGTCGACGTGTCGGCGAAGCCGCCAGACCCGGCCGCCGTCTGTCAGGGCCGCCTCGCCGGCGGCTGCAAGCCGGGCGAGCGCGTCGGTGACGTGGGTGAGCTTCATGCCGGGGTCGACGCCGCGCAGCCGGTGGTAGAGCAGCTGCGGCCACAGCGGTCGCAGCCGACCGGAGCGGCTGTCGCGGTAGGCTTCGTCGCCGCGCAGGACCCGGTGCAGCATCCCGGCGGTCAGGCCGTGGAAGTTGTCCCACAGCAGCGCCCGCAGGTAACGGTCGACCGCCGCCTGGTATGGCGCGCCGTCACGGTCGGCGGCCGGCCGCGGCCGCGGGGTGTTCAACGCGTTCAGCAGCACCGGTGTCGGTGTGGTGTCGGCGCTCGACGACCAGCAGGTGGAGCAGCGGCACGCGGCGGTGCTGCAGGTGCCGTCGGGTACCGACTGCCCAGGCTGACCGAAGTACTCGGCGAAGCCGACGTTGGCGCACTGGGCCTGCTCGGCGTACCAGTCCCGCAGCGCGGTGAGCTCGGTGTTCGACCGGGCCCGGTGGGCGTTCATCCGGGTGGCGAAGTCAGCGGGCAGCCGGCCGGTCCGGTCGAGCATCCGCACCGAGACCAGGGTCTGGGTGTTGCCGGCCTGGGAGACGTCGACGACGCCGAGGTCGTGCAGGGTCGCCAGCAGCGCCCAAGTGCCGGCGACGTCGTCGGCGAGGCCGTCGTAGCCGGTCACGGCTGCGGCGAGCTGTTGGTGGACGTCGGTGAGCTGGTGACGTCCCGGCCGGGTCGCGGCGAGCTGCTGCACGACCGCAGCCGCGTCGGCGAGGGTGTCGTCGCAGCGGATCGGATCGTCGAGCGGGGTCAGCGTGACCGTCGCCGGGAAGTCGCCGCAGTCGTCGACCGTTCCGGCCGCGTCGAGGGCGGCGAGCGCCCGGATCACCGCGGTGCGGTACATCGTCATCGTCGCCGGTTTGCGGGCGTCGTCGAGGGACATCCACCCGGCGTCGACCTCCTCGCCGATGACGATGTCGGCGACGTGGTCGGGGTTGAGCACTCCGCTGCCCCGGGCGGCGGCCACGACTGCGTTCCCGATGCGCTGCAAGGTCGGGTTCGCCAGACCTTGCGAGATCATCCAGGCGACGGTCCGGAAACCACGGCCGGTGCCTAGGGCGAGCCCGTACGACGGTGCGGTGATCTCCGCGGGGTCACAGCCGGCCTGGTCACGGCCGGCGCGGCCGAGTTGCTGGTACAGCCCGGCGAGGTCGGTGGGTGGGGAGACCACGAACACGCAGCGGATGTCGCCACGGTTGACCCCGAGACCGAATGCGCTGGTCGCCACTATCAGCAGCGGAACGTACCCCTCCTCCCCGTTCTTGGGCGCGTCGCGGAACTCGGTGAGGACCGCCGCTTTCTCCGCCTCCGACAGCCGGCCGTGGAAGCGGCGCACCCGCCGGGTTTCGCCCTCTCCCACGAACTCGCGCAGGTGCGCGTACAGCGTGTCGACCTCCCGGACGGTCAGGCAGTAGAAGATCGCATGGTCGTCGCAGGCGGAGGTGACCGCTTCGGCGAGCCCAGCGACGACGTTCGGACCGGCGGCCCGGAACGTCCGCCGGTAGATCGCAAGTTCCGGCCGTAGCGGGTCCGCGGTGACGGTGACAAGAGGTTCACCGGCGGACGGGGTCTCGGGCAGACCGAACAGGCCGCTGCGCAGCCCGGCGCGCACCCCACGGTTGGCGGTGGCGGTGACCGCGGTGACCCGGACGCCGTGCCGGTCGCGCAGCTCAGTCAGCAGACCGGCGGCGCGGCGGAAGCTGGGGCGGAAGTCGTCGCCCCATTGCACGAACGTGTGAGCCTCGTCGACGGCGACCCGCCGCAGCTGCCCGTTGGCCGCCCCGGTGCGCAGCAGCTGCTGGAACCGCCGGTTGCCCAGTCGTTCCGGGGAAATGTAGACCAACTTGATGCCGTGGTCGTGGACACCGGTGAGCTGTTCAGCGACCTCGGTCTTGCCGCGGCGGCTGTTGGACTCGGCCATCGGCCCGACGAGGGCACGGACGGCGCCGCCGACGCTGGCGTTGAGTTCAAGGGCCTGGTCGGCCATCAACGCCACGAGCGGTGACACGACGACGGTGACGCCGGTCAACGCAAGCGCGGGCAGCTGGAACGTGTAGGACTTGCCGAAACCGGTCGGCAGCAGCGCGAGCACGTCAGCCTTGTCGGCGACCGCGCGGATCACCTGCTCCTGCTGGTCGCGCAGCTGCAGTGGGACGTCGGAGAACCGCAGGTACCCGGCGATCTGGGAGCAGCGTTCGACGAGCAGGTCACCGAGTTTACCTTCGGCACGGGCAGTGGTTTCGGTGTCGTCGTCGATGCGGGCGGCGAGAATCTTGCGGGTGGCCGGCAGCAGGGTGTGTTCAGCGAGCGCGTCAGCGGTGCACAGCTCGTCGGCCCGCGCGGCAGTGATCTTTCCGCAGTCGGCGAGGAACCGCCAGATCCGCTCCCAGCCGTCAGCCATCGTCGTCAGGTTCCCACCGGCGGCCTCCCCCGTGTCGGGGTCGGCGACCAGCAGCCCGGGGTCGAGCGACTCGAGGAACACCCGCCGGTAGCTTCGCCGTAGCGCGGTCTGGCCGGCGAGTTTGCGGTCGCTGATGATCACGACACCGCGGTGGTGGGCTGACCGGATCAGGCGGCCGACGGCCTGCCGCAGATCCATCGCCGCTAAGGGCAGGTAGTACGACTCGGTCGCGACCCGGTCCGGATCCGGATGGCCGGTGTCAGCGGCCCGGCGGGCGACCGCGGCGCGGCGGGCGGCGACGACCGGGTCGGCGAACGGCGCGAATGGCAGCTTGTTGATCCACACCAGCGACAGCCGCTCGGCGGGAAAGTCGACCCCCTGCCACATCCCGCGGGTCGCGACGCAGAACCCTCCGGTTTCGGTGAACGCCCGCGCCGCCCGCGCGTTGCCGAGGATCGGGGCGACCGCAACCGGGACGTCCGGCGCGACCGCGGGCAGTTCGGCGAGCAGCCGTTCGGAGATCGCCGACGCCGCCCGTGTCGACGTGGTCAGCACAAGCGCACCACCGGTGAACACACCGGTGGCCGCGCTGCCGTCATCACCGGCGGTTTCCGGGCGGATTACCTCTCGGGCGTAGCCGGTGAGGTGGTGGGCGACGGTGCGGACCGCACCGTCGGCCTGCTCCGCCCAGCTGGGGAAGTCGGTCAGACACACCAGTCTCGCCTGGGAGGCGAGGTCGAACGGGCCGGGCAGGTAGTGGGCGTCGACGTCGGATCCCAGTCCGAGCCGACTGCGGATGTAGTCCCATCGGCCGGACACCTGCAGCGTCGCCGACACGTAGAAGATCCGGTCGAACCTCGACCGGGCGAGCCTCCACTGCGGGTCGTGGGCCAGTTCGATCGGCGCGGACGTCACGGTGAACGCGTACCGGCGGGCGGAGACACTCAGGCCTTCCAGCTCCAGTTCGGTAGCGAACACGACCCGGTTCGACACCACCGGCGCCGATCCGGAGTCGTCCGGCATGAGGTCAGGCCCAGCGTCGTCAGCGCCGACCTCGCCGAGGCGCTCCTCGAGCGGGTCCACCGGCGCTTCGGTCTCCCCCGACTCATCGTCGTCGACGCCCGGAGCGTCGTCCCCACCGCTGCCGGCAGGTTGGTCGGCTGGCGTGCCCGGCTGCCCGGCAGCGTTCCCTGCGTCGGGGCGGGGAGGGTCGAGGATGGCATGGGCATCGGTGGCGATCTGGTCGGCTGCCTCGGCCAGACTGCACACCCTGCTGGCCAGTGACGCCGCCCGTTCCCGTTCCCACCACGACGCCGCCTGCATCTGCTCCGATCCGAGGTGACCGGACAGTTGCCGGTAGACGAGCCCGGCGACGACGGCGAGGCGTTCCACCCGGGCGAGCAGCTGCCGCGCCGAGGCGCTGCCGCCGAGCCCACCGAACGGGCTCGCCAGGGTCGCCGCGCGGTTGCCCGGCTCTCCGCCGGCGGCGTCGAACACCGCCTGCGCGGCCCGTGGCATCACCTCGGTGTCGAGCATCGCCTCCAGGTCGGCGATCTGCTCCCCCAGCGCTGCCGGTGCCCCGCGCTGGCTGGCAAACCAGCGACGCAGCTCGGCGACGAGGTTCTCCACCGCCCGATAGTCCACCTCGGCGCTCGCGGCTCCTGTCGCGGCGTGTTCGAGGGAGTGCGCCTCGTCGACGACGAGCAGGGTGTCGTCGGCGAACGCGTCCGGGTTGCTCAGCAGCAGCGCATGGTTGGCGACGACGAGGCGATGGTTGGCCAGCGCTTCGCCGACGGTGTCGGTCATGTGGGCAAGCGGCGACGCGGAGCCGGGCCCGTAGTCGTCGGACTCCTGGCTCACGCTGGCCAGCCACAACCCCATCAGCGGGCCGGCTGTCGCCGAGATGTACTCGGCGAGGAAGATCGGAATGTCGGCGGTGTCGACACTTCGTGCCACCCACGCCTGCTGCGCCGATGTCGCGGTGGCCAGCCGCTGGACCAGGTACACCAGCAGCTCCCGGTAGCCCGGGTGGGCGGCGAACCGGTTCCGGCGATCCCGGTGGCTTGCTCCGGCGGCCGCGGCGACCGCGTCGGTGAGCGCGGCGACGAGTGCCCGCAGTGACAGCCGGTTGCGTGTACCTTTCACCAGGTCGGCGACGTCGTCGAGGCCGGGCACGACCATGGCGAGCCGGGTGATGTCGGCGGCCAGCTGGGTCTGCAGCTGTTTGGTGAACGTCGCCAGGACCACCCGTCGGCGGGAGTTGCTCGCGAGCCAGTCGAGGGCGGTGGCGAGAACCGCGAGGCTCTTACCGGTTCCCGTCGGCGCTTCACACAGCGCATCCCGGCCAGCGTCGACCTGGCGCGCCAGGAGTTCGGCCATATGCTGCTGCGCCGGCCGGCGTTCGACCGAACCGTGCGCGGCCACCAAGGCGAGTGCGTGCGGGTCCACGTGACCGGTGCGGTCGAACAGTCGCTCCGGCACCGTCAGGTTCTCCGGGACGGCTCGGCCACGCCGGGTTGGTTCCCGCAGGTCGCCGCTGCCGAGCACGTCCGCGAGCACCTGGGCGACCGAGCCGTCGTCCGCGGCCGGCCGACCAGATGGTGCGGATAGCAGCGACGTGAGCAGGTCCCAAGCAGGTGACCCGGCACCGGCGGCGAGCAGCAGATCCCGCAACGGCCCGTCCCAGCCTGAGACGGTGTCCGCGGCGTGCCGCAGCAGCCGGGCTGTCAGGTCGGCATCGTCTGCGGCGTCGTGCCAGCTCAGCCCGGACCGACCGATACCTACCTCGTCGGCGAGCTCCACCAGGCGATGGGAACGGGCGGTCGGCCAGACCGCGTGGGCGAGGTACAACGCGTCGGCTCGGCGCAGCGCGCCGAACGGTGGCTGCTCGGCGCGGGTGGCCGCATCGTCGAGCATCGGAAAGTCGGCGCCGGTACCGTTGTAGGCCACGAGGACGTCCGCGTCCGCCAAGTAGTCCCGCAGATCGTGCAGCGCCTGCTCGACAGGGATCGCGTGTGCGGCGTACTGGTCACGGACGGACGCGGACCGCAGCTGCTCTTCCCAGTCAACGTCCGGCAGCCGCACCCAGGCGGTGAAGCGTGGCGCCTCCTCGACCCAGCGCCGTTCCGACGACAACCGCACCGCACCGATCTGGTAGATGCGCCGGTCCCCGTCGGGGTGATCCGCAGTGGGACGCACAACAGCTTCGACGTCGACGACGACAGCCCGGGGAACCTGCGCAGTTACCGCCGATCGATGCCCGGAAGGGATTGGCGTTGCGGGCGCGTCGGCTGCCCTGAGGATGCCGTTGTCGTCGTGGAGGAGCCCAGCGCCCAGTGCCGAAGCGACGATCCTCTGAAGTCGCGCCTGCGTCATCGCCGGCCAGCGCTGCCGCGCGGCCTCGAGGACCTGGCCGCTGTTACAGGGTCCGATGTCCGAAATGAGCAGCGCGAGTTGCTGCTCGCGGCTAACTGCTCCGTCCGTTGTGCCGTCCCTTCCGCCCGTTCGGCACACCGCCCCGGCGTGCGGCGCTGACACCTGCTCGTCTATCGCACGTTCCGAATCGTCTTATCAACCCTGCATGCGACTGCCATCGTGGCCGATCAACTCCTGCAGGGCACCTAGTACGAGCAGCCGCCGTTGGAGATGTTGCTGGTGAGGTGGGGTGAACGCGAGGCGGCCGCCGTGTAACCGCCTTTGCGTTGTGGACATATTCAGATCTGGCGGTGGCCGTATGGACCCGACCGGACGCGGGCACGCCCGTTGGACCAACCGATGGAAAGCCACACTCAACGCCTTCGACATCACCCTCATCGACCGCGTCAGCGCCAGCCGCCGCTAGACCACACCGGACAGACAACTACCCAGAAACCAGTAGTTGCACCGAAAACCGGATAGACCACCCCCTGACATCCGCAGCGACTGATGTGCCGCCGATCGCGATGAGTGCGTACTGTAACGAGACTGCAGGGCTCGCAGGGAGGGGTCGCAGGACCGAAGTTGTGTCGGGAAGAAGACAAACGGGACGTACGCACCGCCGAGGAACCGCAAGGGGCCGGCTCGATACACGTCGACGTTCCTACAAGGATCGCCTCGTGGCATCCATCCACCTGCAGACGCACTTCGGGACGATCCGCGACGTGAACGACCCGGCCCAGTCATCGGGGGACCTGGCTCCCGACCGGACACCGCGAACCCGGCACGACAAATCGGCCATCCCGACAGCCACGGATGACCAAGCGGGGACTTCGGTCTGGTTACCGACAGCAATTTGCATTGCTTTGAGACGCAGTCGCCCCTCTCGAAGTCAGTACTTCAATCGCGGTTCAAGCTCCCTCTGAGCAGGCAGCACAAATGCCAGTTGCAGCTCAAGACGGAGTTGACCTTTCGGATGGGGCGAGGACTCCAATCGCACGCGCGAGCACGCGGGGCTACATGCGCCGCCTAATACGAAGGCGCTTCGCATATTGTAGGGCTGCGCGGTTGTCATACCGATGCGGTCCAATGGAACCCACCCCGCCTTGCCTACGTCTCTCTCACGCGGAGTGCACATATGATCGAACCACCTTCAGACCCGTCATGGCTGCCCACTCCGCAGGTTGCTGTTGCGCAGCTCGCCAGCGGGATCCTAAAGTACGCCCAGCAGACCGCATCGGGTGACGCGTTCCGGCTGCCGTACCCGGCAAACCTGCAGCTCGCGCTGGACCGGCTGACCCTGCTCGCCTGGCATCAGGGCGCGCCCGCGCCGGCCAGCGTGGTGGAGCTGCTTCAGCTTGCACAGGAGCCGTTCGGCGACTGGAAGATCGACCTCACCGGCACCGACGTCGGCCCTGACGAGGCGCTGCTCATCTATGGCCGCCCGACGGCGGCCTGCGAGGAACTTGGCAGCCTCCGTGGGGATGTCGAAGGCGAGATCCGCGAGAACGCGCTGTTGCGGGCGGTGATGGACAAGTCCCGGGCCCACAACGCGCCGCAGTCCTACATCGCGTTCCGCGAGCTCCTGATCCGACAGCCGGCGATCGCGGCGATGGAGCTCGACGCACGGCTGGCCGATCCTGACTTGGCGCTGCTGGCGGATGAGGTGCGGCAGGCGTACGTGGAGGCACCACCGGAGGCGATGGCGGATGGCGTGATCCGGACCTGCGGCGGGTGCAGCGGTCTTCGATTGCCACTAGATGACGACCGGACCTGGGTCTGCGAGGACGAGACCTGCCCGGCACCCGGAACGGCCGGGACGGACCACCCCGCCAGCGAGGGCGTGTGGTGGTTGCGGCGTGAGCTACGCACCTTCATCACCGCACCGGGTCGTGCAGAGCTGCGCGTCGCCGACGCGATCGGGAAGCTCGGCGTATCGGTGGCGTTGTGGCCGGATTTCGACGCGTGCGACATCGCGGTCTTCGCGGAACGACCGTGGGTCGCCGACATCAAGGCCTGGCGCAACCCGGTACGGCTGGCCCGACGGCTGCGGGAGCGGCTGTTCACCGTGTCGCCGGAGGCGGAGAGGGCCTACGTCGTCATCGGCCAGGAGCAGGTCAAGGCACATCCGCGGTACGTGGCACGGCTACGGCAGGCGTGCCCCCAGGTACGGCCGGGCCGGCAAATCGTGGCGGTCTCCGAGGCGGAGTTCATCGGTGCCGTGAAGCGCCGGGTGGAGGCCGGGGCATGAGGCAGACCAACACCATCCGCAACCGCTTCACCCGCGCACTCCGCAGCCACTACACCCCGACCGGGGACCAGCCTTCGCCGTCCCGGCTGATGGACACCGAACTGTGCCTGTATCTGCTGGAAACAGTCGCCGCCGGCCAGACCGCCCACGGAGTACCCGCGTTACTCGACGGCTACCGGGCGCTGTGGGACGCGGTGCCGGGCCCACCAGCCGACGCGACGGTCCGACTCGCCAACGCGCGAGCCCTGCTGTGGCGCAGCCAACGCCCCTACGGGTGGGACGAGTTGCTGCGGGCTTACCGGTCTGCCCCTGAGACAGTGCGGGGTTACCACCTGGACCCGCTCGGCCGACCGGTACGCCGGCAGTGCAGCGTGGCGACCAACCGGTGGGCCTGGTACGAGCAGCTGCTCACCGAGCCGCTGCCCTTCGCCGCCACGGGCGTGCGGTTCGCCGCGCCTGGGCAATACCGCATGAGCTCGACGGCGCGTGGTCAGGGCGTCACGGTACCGGATAACCTTCCGCCCGCGCCGGCTCCGGCTCTGCATGACCTGGCCGTCCGGACCCGGGCACCGATCGAGGTCACGTGGCAGGAGTTGGTGAAGACCGCCCGAGGTATGGACGCCGCCGATCTGGAGGCCGGGCGTTCCTCTCACCGATGGGAGGAGCGCCTGCAGGACGTCACGCTGCAGATCCGGCTGGCCGACCATACCTTCGGCGACGCCGCGACCCTTTGCATCGATCGGATCCTGCACATGGTCGGAATGGTCAGCGTCGGCAAGAGCACCCTCGTGACGATCCTGACGACCTGGGCGGCGCAGCATGACCTCCGGATAACGATCGTGGTCGGCGACAACTCGGCAGCGCTACGCATGGCGCACGAGCTATCCCGCTACGACGGCGTGGTGGCGGCACCGGTCATGGGGCAGAACCGCACCCGGCACGCGGAGCGATTGCATCGACTCCAGCCGCCGGCACCTGGCCGGCTTGTGCCCTCCGAGCCGTACGGGTTCGAACTGGTCAGCACGGCCTGCCCGCTTGATGCGGTCCGAGACAAGGCCACCCCACTTGAAGTACGCGAGGCGCCCTGCCAGCACCTGATCGAGACCGACCCGGATGCCCCGGTGGATGGCTGGCGGGACGGGACCCGGCGCACCTGTCCCCTGTGGCATCGGTGCCAGCGGCATGAGGCCGCGCGCCGGCTGGTCACGGCGAACGTGTGGATCGCGACTCCATGGAGCCTTGTGCACACCCCCGTGCCCGGACCGTTGAGCCACGAGCAGATGCGGTACCTGGAGGCGGCGTGGCGACGCAGCGACCTATTCCTGGTCGATGAGGCCGACCAGGTGCAGGCAAACCTCGATGAAATGTTCGCCAGCGCCCAGGTACTGCTTGGCCCCAGCCAGGAAGCCTGGATCGACGAGATCGGGGCGCGGGTAGCGGAGAAGCTGCGCGCGACCGGCCGCGCACCGGTCAGGTCCCGGCAGATCCGCCGGTTTACCACGGCCCTGAACCAGGCCCGTTCCGCAGCAGACATCATCTATCAGTTGCTGCAACGGGACCGGGCTCGGGCCGGCAAGCCGGTATTGAAGTGGCTCGACCCCGACTACTTCACGGCTTGGACGCTGTTCAACAGCCTTGCCACCGACTGGGCCGGCTACACCGCCGCGAAGGGTCGCAGGCCGGACCCCGGCTGGGACAACGATCCGCTCTACAAGCTGCTGCGCGAGCAGTTCAACGCGTTCATCGACGATCCGACGGGAGCAGCCGGCGAGGTAGCCGGGGGTCTAGCCACGTTGGCCGAGGCGCAGCTGTCCGATACGGAAGAGGAGAGGCGGGAGGACGCCGTTCGGCAGTGGCTGACAGAGTTGAGCGACCAGGAGTTGGTCGAAGGTAGAAAGGTCGCACCCGCGGAGCTCGATCGCAACGTGTGGCGGCTGGAGCTGGCCATCGCCGTAGCGGTAATGGCACACCGGCTCAACCTGATGCTCGCAATCTGGCCGGAAGTCGCGGCCGAGTTGGACATGTTCGACACGCTTCCGGCGGAGGTACGCCGCCCGCCCAGCGACCTCGCCGTCGTGGTCCCGGAGTCCCCGATGGGCAACGTGCTTGGCTTCCAGTACGTCGAGGACGAGACCAACCGGCGAGACGGCCAGATGGGCGAGTTCCGATTCTTCCGCTACACCGGCGTAGGGCGGGCCCTACTGGTCGGCCTGCCGGACCTGTTTCCCGCCGACGGACCGGGCCCGAACGTGCTGCTGTTGTCCGGAACCAGCTGGGCCGGCACCTCGCCTCGCTACCACATCGACGTGCCGGTCGAGGCGATCCTGCGCCCGTCACCTCAGAAACTCGCCGCCATCTCCGAGACCACGTTCACCCTGGACATCCAGCACCAGGGCGAACGCAGTACCCCGATCTGGGTATCCGGCCGCTACGGGGAGGAGCGTGCGAGCGCTTTGCGGCAGATCGTGGCCGCCCTGACTCAGCCGGGCGCGGGTCCCGGGCGACCGAACCGGCTGGAGCGCGAGCGAGCCGCGCTGCCGCCCGGCCGGCAGAAGGTCATGCTGCTGGTCGGCAGCTACGCCGAGGCCCGCACCGTCACCAACGAGTTGCTACGGCGCAAGTCCTCCTGGGAGGGGCAGGTGCGCTGCCTCATCGGCGACGACGAGCTGGAGACCGGCTGGGACGACGGCCACTTGTTACGCCGCGGCGACGTCGCGGACTTCGGCACCGATGATGCGTGGCTGCTGGTCGCCCCGATCCTGGCCGTCGAGCGGGGGCACAACATCCTCAACAACGACGGCGTGGCCGCCATCGGCGCCGCATTCTTCCTCGTACGTCCTCACCCGCGGCCGAAGGATCTCAGCTACGTCACCCAGCGGATCAACCAATACGCCCTCGAACAACTACGCCCGCACCCGCTCGACGACGACTGCCCGGCACACGAACGCCTCGTAGGTGCCGGCAGCCGGCGACGCCGAGTCGCGCAGCGTCAATGGCGGCGGTTGCTGCACGCCATGGTCGCCTACAGCCAGCTCGGCACGGACGAGCGCCAACGCGTGGCCTGGACCCAACTTGTCACCATCTGGCAGGTCGTGGGCCGGCTCCTACGCGGCGGCCAAGCCGCGAAGGTCTACTTCTGCGACGCCGCCTTCGCACCGCTCACTGCGCGCAGGAGCGACACCGACACCGACCTCGACGATGCCAGCACCAGCCTGCTGCACGGCATGCGTGAAGTGCTCACCCCGTACTTCGAGCCTAACGGCGTCAACACCGATCGACACCTGGTCCAGGCGCTCTACCAGCCCCTGTACCGCGCCCTCACCAACATGGGAGACCGCTGAATGGCACCCCGCTACGACAACCTCGCTGTCACCGTCCTGCGTCTCGATCCCGCAGCCCCGATCGAGCGCACTTACTACCTCATGCGGTTCCCTGGCCGCTGGAAGGAGCCGCTGCGCCGGCTCGCCCAGGCGCAACGCGGTGGCGACGTCGCCAGCATCCCGATCGCCTCGCTCAACGACGCGATCACCGCCCTCGTTCCCGACTGCGTCGTCACGCTTCCGTACGCCGGACGTGGCGACGACGACCAGGACTGGCTGCTCGCATACCGCTCGGTGAACCCGGCGGCCATCTTCAACCTGGTCGCGGCGTGGGTACGCGCGCAGAAGGGCACCCCGGAGCAGATCTCCCTGACCCTGTCCGAGCTGCACGCCAGCCACCTCACCTGGTCGCCGGTTCACCTGGACCTGACCGCGCCGGAAGAACGGCCGCGCGCCATGCGTCTGCTCCCGATGGAGATCGCGGCGACATTGTCCCGCCCGGACGCTACGTGCCCGCACAACGAGTTGCGGTTCCTGCGCTGCCCGAGCGCCGAAGGCGCGGAGATCATGTCCTGGCCGCCGGAGCGGATCGAGGACCAGACGCCGTTCTCGGTCAAGATCGGAATCAGCGTGCAGACCCTGCCCACCAGTGATGAGCTGCTGGTCTATCTGTCGTACGGCGTGCGGCGCTGGATGCCCGTGCGGGGCAAGCTCGCCTTCGACCATGGCCACTCGGTATACCTGGCACCGACCGTGCCGTACCTGGCCGGCCTTGAGAACTCTCGTCATTTCGGCACGGCGCGGATCAAGCAGGTCAGGGTGACTGAGAGGGACGGCTCGAGCAGCTATGGGCCACGCTGGGACGACGCCTGCGCGAGGGTACTGAAGGAAGCCGGTTGTCTCGATCGCCTGCCCGACCCGCAGCAGCTGGTCGACAAGCCACTGGACTACCTGCAGCGCCACGGCGACGCAGCTGCGCTGGTGTACAGCACCGGCATGCTCTCGGCTGAGAAGGTCAGCGCCGGGTTGGCGGTTGCCGATCGCCAGCCGCTGATGGACTGGGTCATCAACGAGCTCACCCCACACCTCCGGCCGGCAGCGGCGCTCCCGCGCGAAAAGCGCACTGTGTACAAGGGGCTTGACGGCATCAGCGAGAGTCAGGTTTCGGCCACCTACCTCCGTGAGATCGTCGGGCCGCGTCTGGCCGTCGAGCTGCTCACCGATACCGACCGCGCCACGCAATTCGCCCTCGACCGGCTCGCCACCCGTCTCGGTGTCCCGATGCCCCGTGCCGAGCAGCTTGACGAAACCGGGGTTGACATCGACCTGGGCGCGGTGACCGTTGGGATTCGGCGGCTGGCGGCACCGACGATTCGCGCCGACCTTGACCGGGCCGGACGCCGGCCCCAGGCTGCGGTGGAGGCTCGCATCGAGCACATCGCCGACGCACTTGGCGAGGCGGCAAACCCGACAATCAGCCTGGTCGAGATCGCCCACCCCGACGCCTATCAGGGCCGGCGACGCGGCGACGATCCCAAGTTCGCCATCCGGCACGGCCTGCTGCGGACGGGACGGCTCAGCCAGTTCGTCACCCCGGTTGCCGAGCCGAAGCGTCCCCCTCGTGCCCGTGAGGGCAGGGAGGCCTCTGACCCGAACCGAGAGCGGTTCGCCGCAGCCGTCGATGACCTGTTCCGGCAGCTCGGCGTACGCCCCGAACCACTGCCTGAGCCGGCGCAAAATACCCTCATCCGGCGGCCGGCCCTCCTGGCCATCTGGATGATCCGCCAGAACAAGGGACGCGTCTGGGGTCTCGCGCGACAGGTCCCGGTCGCCGTGCTCGTCGACCCCACCGGTCAGCATGTGGAAGTGCGTGCGCCCAAGGTGCCCTGGCAGCCTCTGCACACCGGGCTCGTGGAGATCGGTAAGCAGTACGTCAACGTGGACCTCAAGTGCGGCCCCGACGACGTGGTCCGTTTCGCCAAGGACGTCATCGATGAAGCCACCAGCGCTTTCCCCGACACCCTGCTACTCACCCATGCGCAGAACCTGCGCAGCGTCTGGAACACCCTCACCAACGGCCGCATTCAGCTCGACAGCCTCGGCTTCGGCGCCGGTGAACCTCAGCCGATCAGCAAGCTGCCCGGCCTGCGTCATGTACGCGTTCGTACCGCTGAAGGCGGCGAGACGCCGGAGTGCTACGGCGTAACCGACGACGGCACAGGCCAGCCCAAGGGTCTGTGGCGCTTCCTGGTCCCTCGGGTGTACGGCAGCACTACGGGCAAGCCCAGCACGCACTCCGGGGCGTTGAAGGGCGTGTCCAAGCTGATCCCCGGCGAGCACAACGGCAAGCTCACTGCCCCAAAGCCGAAGGCCCAGGTATGGAACCCGCAGTTCATCGAGCTGCTCGTGGCGGGAATCCAGGACGGCGACCAGCCCGAGCACTGGGCGGCGCTGGCGCACGAGCTGCGAGATGCAGCACCGTACGTACGGGGCACCACCGTCATGCCGTGGCCGCTTCACCTCGCGGAGCAGATCGAGGAATACCTCCTACCAACCAAGATCGCTGACCTCGGTTCGCAAGAGGTTCTCAGGGACGAGTAGGGGTCGTGGACCTCCCTGGGGTGAGGAAGGTCCACGACCGCGAGCATCTGTCGCTCCCGGCTGCCTATGCCGGTTGCGCTCCGCCGCCTCGCCGTCGGGGCACCACAGCCGCTGTTGCCTCGGCAGCGGCGTGCGAGAGCTCGGGGAGGACATCGCCGTAGAACTTGGCGGTGAAGTGGGGGTTGGAGTGCCGGAGCCGACTGGAGATCACCTTCATCTGGACGCCAGCAGCCAGGCCCATGGTCGCAGCGCCGTGGCGGAGGTCGTGGAGCCGGATAGGTGGAAGCCCGGCCTTGCTGACGAGGTGGTGGAAGTGGTCGGTGACGTCGGCGGGGTGGAGCCGACCACCGGTGGGGGTGGTGAAGACGAGGCCGGTCTTGGTCCACGCGGCGCCGGCGGCGAGGCGTTCACGGTGTTGGCGGGGGCGGTGGGCGCGTAGGATCTTGACGGTTTCGGCGTCGAGGGCGACTGCGGCCTCGCTGTCGCTGGTTTTCGGGGTGTCGATGGCAGTGGCCCAGCCGTGTTGCACAAGTTGCCATCGGACGACGAGGGTCTGGGCGTCGAGGTCGATGTCCTCCCAGTGCAGGCCGCATGCTTCGCCGCGGCGGAGGCCGGTGAAGGTGATCAGGTGGTAGAGGGGGTAGAGCCGGTCGTTCGCGTCGTGGGTGTGGTCGAGGAACTTCCCGGTTTGTTCGGGTGTCCAGATCATGACGGGGCTGGGGATCTTGCCGGTGTCGCGCCAGGTCTTGACGCGTTGGTCGGTCCAGACGGTGGGCTTGGGCAGCCGGGCTGGGGGTAGCTCGACCATGAGGGCGGGGTTGATATCGATGAGCCGGTGGCGGCGCATCGCGTCGTTGAGCGCTTTGCGCAGGGTGGCGTGGATGCGGTGCTGGCTGGCCGGGCCGACGGTGCGCTGGCCTTTGACTTGTTCGCGTTTGGCGGGGTCGCGGCTGGCGCGCAGGGTGGTGATGGTGGTGTTGCGTTCGTCGATGGCGTCGTACATGGCGTCGATGTGGCCGGGGCGGAGCCGGTCGATGCCCAGGTGGCCGAGGTGCGGGATCAGGTACAGCCGGATGTGCCCTTCGTAGGAGCGCAGGGTGCCTGCCTTGATGTTCTTGCGTCCCGCCAGCCAGTCGGTCAGATACACCTCCATCGTCGGGAGTTCGGTCGGGGTGATGTCCAGGTGCAGCGCCCGTCGAACCTGATCCGGGGTGGGCACGGGCGCGCCGGTCTTGACGGCGGCCTCAATCAAGTCGCCGGTCTTGACGGTCGTGTGCGGGTCGGTGGGATCGGGGACAGCGAGCGCGGCCCGGATGCGATCCAGGACAGCGTCCGCGTCAGCCTGGGTGGCATAGGGGCCGTGGCGCAGTGGGCGGCGGGTGCCGTCGGCGCGGGCGGGTACCTCGATCTGCCAGTGCCAGTGGCCGTGGGTGCGGGACCAGCCGCCGCCGGGCCGGCGAAGCTGGGGACAGGAGCGTCCCAGTCGCCGGCCCGTGATGCTGTCGCTGCAGCCGCAGCGTTTGAAGGTGGATCCCTTCACTCATCGTCTCCTGGATGCTCTCGGTGGTGCCGCCAGCGGTGTCGGGTGGAATCCGCTGGTGGCGGGGTTATCGCATCCACGCTCACCTTCGCGTCGGCTTCAAGTCGCCCGCCGCCGGTAGCGGCGGGGTCGGGTTGAAGGAGGTGGAGCAGGGCGGCGACCGGGACGATGATGCGGCTGCCGGCCCGGATCAGCGGTATAGGGAACTGGTCGGTGGCGGCGAGCCGGTACGCCTGGGATCGGCTGATCCCGAGCACCGATGCGGTGGTGGCGAGGGTGGTGGTCACCCCGAGGGCACGGATGCGCTCAACCGTCCACACCTCCCCGACGCCGGGCACGGTGGTGGTGCTGTCGGTCGTGATGCGGGTGGTCTCGTCATCGTGATTCGTTGAGCTGATCATGATCAGGCTTCTCCTGGCTGTGAGATGGATGGCTGTGCGGTAGGAGCGGGGTGATCCCGCCGGGGTCGACCGGCGTAGGGGTGGCTGCTCGGGCGCCATTGCGGCGCTCCGGTGACAGAGGCGGTGGCGTCGGTTTGGTCGGCTCGACCGGGTCGACGGCCGTTACGGGTGCGGTCGGCGGCTCGGTCTTGAGAGTCTTGAGGAGTTTGGATACTCGGGTGTTGGACACGGTGTGACCGGCTGCGCGGAGGGCTTCAGCGAGCGCTGCCCGGGTCAGTGCCTGCCCGTCCGCGGCGAGCCGGTCCCGGACCATACGCGCCGCCGGCAGCAGCTCGCCAACGTCGCCGGACGGCTGCGCGGACCGTCCCCGGTCCGCTCGCTGCTGCCGGTCCCGTCCGCCACTCCGGCGACGAGCATCCGGTGAGCGGACGGTCCCGGTGCTGGACCGCTCCCCCGCCGTGACAGCGGACCGCACCGTCTCGTCCGGTCCGCTGTCCGGACCGGTCCGTCCGGCCTCGTCCAGTCGGCGGTCCCCGACGGTCCCGGTGTTGGCGGGCGTGGCGGTGCTGGTTCGGCCGAGGGCGATCTTGACCATGACGAGGAACCCGAGCGCGGGTACGGCGGCGGCGACCCAGCCGATGATCGAGGGTTCGGCCTCGTCGACCTGCGCTGCCAGGGACAGGGTGACGGCGCAGGCCAGCACGGTGGCTGGGAACACGGTGGAGGTGTGGGCGCGTTTACGGCGTCGGAGTTCCAGGCCGGAGGCGATGGACATCAGCTCTAGGACGATCGCGTCGGCCCAGGCCAGCCAGCCGGATTGACCGTGCGCGGCGGCGACGTTGTGCACATGGGTGAAGCTGGCCGCTCCAGCTGCGCTGCCGATGGCCAGCATGATGACGACCTGGACGCCGCCCTCCACGCGGTTATCGCGCGGACTGGTATCCGGTTCAGAGGTCGGTGCTGTCGTGGCCGATCACCTCCTCGACCCGGACCGGGGTTTCGGTCCGTCCGCCAGCGGTAGGCGGCAGGACCGAGTAGCGGACCGACCCGACGTCGGATAACCATCTGGACGGGGTCCGGACGCTGGACGTGGACGCCCCCCGCGGACGCGGGACCGGGACGCGGTCTGGCCGCTGTGGGAGCGGACGTCCGGTGCTCTCACGGATCTGTCAGCACCGGCCGAGCCGCTCACGACAGATCCGTGACAGACGCCGAACCTCGCTGTCCGCTCCGCAGCGGAGGTACTGTCCGCCGCCGTCGTGCCGTCGCCGATCACGCCGCCTCACCCGCCCCGCTGGAGGCGTCGACGGAGTACCCGGCGAGATCCGCTAGCCGCAGCCGCTGCCCTTCCCCGCCGGCCACGGCCCACACCGCCTCCGCTGGGCCAAGGCCGGCCGTCGCGGCGTGGTCGCGGGCCCCGGTGGCGACCGGCACCGACAGCGGCACGTCGGCCAGCACGCGGCGTAGGTTGCGCTCGCGGGCGGCCGAGTGCAGCCAGAACAGCACCGGCCACGCCCGCTCGATCGTGCCGAACAGCTCCTGATAGCCGTCCACCTTGCCGGCCAGGATCGACAACTGCTCGGCGCCGGTGTCGTACTCGACGAAGAACGGCACCTCGACACCGTTCTCGACCCACCGGCCGTAGCCGTCCGGGCGGACCCGGGGCTGATACGCCCGCACCAGCCCCGGATCCTTCCGGCTGGTGAACGTACCGGCGCGCTGGCACACCACCTCCGGCAACCACTCCACCAAGCCGGCACCCGGATGGGTGCGGGCGTGCCCGGCCAGGTCGGTGAAGAAACCGTTCACCCCGAGGCGGTGGGCGAGGCTGCGGGTCGAGGTCCACCGCCGCCGCTCCACCCGGGCGTGGTCCCGCCGCGGTGGACGCTCGTCCCGGCTTGCAGCGACGACCTCGGCCCCGAGCTGGTCGATGACGTAGTGGTACGGGTACGAGCCGCCGTCGGCCCGCTGAGGCCGGAACCGGGCCACCAACCGCAACCGGTACAAGGTCCGCAACCGCCGCTGGCAGAAATCGAGGGACGGGAACAGGGCGGTCGTGATCTGGAACGACGTCAACACGCCGTGGTCGTACAACCAGCCCAACAGCACACGATCACGGCCGGTCAGCTGGGACTGAACCCGAAGGACCGGATCATCCACCAGCTACCACCTCCTTCCCCGGGTACGGAATGCCAGCCCCAGGGGGAGAGACCCGAGACCAGGCAGGGTCTGTCGCAGGACAAGCCGACGACACTGGCAGACGGACTGACGTGCGGTGTGAGAGGAAACAGGGGGTCGGTTCGGGGGTCCGGCTGAAGACTGACGTCAACGCTGACGCCAAGCCCGATCCCCGAACGGGGATCAAGCCGGAACTCGTCACTGCCAATGCCTACGGCAGTAGGTGAAGGTGTCGACGAAAGCACGAGAACTCCTTGGTGAGGTGTGGATGTGGTGTTGCTGGCTGGTCGGGTCACCGGCGCCGCCGGAGCGGAAGGGATCTGGTGAGAGGCATCCCGGCACCGCCCCTGCCGCGGTCGGGGTCGGGGTCAGCGGCGCGTGACTGCCCGCTGCCAGGAGCAGCAGCTAAACGAATGGCCTTGGGGCAAGCGCGCGGAGGTAGCCGTTGGCGGGGTGAGGGCTAGCCTCTTGGGTCATGTCCGCCCCTGCACCGCGTCCCTTGCTGTTCCTCGACGTGGACGGCACTCTCATCCCGCTCGGAACACCCACGGCGGCTCAGCCGGGCATGCCGCAGGGCTATGCTGAGACACCGGCCCTACCGGCCGACGCCCATCCCCTGCTGCACAAGGTCAATCCAGAACACGGCCGCCGACTGGAGGCCCTGCCGTGTGATCTGGTGTGGGCGACGACCTGGATGAGCGACGCGAACGACGTGCTCGCGCCGCTGCTCGGGCTACCGACCCTGCCGGTCGTGGACTGGCCCGACTCCGACGAGATGGGCGCCCTGCACTGGAAGACCCGTGGACTGGTCGAGTGGGCGCAGGGACGCCCCTTCGTCTGGGTCGACGACGAGATCTCCCACGCCGATCAGCAGTGGGTATCGATTCATCACCCTGGCCCGGCCCTGCTGCATCGGGTCGATCCCCGTCGTGGCCTGACCGAGGACGACTTCGCTGCCATAGAAAGCTGGCTCGTGCAGGCGCGGTAGGGCCAGCTTTCAGCCGTCGCGGGTGCTGCGCTGAACGGCTGCCTGCCGGTGGGGACCGCGGCTGGTGAGGTCCCGCACCATCCCGCTGACGTCGGCCGCAGCCCGGGAATCGTGACGTGGTGCGGTCAGGATCCGACCTCGATGAGGCGACGCCTGCCGATCTCGCCCGGCACCTGCCATACCTGCTCATCCGGCCAGTGGCGGTACAACAACTGCTGCGTGGTCGTGGCGACAGCGTTCCGCAGCGGCTCGCGGCGAAGGTCGGCCCGCAGTCGTTCCTCCCGCTCGGCGTCCTGAACGATCACCAGAACTGCCCCGACCGGCACCAGCTGGTCCGCACGCCGGTAGCCGGCCAACAATCCACCCAGCCCTGACGTCGCTCGCTCGTGCTCGGCGACGACGCCACCGATCGGGCCACGATCGACGTGGACCAGGAACCGCAGGCACCGCCCGTCCTGCAGCCAGACGCCATAGCCGTCGGCCCGCAACTGCGCCAGGTCGTGCTGGCGCAACCACGACGAGGTCTCCATCATCGCCAGCCACTGGAACAGCTCGCACCGCCCCGGGTTGCGCCGCGACACCTCCACCAGCGGTAGGAACAGCAGGGCATCCGCCTTGCCGGAGGGCCGCTGACCCAACCGCAGCGGAACCGGCCGCCCCGACGCTGCCAGGACGCGCCGGAGCACGTCGGTTCCCTCGGGCGTGACCTCGTACCACCAGGTGTGGGTCCGGTCCTCCGCCGAGCGGTCGCGGTGCACGAGTCCCGCCTCGTGCAATCCCACCAGGTCTCGGTGAGCCGTCAGCCGCGATACTCCGCAGACAAGCGCCACGTCCAGCGTCGACGCGGAGCCGTGCTGCGCCAGGTACGACAGGATCCGCCACCGCCGCGGGGACAACCGCCGCGTGGCACCCTGGTCGCCCATTCTCCGATGATCCCTCCGGCCCCGACGGTCCAACATCTTGTTTCCCACAGCCGTAACAGACAGTGTTCGATGTTCCGGCCGGGAGGTCGGTAGCCGGGATCGCCGTGACCGGAGCCAGCGCTCGGCGTGAGCAGTTAGGCGAGGTGTCGGCGGGCCGTGCGAGCACCCACATACCCAAACCGTGGTTTTGGGGCCGATTCTGGAGATCACTGTTCAGTGAATCAGCCGAAGAGCTGAGGACATAAAGCACGGTACGGTCAAAGCAAACGATCGATAGTTGATCTTCGCGCTCGGCACCAAAAGGCAGCGTCGGTCATTCCGGGGCACGCGATAAGCCCATCCCGACTCGGGGATCACACCACGCACCGAAACGATGGTTACTCAAAGCGACAGAGCTAGAGGGTGTTACCGCGCCTCCCTCAGGAACGGGCTATGCGCCGAGGGCGAGCCCGTAGGGTCGGTCGCATGGCCGAGGCGCAGACCGAACCGGACCTCTCCTACATCGCCAGCGTGACGCGGGTCCGCGCGGCGGCCGGCGTGCTCCTCCGCGACCAGACCGGCCGGGTGCTGCTGGTCCACCCGGCCTACAAGGACGTGTGGGAAGTTCCCGGCGGAACCGTGGAGCCGGACGAGTCCCCGGCAGACGCCTGCACGCGCGAGGTCCGCGAGGAGCTGGGCCTGTCTATACCCGCAGGGGCGCTGCTGTGCGTCGACTGGGTGCCGGCGAGCCCGCCGTGGGACGGCGGGCTCATGTTCCTGTTCGACGGCGGAGTACTGACCGCGGACCAGATCGCGGCAATACGTCTGTGCCCGGACGAGCTCGACGGCTTCGAGTTCGTCGAGCCGGAGCGCCTGGGCGAAGTGTTTATCCCCCGGTTGGCTCGGCGGGTTGCCGCGGCGGTTGCCGCGATCGGGCGGGGCGGCGTCTACCTCGAAGACGGAACCGTGCCATCCGCCACGTAGCGAGCCGCATCGAATCGTCGGCAAGGCACGGGACGCGCCCAGCAGCGGTGGTTCCCTGCCAGCGCAGGCGACACGATCCATGCGACGACCCCGCCTGCAGCACGCGTTGATCCGCCTGAGCCCGAGAGGCACAATCCCAGGATGATCTCGAGTGTGTTCTTCGACGTGGGTGAGACGATCGTCGACGAGTCCCGGGAGTACGGCACCTGGGCCGACTGGCTCGGCGTTCCACGACACACCTTTTCGGCAGTCTTCGGCGCCGTCATCGCCCGCGGCCTGGACTACCGCGAGACGTTTCAGGTGTTCCAGCCCGGCTTCGACCTGGCCAAGGAGCGGCAACGCCGGGCCGACGCCGGACAACCGGAACACTTTTCCGAGGAGAACCTGTACCCGGACGCCCGGCCCTGTCTGGCGGCCCTACGGGAGTTAGGCGTGCAGGTCGGCCTGGCCGGCAACCAGACTGCCCGAGCCGAGACCATCTTGCGCGCCCTGGATCTGCCGGTCGACGTGATCGGCACATCGGACGGCTGGAACGTCGAGAAACCGTCGGCCGCGTTCTTCGACCGCGTCGTCGCGGAGGCCGGCTGCCCCGCCGGCCGAGTGCTCTACGTTGGGGACCGGCTGGACAACGACATTCGCCCCGCTCAGGCCGCCGGACTCGCGACCGCCCTGGTACGACGCGGCCCATGGGGGCACATTCTCGACGACAAGGCCGTCAGCGACCGCTGCCTCTTTCAGCTTGACTCGCTCGCCGAGCTGCCCGAACTGGTACGCAGGCACAACGAGTCGGCAATTTAGCTCCCCGGAAGAGCGGCCCGGCTGGTCGCGAGGGCGGCGATGCGATCGTCGAGTTGGCCGCCCTCTCGGCTGTCGCCGAGTACCTGCCGGACCGTTCTGACCCGTTCCAGCCCGGTGCCGTACCAGTCGGTGTGCAGGGCGTCCAAAGCCTGGTTGAGGTAGGTGGCAGCGTGGTCGCCGTCGCTGCTATGCGCCGAGGCCAGGTCGGCGAGGACGACGCTGCGCTGCTTGGCGCCGGTCGCGGTCAAGCCGGCGAGGGATTCGGCCAGGTGGCGGGCGGCCTCGGCATGGTCGCCAGCGGCGAGGACCGCGTAGCCGGCAAAGGAGTGCAGCCGGCCGGTGTCGTAGTAGTCGAACCATGCGGGCACCTCAGGACGCACTTCGAGCGCGGTGGCAGCGAGGTCGATCTGGTGGCGACTTGCCGCTCCCGCACCCGCGCGAGCTTCGACTTCCGAGGCCACGCAGTGAAGCCAGGAGCGGACGGCGGGGCTGACGCCGTGCCAGGTGTGCTGGAGCGCCGCATCGATCAGTGACCGTGCTGCGGCTGGATCATGTCCGAAGGCGGGGATAAAGGCCATGTGGCCGAGGACGGCGGCGGCCAAAGCGTGGTCTCCGGCCTCACGGGTAGCGGCGAGGGCGACGTCGTAGCAGCGCTGCGCGACGGCGGGCTGGTTAAGATCGAAGAACGCCAGTCGTGCGGTGAGCAGCGCCGATTCGGCGAGGGCGCCAGCGAGGCTCGCTCGGCTGGTGCCGGTAGACGCGCGGACGAGTCCGCTACCGAGCTGGGTGTGGGCGTACGCGGCCTCGTAAAGCGGCCGGGCGGGGCTGGTCCAGTACAGCGTGCGCTGGCACCGCACGATCTCGGCGTACGCGTCTGGATCTATGGCCTTGGCTTGGGCGTACGCGGCCTGCGGATCGAGGGACAGTAGGGGCGCCACCAGGGGAAGCATGCTGGCGCCGAACAACGCGCGCAGAACAGTTGCCCGGTCCCAGCCGGTGTCGTCGCCTCCAGTGATCATCTCCCACAACCTCCTGAACTCGTGCAGTGTCTCCGCCTGCGGACGCATCGCCAGCTCGTCGGGGGTGAGAAGACCGAGCTGGCTCGCCGGCTTGCTGAAGATGGCCACGAGGTGCTTGCGGTAGCGCGGGTCAGGCCACCGCTCACCGGTTTCCCACCGCCGCACGGTGTTGGCGTTCAGCCCGGTATCGGTCTCCCCGGCATGGCTCATTCCCGTGCGGATGCGCTCGGCGACCTCCTCGTAGGACCAGCCCCGCTGGAGCCTCTCCCACGCTAGCCGCCGATTGGCGGGGTGGCGCCGTCCGGCCATGCGAGCACCTCCGTACGTCCTCTGTCGACGACGGTCACGTTAGCCATCTCCGCTACGGGCCGTCACTACCTGGTTGCGAGCGGACGGGTCGTGGACGGTACCGATCGGGTCCGCTGGGCGGTTCGCTGTTGACGAGCATCGACGGACGCTGCTGGGCGGCTCCAGCTCACCAACCCAATGTCATCGACGCCAGGGGATTCACGGTGAAGAAATCAGACAAGACGGCCATCAAGCAGGCGCCGCTTGTTGTGGCGGCGGCCCGGGGGTGCAGTCGTGAGGTTGACTCCTCGCCCGCGTACCGCCATCGGGGCTGCGCGGGCGGGTGACCGGCGGGGTGCTCCCAGCCGCCGCCTCACCACGGCGGGCCCGCCGGCGCCTCGGCGGGCCCGCCACGACCGGACCAACCAGCGGGAGTCAACCGCAACTCGTCGGGCGGTGACGTCATGACGGTGTACGTCTCGCGGCACGCCTCCACGGGCGCCACGGATGGGGCCGATCCGGCGGTGCAGCCCCGCATACCGGCGACCGGCCAGGCAAAGGTCTCCCAGACCGAGCCCCTCCTGCTCACCTTCGTGTGGCAGCGCATGCTGTCGCAACCAGTTCAGGCCGGTGGCCGCCGGTGACGGCGCGGGCGTTGGTGACCGGCGCCGCCGGCTTCATCGGCTCGCACGTCGTCGACGCGCTTCTCGCCCGGGGCCTGCAGGTGGTCGGCCTGGACCGCCGCCGCCTCGGCCAGGACGCCCTCGCTGACGAGAACCTGTCAGCCGCAGCCGGCAATCCGCTGTTCACACCGCTCTGCCGCGATCTTGCCACCGACCCGCTCGATGACACTCTCGAGGGCTGCGACATCGTGTTTCACCTGGCTGCCCGGCCGGGCGTGCGGCCCTCCTGGGGCATGGAGTTCCACGACTACGCCCAGTCCAACGTGCTCGGCACCCACCGGCTGCTCGACGCCTGCGCCCGCTCGGTCGTACGGCGGTTGGTCTACGCCTCGTCATCCAGCGTCTACGGCCCGGCGGAGCGGCCCAGCCGCGAAACCGACCCGACCTGTCCGGTGTCGCCGTACGGGGTGAGCAAGCTCGCCGCTGAGCAACTGTGCCTGGCATACGCCCGTCGCCCCGACAGCCAGCTCAGCGTCGTGGCGCTGCGCTACTTCACCGTGTACGGACCACGGCAGCGACCCGACATGGCCATCGGCCGGCTGCTGTTCGCGGCCTACACCGGCCTCCCGGTCACCCTCTTCGGCGACGGCAGCCAACGGCGGGAGTTCACCTACATCACCGACGTCGTCGCCGCGACGATCGCCGCCGCTCACATCGATACCCGCTGCGCTGTCGTAAATGTCGGCGGCGGCGCGAGCGTGTCCATGCGCGGCGCCATCCAGGAGGCGTCCACGGTTACCGGACGGCACATTCCCGTCCAGGTAGCCGACGCGCAGCCCGGTGACGTTCCCGCCACGTCCGCGGACCTGACCCTTGCCGGCCGGCTGCTCGGCTACTGGCCCACCGTCGGCCTGCACGAGGGCATGGCCCGGCAGTCCTCCTGGCTGGTCAATCTCTCCCGCGACCGGCTCGCGGCCTTCACCTCCTGACCTTGAAGGAAGGTTCTCATGATCGTCTTGAAAGCGGATTCCGCGAGCGAGTTGTTCACCGCCGCCTGCCAGGCAGTACTGCTCAACGGTCGCATCGCCTGCCCGCGCGACATGATGACCACCAGGGTCGTCGGCATGCACCTGTGCCTGAGCAAACCTCGGCGCCGGCTGGTCTCCGTGCCGCCCATACGCGTCATCAACCCGGCATTCGCCGTCGCCGAGGCGCTGTGGATCCTCTCCGGCTCGGACGATCCGTGGATCTTCGACTTCAACAACAACCTGCGCCGCTACGCGGACGACGGAATCCTGCAGGGCGCGTACGGGCCACGGATCCGCCGGTGGGGCGGCAACCTCGACCAGCTCGACGCGGCCGTCCGGAAGCTGACGGCCGACCGGGACTCCCGACAGACCGTCGTCCAGATCTACGACCCGGGACGCGACCACCGCGGCTACCGCGATGTGCCGTGCACTCTCGGGTACCGGTTCCTGATCCGGCAGGGCCGACTCGAGATGCACACCACCATGCGCAGCCAGGACCTGTGGCTCGGCTTCCCGTACGACATCTTCGCGACCACGCTCCTGCAGGAACTGATGGCCGGCTGGCTCGGTGTCGAGGTCGGCGAATACCACCACCACGTCGACTCGCTGCACCTCTACGCCGATCATGCTCCGGCTGCCGCCGAGTGTCTCCACCACGAACCGACTGTCACCGAGATGGATCCGATCGGCGTGGACTGGCCCAGCCTGGATGTTGTCCTCGCACAGGTCATCTCCGGTGACGGCGACCTGCCTGACGGCACCCTGTGGGACACGTTCGGGCAAGTGCTGACCAGCTACCGGACATGGAAGCTCGGCGAGCGGGACCTGGCTAGCAAGGTCGCCCACGACACCCCAGGACCGCTCGGCGCTGCTCTCGTCGCCTGGTACCAGCACCTCACCCGGCCGGCCGTCGTATCGCCGGAGCTGGCATGACCGCGGATGTGGTGCTTGGGCTGTGCGCGTACACGCATGACTCGGCGGCGGCGCTGCTGGTCGACGGCCACCTGATCGGCTTCGTCGAGGAGGAACGGCTCGACGGGGTCAAGCACAGCAAGACCTACCCGGCACACGGCGTCGCCTGGCTGCTCGACGAGGCCGGCCTGACGCCGTCGGACGTGACCACGGTCGCGTACAACTTCGACGGACGCCGCTACCTACGCGCGCTGGGTCAACTGCCGACCCATCTGCGACAGGCGGACAGCCGCGCTCGAGCCGTACCACGGGCGAGGAGCTTCACCACGGTCCACCGCCGCTACCAGGCCCGGATGCGGGACCTGGCCGAGCGGTTCCCGCGCGCTCGACTGCAACCGGTGCCACACCACCGGGCGCATGCTCTGTACGCCTTTGCCGCCGCCGGTGTGGACGACGCGGCGGTCCTGATCGTCGACAGCCTCGGAGAGTTGCAGACCACCACCACCTGGCACGCCCGTCAACGCAACTCGCGGCTCAGCCTCAACCTGGCGCACGCGATCGACGACCCGGCCTCCCTCGGCTACGCCTACGGTGCCGTCACCGAGCACCTCGGCTGGCGGCGGGGTGACGAGGAAGGCACCGTGATGGCGCTGGCCGCCCTCGGCGACCCCGCCCGGTTCCGAGAGCTGATGTGCCGGGCGATCCGGCTCACCGCCGACGGGTTCACCCTCGACCCAGCGCTGATCGCCCTGCGGGTGCTCGCCAGCCGCTACGGCCGGGGCACGCCCGCGTTCACCGCCGCAACGTGCCCGCCCCGCACGCCGACGGCACCGGTAGAGCCTGTGCATGCCGATCTGGCCGCTGCACTGCAGGAACGCACCGAGCAGGTGATGCTGCATCTCGCCGAGCGGGCCTGCCGGCTGACCGGCTCGGGGCTGCTCTGCCTGGGTGGTGGAGTAGCGATGAACTGTGTCAGCGCCGGCCTCATCGCCCAGGCCGGCATCGTCGACGAGGTGCATGTACCGCCCGCCCCTGGCGATGCGGGCACCGCGATCGGCGCCGCCGTCCACGCCTGGCTCGACGTGACCGGCCGCCCACCCACCGGCCTCCGCCATCACTGCTACCTCGGCCCCGCCTATCCCGACCTGGTACTGCCGGCAGCACCGCGCGCGGGACTGCACGCAAGCCGACCCGCCGAACCCGCTCAACATCTGGCCCGGCAGTTGGCCGACGGGGCGATCGTGGGGTTGTTCACCGGCGCGCTGGAGGCCGGCCCACGGGCACTGGGGCATCGGTCGATCCTCGCCTCGCCGTTGGAGGCCGGTGTGGTCGAGCGGCTCAACGCCACCGTCAAGTTCCGCGAACCGTTCCGACCTTTCGCCCCTGTCGTCCTCGCCGACAAGGCCACCGACTATTTCCGGCTACGCCAACCGTCGCCGTACATGTCGCTCGCGGCTCCCGTGACCGAGCTGACCCGCGACAAGCTACCCGCGATCGTGCACGTCAACGGCACCGCCCGAGTCCAGACCGTCACGCGCGAGCAGCACCCCTTCCTCGCCGACGTTCTCACCCGCTTCGGTGAGATCACCGGCCACCCCGTGCTGATCAACACCTCGCTGAACATCAAAGGCAAGCCGATCTGCGGCACACCGGAGATGGCGCTGGACTGCCTGATCGAATCCGGCCTGGACGCGCTGCTCATCGAAGGCTGGTGGGTGACCAAGTGAGAATTGGCTACAGCTTCTGGGGATTCCTTGGACCCGGCATCACCGACACCCCGGACGGAGGCCGCAGCCACCGCCGGACCTTGGTCGACGGGCTAGGTGCAGCCGGCCATGACATCGTCTTCCTTCAACCAAACCGGGACCTGTGCGAGGCCGGTGACGATCTCACTGGCCACTACCGCTGGGACGTAGGCCTGCCCGACCTCGACGCGCTGTTTCTCGAATGGCGCTGGCCCATTCCCGGTCGTAACACCATCGTCTGCGGGCGACCCGGCCACACCTGCGACCTGCATCGGCAGGTCGAGCTGCTTGACCACTACACCTACCAGGTCGGCACTCCAACGGTCCTGTGGGACAAGGACCGCCGGCTGCCCGCCACGGACCCCCTCCGCCGTACCCGCAACGTCACCGTCTGTGAACCGGCTCTGCATTCGACTCCGGGCGCGGTACCACTCCTTTTCCCTATCGCCGACACGGCTATCGACGCCGCTGACCCGGCTGCGCTGGCGGCCCTGCCCCGCCGCACCCCGCTGGTCTACGTCGGCAACCAGTACGACCGCGACCACGCGTTCGACACCTACTTCGCGCCGGCCGCCGCCCAACTGCCCCACCTGATCGCCGGCAAGTGGGCCGCCACCAGGCGCTGGCCGGATCTGAACTTCATCGGCCGCGTTCCTTTCCCTAGAGTGTCCGCGATCTACGCCGACGCGCTCGCCACCGTCCTGCTGCTTCCCGCCCGGTACGCCGAAGCAGGACAGATGACCCAACGGATCTTCGAGGCCGTCCTCGCCGGCTGCGTGCCCCTGCTGCCTCGTGACGTCCGTGGCGCTGACGCCCTTGTTCCCTCGTCACTGATCGTCCGCGACGCCACGGACGTGCGGCACCGCATCGGCTGGCTCAGCGAGATCGCCGGCACCGGTGACCACGCCAAACTGATCGCGGGGTGCCTACGGCACCTCGACCCATTCCGGCTCTCGACCCAGCTCGAGGTGCTCACCTACCTGCTTCATCACCCGGAGTAGGTGCTGCCATGACCTACCGTGTCACCACCGGACGAGCGCCCCACACCTCTACCCTGGAGAACCATGGACAGGATCGCCATCATCGGCTGCGGCGGCAGCGGCAAGTCCACCGTCGCACGCCAGCTGGCCCGGATCCTCGACGCGCCGTTGACGCACCTCGACACGACCTACTACGACGAGCACTGGAACCCCTTACCGCAGGACGAGTTCACCGCCCAACAGGAGAAACTTGTCGCTGGCGAACGATGGATCATCGAGGGCAACTATGCCGGTACCCTGCCGATCCGACTCGCCGCCGCGGACACCGTGATCTTCCTCGACCTACCGGCCAGAACCTGCCTGTGGGGCATCGCCCAGCGCCGCTGGCGCTACCGGGGCGGGCAACACCACCAGGACTGCGTCTACGACCGCATCACCTGGAACTTCATCCGCTACATCCTCGGCTACCGGCGCACCATGCGCCCGCGAGTCCAGAACCTCATCCGAGAACACGGGCCACACGTCCACCTGATCACCCTCACCAGCCGCCGCCAGGCCGCCCAACTGATCAAACGCGTCCGCGACGAGCATCAGCCCGTGACCTGACCGCAGCGGAACGGGAGGCGACGAATGTCGGCCAACCCGTTCCTTGACCCCACGCTGGTCCACGGCGACCTCTACCGGCGCGACGGCCGACTCGCCGACCGCACTCACGCGCTGCATCGTGCCAAAATCAGCGGCAGCGATGTCGCCGGCACGATCGCCGACCTGCTCGCTGCCAGGGTCCCGGCCGGGGCGGCCGTGCTCGACATCGGTTGCGGGCGCGGCACCACAACCCTGCGCCTGGCCGACCGAATCCGGCCCCGCCGGCTCGTTGCCGTCGACGCCTCGGCCGCGCTTCTCCGCACCACCCGCGACCGCCTCGGCGACGCTGGCGCGTTGGGCTCAGTGGTCTGCGCTGACTTCCACCACCTGCCGCTGCCGGGCAGCGTTGCCGACGCCGCAGTTGCCGCCTTCTGCCTGTACCACTCTCCGACGCCAGGTCTGGCCGTGGCGGAGATCGCCCGCTGCCTACGCCCTGGCGGTACAGCCGTCCTGGTCACCAAGTCCCTGGATAGCTACGCCGAACTCGACCATCTGGTCCACGCCGCCGGCCTCGACCCACATGCCACGAGGCGATCGAGCCTCTACGAGAGCTTCCACAGCGGCAACCTGCACACCATCGCCGCCACCAATCTGACCGTCGTCGACGTCCAGCACGAGGAACACGTCTTCTACTTCGCGGACGCCACGCACCTCGCCCGCTATCTCACGACCACACCCAAATACCGGATCACCTTGACCGGCGGGATCCCCGCTATCGCAGCGACCCTCCGACAGCGGCTGCCCGCACCGCCCTACACAACCCAATCCACCGTCAGCTACGCCACAGCGGTGCGGCCATGAGCGGGGCCATCTTCGTCAAGCGGTACGACGACCCGGAACGCTGCGCCGCCGCTGCCGCCCACCACACCTGGCTCACCGGCCTGGACTCCGGCGTCCGCCTCCCGGCGCTTGTCGCGCGGAATGTCCAGTATCTGATCTTCGAACGGCTGCCGGGGCACACACCGAAGCCCAGGGATCTTCCGCGAGTCGCTGCGGCACTCGGCCGGCTCCACGCTGCCGCGCACCGACACGAACTACAGGCCGCCAGCCTCGATCAACCCCACATCACCTCGACCGGACTCGTCATCCCGGACTTTGCCAGCCCGCGGCAGGAGGCGCTACACCGCGCCGCTGCGGCGGCGGGCGTCCACGGGTCGACTATCGACGCCGTACTTAACAGAGCCCGGCAGCCGGCGGCGTTCTACAAGGACCCGAACATCCGGAATTACCTTGCGAACGGCAATGGCGTCGCCGTCGTCGACTTCGACGACCTGACGCTCGCTCCCTTCGGCTACGACCTGGCCGGCCTGCTGGTCACCGCCTCCCTGACCTACGGCCGCCTCAACAACCGATGGCTCTACCGCTGCCTCGACACCTACCGGGTCGCGGTCGCGCCTCAGCTCAGCAGCTTGGCCGACCTACAGCAGTACGCCGAACTGCACTACCTACTGACGCTGCGACACCTCGGCCGCAACGGCTACCGGCACCCCTGGCCCACCGTCCGACCCTGGCCCGACCCGTTCCCCGCCGAGCCGACCAGAGAAGGAGCCCTCGGATGGCCTCCATGACCGAACTCGTGATCGCCCGCCACGGCGAAGCCGCCTGCAACGTAGCCGGAATCGTCGGCGGCAAACAGGGCTGCACCGGCCTCACCGTTCTCGGCCGGAACCAGGCGGTGCAACTCGCCGCCCGGCTGGCCGCCGAGCACGCCCACCGACCATATGCCGCCTTCTACGCCACACCCCGACTCCGCGTGGCCCAGACCGCCGAGATCATCACCAGAGCCCTGCGCTTGCCCGCCACGATCGACCCGGACCTCCGCGGTCCTGACCACGGCGACGCCGACGGCCGACCCTGGGTCGACGTCAAGAGCTCCTTCCAAGGGCCGCCTCAGCACAACCCCGACCACCAGTACGCTTCCGGCTCCGAGACATGGAACGAGTACCTCGACCGGGCCACCGCAGCGCTACAGAAGATCCTCGCCCGCCACGATGGTGAACGAATTCTCCTCGCGGCCCATGGGGAAACCGTCGAAGCGGCGCACACCCTGCTCCTCGGCCTGCACCGGAATGCCTGCGTGCGGCTCGGCTTCGTCACCGACCATGCCTCCGTCGCCCAGTGGCAGCGGCCAACCAACCGCTTCGGCCGCACCATCTGGCAGCTGGTCACCCACAACGACATCCGACACCTCCGACCCCGCCATGACTGACCTCAGCGTTCACCTCGCGCTCTGCCAACGTCTCCTCGACACCGACGCCAAGCCCGTGAGCTGGCACCCCGGCCACGCCGGCACTCGTGCCCTACGCGCCGCGACGACCGCGCAGGGTGAGGTGATCGTCAAGATCCACCGCAGGCCCGCCCGCCACATCCAAGAAGTCCACGCTTACCGCACCTGGGTCCCCGCCCTCGGTGACAGGGCGCCCCGGCTGCTCGCAACAACCGAAGACCCACCGGCCATCGTCATCACCGCCGTACCGGGCGTCCCACTCAGCCAGCGGCAGCTCGACCTCGAGGCCGAGCAGGATGCATACCGGCAGGCAGGACAACTACTCAAGACACTGCACGCCGCCGGACCGCCCCGCCTCGAACCGGACTGGACGGCCTGGCTCGCCGAACGCGCTGAGCACTGGATTCGCCTCGCTGGAGATCAGATCACGCCCAGCTACCGCGCCGAGGTTAGCGCCCACATGCGAGCCCTACGAGACCTCGCACCGCTAGCGGCCGTGCCGTGCCACCTCGACTTCATGCCTCGCAACATGGTCTACGGCGACGACGGCATAGTCCGGCTGATCGACTTCGAGCACAGCCGCTACGACCTACCCGCCCGCGACCTCGTACGCCTCGCCACTCGCATCTGGCCGCGCCGCCCCTTTCTCAGCAGGGGCCTCCTCGATGAATACGGCCAGCTCGACAGAGTCGCCCACGAGGTGCTGGAACACTGCGCTTACCTCGATTCCCTGACGACGTTGTGCGCTACAACCCTCAAATGACGTCAAGCGTGGCGACGTCCGATGAGTGCCAGCTCGGCGGGCTCGGCGGCCTCGCCAGTCGGGCGGCGACGCCGCGGGCGCGTTCGCCGTACGGGCGGCGGACCGCGCAGGCGAGTCCGCGTTAGCCGAACGGCTTCGGCGCAGCGGCCGCGCTCTGGCTGGCGGTGTTCGCCCTCCGGAGCGCCGAAGCGGTGCGCGTCCGCCGGTCCGGCCGGAGCTGATTGCCGTCCGCTCGGCGCTTTCTGACGGCTCCTGAGGGAACGGAGGCCGTGCCCAACCGACCGATGTGGAGCCCTCCGCGTGGTGGTCCGGGTGTGACACAGTTTCGGCCATGTCGACTGACCCAGCCCACCGCAACGGTCGTCCGTCGCTGCCCGGCGCGGAGCCGCTCCGTCTGCAGGAGATCGCCAAGGACATCCGTCAGGGCCGTAACGTCGACCTCTACGTGGCGGTCGTGGTGGCGGTCGTCGTGGCGCTGCTGGGCGTACTAAGCGTGGTGGACGGCAAAGTGATCGCCGCCGCTACCCTCGCCGTGCTGGCAGTCGTGGCGACCTCGATGCTGGCGGGGCGGCATCAGGCTGGTGCGATCGGCGCGGCGCTGGACCGGCTGGCGTCGGACACGGACGGCCAGGTCGCCGCAGACCGGTTCTTCGCCTCGCGGATGCCGCCCTTGGACGTCGAGGGGGCCACCGCGGCCGACATCCGGCTCGTCGGCGTGACGCTGACCCGTACGGTGCGGGACTTGCTGCCGGTGCTGGAACTTCGGCTGCGGGCAGGCGCACGGGTGCGGGTGCTGTTGATCGACGTGGACGGTAACGCGGGGGCCGAGGCAGCGGCCCGCAGCCGCAAGGCCGATGCGCCCGGCTTTTACCGCCGCCGGGTCAACGCGACAATCGACCTGCTCCGGGTCCTGGCCACGTCGCCCCCCGACGGCGGCCGGTTGCAGGTGCGGCTGCTGCCGTTCGTCCCGACGTTCGGCATGTGCCTGATCGACCCCGAGGAGCCGCACGGACGGATCCACGTCGAGATCTACCAGCACCGGACGTTGGCGGCCGATCCGTCCTTCTGCCTGGAAGCGGTTCGGGACAGCCAGTGGTACCAGCTCTTCCGCGAACAGTACGAACTGCTGTGGCAGAGCGGGCGGGACGTCGCACTCTGACCGTGGCCGACGGTCAGTCCGCATCGGGTGATGTAGGCATGGACTGCCGCAGCATCGGCGGGTGGAGGGTGGTCGCCGGGCCGCGCCGGTAGAGAATCGCCGGTCGGCCGACCCCCGAGGAGATGCGCTGGCCGGTCGGAGTGATGAAGCCCTCAGTGTTGAGCACCTTGCGGCTGAAGTTGCGCTGGTCGATCGGCGTTCCCCAAAGGGTCTCGTAGACACTTCGCAGGTCCGCGACGGTGAAGGTCTCGCCGCAGAACGCCGCAGCCAGCGTCGTATACTCGAGCTTGCTGCGCGCGCGTTCCACGGCGGTGGTGAGGATCCGGGCGTGGTCGAACGCGAGGTCGGCCCCGGGGGTGAGCATGCGGTCCACCGGTTCCCACGAGGCGGCCGCGGCGTCCGAACCCGGCTGCGGGGTTGGCAGGTCCGGGGCGATGGCGAGGTAGGCGACGGTCACCACCCGACCACGCGGGTCCCGGTCCGGTTCGCTGAAGACGGCGAGCTGCTCCAGGTGCAGCCCCTTGAGGCCGGTCTCCTCTTCGAGTTCCCGGGCGGCAGCGTCGTCGACGCTCTCGTCGTCGCGGACGAAGCCGCCGGGTAACGCCGGTTGCCCGAGGAAGGGCTTGTTGCCCCGCCGGACGGTCAGCACCTCCAGGCGGCCCTGACGCACCGTGAGGATCGCGAGGTCGGCCGTCAGGCGGAGCTGCGCGTGCGGTCGTCGGTTCACCGCACCCACTTTAGTTGCTGTCCGATTGACAGTAATGGCGGGCGGACTTACTGTCATCGAGACAGTAATGGCGTGCCTCCCGGCCGCTCTCCGGGCGATCGGTTGTCCGGCATCCGACAGGAGTCTGACCAGATAGGACTACGGGTTCCGGTCCGGTTGACGGGACCAGGCGGAACAACGTGCACCGTCTTTTGTGCTCGTCAGTTGAGCCAAAGGCCACGAACGGCCGTCCCTCTCCACGATCTCCCATCGTTACGGTTCGCTTCACCCTCCGCGACAGCCGCAGCTCACCATCGCAAGCGACCGAACCGCCGCGCCTCCATCGCATCCCATCGCGCACTCCGCATCACGATCGAGGTGACAGACGTGCACCAGTGGCCACCCCGCCGCAGCCTGACCTTCGTCGTCGGGCTGGCGATCGCCGCGCCACCGCTGACCGCATGCGGGACGGAACCCGGTCCCGCCACGCCGGAGACCGCGCCGGCGTCGACGCCGACCGCGTCGTCGACCCCGCCGGACAGCCCCGCGTCCCCGAGCGGGCCCGGCGCGTCCACCCCGGCTGCCGGTTCGCCCGCGGCCGTCCTGCCCGACGTAACCGGCGAACGGCTCAGTGACGGCGAGCGGATGCTGCGCGCCGACGGCTTCCTGTCCGTCCGTGCCGTCGATGCCAGCGGTGACGGTCGCACCATCCTCGAGAAGGGCAACTGGGTCGTCGTCCGCCAGGACCCGCCGGGCGGCAGTGCGCTTCCGCCCGGGCTGACCGTCACGCTAACCGTCCTCCGCCCCACCGACCAGCAGGCCCCGATAGTGGTCCGCGACGGCGTCGTGCCGCGCGTGATCTGCCACGACCTGCAGGACGCCCAGGACGCGCTGCGCGAGGCCGGCTTCTACGTGCTGCTGCCCCGGGACGGCCTCGGGCAGGAGCGGGTTCCGGTCCTCGACCGGAACTGGATCGTCGTCGGCCAGTCCGCGCCGCCGGGCACCACCCCCGAATCCCTAGAGAAGATCGAACTCACCGTGGTGAAGTTCGGCGAGCCGACGGGGAACTCCGGATGTGCGAGTTGAGCCCTCAGCCGACCTGGGCGCAGTGCCTCGCCGCCGCCCGGTCGATCCGACTGACCGAGTACGCCGGCGACGCCCTGGACGTGGTGCGGCCACGCGGCCCCCTCGGCGTGATCCGCGGCCGGGCGCCGCTGGCGATCCTCCTCTACACCGCAGCTCGGGACGGCCGACTCGTCTGGCGCAACCCCGACTCGCTGGCGCTGCTCCGGCCGCCCGGCGACACCGCCCAGCCGACCGCCGGCGGCCTTCGGCTCTCCGTGCTGCGCCGTTTGTCCCGAGGCTGGGACGTCATCCTCTTTGCCCTGCCGCCGACGCTGCTGCTGGCCGGCGCCGGTCTCGCTGCGCTGTTCGCCGGGGCCGACCGACCGGCGGCCGGAGCCTTCGCGCTCTTGCTGGTCTGCGGCGCACTGCTACACGTCGCCGTGCTGCTCTCCTGCCTTGTAGTCGCCGCCGGTGCCTGGTTCTTCCGTCAGTTCGGCCGGCCCAGGCAGCCCGACGAGGTCCTCGTCGGCGAACTGGTGCCCGGGCAGTACTGGACGATGACGCTTTGCCACCACGTAGACGGCAGCCGGCTGCGACCCCTGCTAGATCGGACCGAGCGCCATCTGGCCGAGCTACTGCGGGCACGCATCCGGGAACGCGGCCGCGACGAGGGGGTGGAGCTGCCGCTGGTCAACGTGACCGAGACGTTGGTCTGCCTCGCTCAGGCAGGGACGACCCAGGCCATGCGTGACGCGGTCCACGCCTGGACCAGGCACGGCCGGATCTGGGGCGCCGGTGTGGGAATCAGCGTGCGGATGTCCGCGCACCGGGCCGTACGCGCCCCGGAACGGGTCTTCGACCGGGGCGGTTTCCTCTTCTGGTACGTGGCGGGAATGGCGGTGCTGCTGGTCGTCGCCGCCCGGCTGGTGGCCGACTGGGAGCGGGCGGCGTGCCTCGGAGAGTGCCGCCAGCACCCGGTCCATTATTGGCCCGCCCTGCGCTGGCTCGTCCAGCGGCTGTTCTTCACCGACCCGTACGGGCTGACGCCCGCCACCCGCCAGGCCTGGACCATCGGGGTGCTGACCAGCTTCATGTCGCTGATGGGCCTCTTCGTGGGCGTCGCCGCGGTCCGCCAGTACGTCCGCGCTCGGGACATCGCCCGGCGCCGAGCCGAAAGGGAACTGGCTGTGCTCAACGAATTCACCCGGACCGTGATCATGGTGGCCACCGACGAGGAACACCAGGCCGTCCGGGAAGCGGTGTGGCGGGTCAACAGGACAGAGCCGGAATTCCTCTTCCTGCCCCACCAGACGGTGGTGCGGCTGGGGCCGGTCGGCCGTACCCAGATCATGCTCGTCCAGGTGGAGCCCGGCTCCGTGGGACCGGGCTCGGCCGCCATCTCGGCCGCGGCACTGGTCGGCCGCGTCAAGCCGGACTTCCTGATCCTCACCGGCATCTGTTACGGCCTGCGTCCGGACAAGCACGAGTTCGGGGACATCCTCGTCTGCGACCAACTGCGGGCTATCGACCACCGAAAGGTGGCCGAACCTGCTGGCCACAAGCCGGGAAGGCCCTTCACCAGTGCGGCGGAGGCCGCTGCGGCTCTGGAGGAGACAACCGCGCCCGACGGACCGCAGACGCTGCACATCCGCGGTGACTACGTCACGCCGTCACCCGGCCTGATCAGCCGCTTTAAGGCGGTCGGCCAGACCTGGAACGGGGGCGAAAAGATCCACTTTGGACCCTTGCTCTCCGCCAGCACTCTGGTGAGTTCGCGGGCGCTGCGAGACGAACTGCACGCCCAGCAGCCCGAGGCGATCGGCGGCGAGATGGAGGGCGCCGGAGTCTACGCCGCGGCGGCCCACGCGAAGGTCGATTGGATCGTCGTCAAGGCCATCTGCGACTGGGGTTTTCACAAGAGCGACGACTTCCACAAGCAGGCCGCCAGCAACGCCGCCCGCTTCGTCGTCCGGACCGCGGAGCTCGGCGCCTTGGACGACGCCCCCGCACCAGGGGAGATCTGAAGACCGCACCGATGTCGCCCGACGGGCGGCCCACCCCTCACTGCCAATCACCGGAGGAACCATGATCGACGGCGGAAAACCTCGAGCCTGCCCTATCTACATCGTCGCCGACGTCTCCCAGTCGATGTGGAAGTCGAAGCAACCCGGCGAGCAGATGCCCTTCGACATCCTCAACCAGTGCCTCAGCCAGTTGCTCTTCCACCTCGATTCCGAGATCGAGATCCGTGAGGCGGCGTTCATCTCGGTGATCTCGTTCTCCAGCGAGGTCCAGGTGGTCTTCCCTCTGACGCAACTGGCGGAGGCGGAGGACCTGCAAACACCGGACCGGGGGAGCCAGACGGACTTCGCGCGGCTCTTTGCTGACCTGCGGGCCCAGATCGCGCTGGACTGTGAACCGCTGCGCACGGAGTACAGCGTTCGCAAGCCCACGGTCTTCCTCATCACGGACGGAGAGCCCTTCGTCGGGCAGGCCCCGCAGCCCGAGAGTGAGTGGACCCCGCACCGCGACGCGCTCGTCGCCGCCGACAACCCGCTGCGGCCGCACATCCTGTCCTTCGGATTCGGTACGGCACGAGAGTCGACCCTCTGCCGGACCGCCACAGAACTGGGTGGTCAGCGGTTGGCCTACATCGCCGAGCAGTCGATCGCGGTAGGCGAGGTGCTCGACGGCATCACCGATGCGCTGTTCCACAGCATCGGCAAGTCAGTCCTGTCGGATGCTCTCGTTCCGCAGACGCCGAAGGGGATGCGCCCGGCGCGATGCGGCGTCCGCGTCCCGGACGGAGTCTGACGCCATGTCGGACGCCGCACTGTCCGCTCTGCTCGCCTCGGTGATCCCAGCGGCGGTAGTGCTCGTGATAGCTCTGATCCGGCTCGGCGGGAGGAACAGACGAACCATGCGGTTTTTCGGGAAGCAGCGGCGGTCGACCCGCGAGAAACTGACCGAGCAGCCGGGACCTGCGGCCGAGGCGCCGCACCCGTTCGATCCATCCGGGCGCCGGCCGCAGGTGCGTGCCGGACGGCCGCCCTGGCGCGTGTTACCGGGCTGGGGCAGCCGGGGTGGCCCGAAGCCGCGCCGGCTCCGGATGGGGAAACGGTCCCCGGCCGGGAAGCAGGTCCGTCCTTCACCGGCCCCCCTACCGGATGTCACGCATCGGCTGGCCGGCAAGCCCTCGAAGCCGACCGCTCTGCACGTCCCTGTGCAGCTCCTCTCCTGGACGAGCGGCGTCGCTGCGGACGGAGGTCTGTTCGCCGGTCTCACCGCCCGGGTGGCCACCATTCGGGGGCGGGCGCACCAGTTCCACGGTGAGCGTGGGCAGGACGCCTTCGGCCTGAGCGCCACCCGGGATGGTCGGTGGGTGGTGGGCGCGGTGGCCGACGGATTGGGCAGCACGGTGCATGCCGATCAGGCGGCCCAGACGGCTGTCCGGAGCGTAGTGAAGATCGCGAGCGACATCGTGGACGACGTGCCCCCGGCCCGGTGGGAATGGAACATGATCCTGCGAGAGGTCGGCCGCAGCGTCGAGGTGGCCACCCGGTCGCTCGGCCGGCCCCTGCCGGCGGCCAATCCCGCCCGGCGACAGCGGCCGTTGGGGCCGCCGGCCACTACACTGACGGTGGTCGTCGTGCCCGCGAACGGTGTCGCCGGCACCGGCGTCGTCGTCGGAGTCGGCGACTCGCCGGCCTACCTGCTCCGGTCCGGAGCCTGGCGGCGCCTGCTGCCGCAGGACAGCCAGCCGGCGTCAGCGGGCGCGGACAACGCCACCGACGCGCTGCCGGCCGCCGCCCCGGCGATGCGGCTGGTGAGCTTCGACTGGCGGCCGGGAGATCTGGTGGTGGTGGCCAGCGACGGCTTCGGCAACGCGCTGGCCGGCGGGGGCACCCCGCTGGGCGCCGCCCTCGCCGAGGCCTGGCAGGAGCCGCCCAGCCTGCTCGGCTTCCTGCGTGACGTCGACTTTCGGCTGAGCACCTTCAACGACGACCGCACCGTGCTCGCGCTCTGGTGCGGCGCCTTCGATACGGCGGTGTCATGACGAGGGGCAGCGACCAGCCGCCGGTACGGGTGCGGCGCGAGGAACTGACGGCCACCGGCCATTCGCTGAGACCCGGGGGACAGTCCAACTCCATCCGGGAGGTGGGGCTGAACGGCCGGGTCTACGTGTTCAAGGAGTACTCCGAGCAGGTCCTCCCGGAGATCAACGCCGAGGCCCTTGTCGCTATGTTGCGCTGGCGGCGGGGCCTGGAGCCGGGACCGCGGGCCGAACTCGACCTACGGTGCACCTGGCCGATCTCCGTCGTCGAAGATGCCGACGGGCTCTGCGGTGTGCTGATCCGTCCGGCCGGGGCGGAGATGTACGAGGTCACGCGCAAGGGAGCCCGCAGCCCTCGGCACATGAACGTGCTGACGCAGACCCAAAAGCGGGCGCTGCGGCACAGCGGGGAGACCTGGGAACCCCCGGTCAAGCTCGCCGCCCTGGGCCGAGTCCTCGACACGACGTTGTGGCTGCACCACCAGGGCTGGATCGTCGGGGACCTGCAGACGAGGAACGTCCTGATGGACGCCGGGCGGGTGCCGCGAGTGCTGCTGATCGACTGTGACGCCTGTGTCCCCGTCGACGGTGATCCGGCACTGCCGCCGATGGACCCCGAGCACTGGAAAGTCACGGACGAGCCGGCGTTCAGCCGGGAGACCGACCTGGCCAAGTTCGCCCTCATGGTGGTCCGTTGCCTTCAGGAGAGCATCGAGATCCGCAGGCCCGATCCGGATGTGCTGCGGCGGTTCCTCACCACCCCGACGGTCGACCTCATCCAGGCGACCGCTGCGGGACGTCCGCCGGCCGGCGCGGAACGGCAGTGGCGGCTGCTGGCCGGGACCTGGCCCCGGCTGGTTACACCGGACCGGATGTACGTGCAGGTGGACGGGGTCGTGCGGTCCCGGTGGACACCCGGGTCGGTCGCCGGAGAGCCCGCGGGTGCCGGAGGCGTCGCCGCCACGGCGACTCGCTCGGGCGGCGAGGCGCCGGTCGGCCGTGCGCCCGTGCCGCCCACAGTCGGCCCTTCACCTGGGTGGTCCGTCGGGTTCACCCGCCCCATGAGCCCGGCTGGCAGGCCGGTACGGCCGGACCCCACTTCCGCTGCTTCACCGTCCGCCGTGCCGGCGCAGCGGCGGGTCGCGAGCGTCGATCCAACCCCCACCCCGAGCCGGGTGCCGCCGGCGGGACCCGGCCGGAGGCCCTGGATCAGATACGTGTCCCTGCTGCTATCGATCACATTCGCCCTCGCGTTCCTCGCCTGGTTATTCCGCTGATCCGCTACGGCTGCCGTTAGGACCCCAGATGCGAGAGATCTTCCTGACCGTGCTCGGTCACACCCATCGGCTCGATCCCAGACGGACCTACACGGTGGGCAGTCGGCGGGACTGCGACATCCACATCGCCCCTCCGGTGCCCGAGGGAATGCTGCTAGAGATTCGGTGCCGGCCGACGTGGATCGTCCGGGTCGCCACCGGAGTGACGATCACCGCGACCGGCGCCATGGTCGATGGGTGCTACATCCATCCCCCGCCGCCACCGCAGGACTGTGCGATCGAGCTGGATCTCGCCGGTCGCACGATCGGCGTCGAGCTGCGCCACCGTCCGCCGTCCGCGCCCGCCCCCTCCGTCACGCCGCGACCGGCAGAACTCCTTGACACCCGGGCCGCCCGCGGGGCGCCCCGAGGGGCGGGCACCGTCCGGACCCGGCGGGCGTCGACGCGTGCGCCGGACTCAGCGTCGGTGCCCGCGTCCCGGCGGCCCGACCCGCCCGCCGCCGCGGCAGCCGTCCTGCCGTCGCGCGGGGAACTCGTGTTCGGCTCCGGTTCGGAGGCGGACGTCCTGGTCGAGGGCCCGGACGTGGCGGCGGTCCACGCCACGCTCCGCGAGGTTCGGGGCCGGTACCGGTTGCGCGATCTCGGTCACGGCGGCGGCACCTTCGTCAGGGGCCAGCGAATCCTCTGGACCAACCTCAGGCCCGGCGATGTGTTCACGATTGGGACGGAGGACTTCCGGATCCTCCCCGAGGGCCGGGTGGAACGGCTGCCGGTGGACGATATCGACCTGGTGGTGGCGGACCTCACCGTGCGGCGCAAGGACGCTGTGCTGTTGGACCGGATGTCCTTCACCCTGCCGGCGCGCAAACTGCTGGCGATCGTCGGACCCTCCGGAGCAGGGAAGTCGACCCTGTTCCATGCCCTGCTCGGGACGCTGCCGCCGGAGCGCGGCACAATCGTGTTCCGTGGGCTCGAAATCCGCAGCCACAGTCAGCAGATTCGACACCTGCTCGGCTACGTGCCGCAGGACGATGAGCTCCACCTCGCACTCACCGTGCGGCAGAACCTGGCGTACACGGCGGAGCTGCGGCTTCCCACGGACCGAACGGCGGCCCAGCGGGCCACGCGGATCGACGAGGTCTGCCGGAGCCTCGACATCCAGCAGCTCCTCGACCGGCCGTGTGGCAGGCTCTCCGGCGGGCAGCGCAAGCGGGTCTCCGTGGCCCTGGAGGTGCTCGGATCGCCCGCACTGCTGATGCTCGACGAACCGACCTCGGGCCTGGACGCGCGGATGGACCACCAGGTGATGGTCATGCTCCGGGCGATCGCCCGCGAGGGCTCCACGGTGCTGGTTGTCACCCACTCCACTGAGCAGGTCGTGGTCGCCGACGAGGTGCTGGCGGTCGCCAAGGGCGGTCGGGTGGCGTTCGCCGGCCCACCGGACCGCATGCGGGGCGAACTGGGGGCTACGAACGCCAAGACGCTGATGGATCGCCTGACCGACGACGCGCCGGAACTCGACCGGAGTTACCGGGCCGGGCCGGCGGCCCGTGTGGCCGGTGAACGGGCGAGGCAGGCCGTGGCACGGGCCCCCGAGCCGGTGCGGCCGGACCGGAGCCGACACGTCCAGCCCACCCTCGGCCACCAGGTGTGGGTGCTGTTCCGCCGGCAGCTCGCGCTGGCCTGGGCGCGGGGTGTAAGCCGGATGGTCCTCCCGGCCACCTGGGCCGCGCTCGGCGCGTTGCTGGCCGCAGCGGTCAGCACCAGCGACGGCCTCCGCGGAGTCTCCGCGCCGCAGTCGCTGAGCCTGCTGGTCACGCTCTGTGCCCTGACCGGCCAGGCCCTCACCTACGGCGACGTGGTGGCCGACTACCCGGTCATCACCCGGGAGCACCGCACCGGTGTCGCCGCCACCGCCGTCATCGTCGCCAAGTGGCTGGTCTACGCGCTGTTCGCCACCGTCCAGGCAGCGGTCATCACCGGCGTCTTTCTGCTCTGGAGACCCGGACCCACCAGCGGGGTCGGGCTGCCGCCCGGGGCGGAACTGCTGGCGAACCTGACCTTGGTGAGTGTGGCGGCCATGTCGCTCGGCCTGTTGATCTCCGCGCTGGCGTCGAACCTCGAACGTGCGGTGGGCTACGCCACCGCCAGCGCGGTGGCCCAGGTGGCGCTCAACGGAGTGGCCTTCGACCTGAGCACCGTCCCGCTCCTCCCGGGGCTGGCGGCGGTGCTGCCGGCCCGCTGGGGACTTGCCGCCGCGGCCTCGTCGATTGACCTGCGCTCGATCGCCCCACAGGTCCCCGCGGACGCCCTCTGGACCCACGACGTCACGCAGTGGACGGGCAACATCGTGGTCACCGTCGGGCTGGCCGCCGGGTACGTCGGCCTCGCCTGCCTGGCCCTCCGGCGCCGGCTGCGGCATCCTCCTGCGGACTCCGCACGGTAGTCGCCGGTCGGTCGTTCTTCCCCGCGAATGGAGGGATTGGCTCCTTGAGCGGGAGGCCCTCGTAGGTCCAGCGAAACGGGCGAGCCTGTTCGTTCTCTGGGCCATCCAGGTGTCCATGTCGGCTCCGCCTGAAGTTCAGCCGGTGTTGACGGGCTATCTTCTCGATCAGGTCCGGATATGGTGGGCTACGTGAGCGACTACTGGGGCTGCCCAAAGTGTGGGAACTTGACCCTCCGTCTTGAGGACAAGGACGGCCGCTGCGATGTGGCCACGTGCGAGTACGACGGGTGTGACTACTTCGATGAGGGCGTCCTCGAGTAACTATCCTCTTCACACACCCGAGCGGCCCGCGCTGCTACGGGTTGGTCGCCTTTGGGAAGGATGAGTTCGTGATCTCCTACATCTGCCCCGGCTGCGACGTCGACTTTGGCTACCCGCAGGGCTTGGCCGTCCATCAGGAGCTTGGCTGCGAGTGGGGCGACGACGGGACCGACGGCGACGCCAAGTACTGCTGCGGCATGATCTATGAGGATGGCGAGTCCACCTGCCGCAGCTGCGGGGAGTCGCTGTAGCCCTGCCCGCTCAGCAGCGGGGCCGCTCGGCCCGACAGCCTCACTCATCCACATGGGGCCTTTCCCGCCATCAGCGCCATCGGCAGCCGCCTCGGGTAGGTCGACCAACCGATGACGCGTGGCGCCCATCCTCGGGGTGCGCCACACCTGCTCGTGTGGCCGGCGCTGATGCAGCAGGTCGACGGTGGTGACCGAGACCGGCGCCCGTAACGGCCGGCTCACCAGATCCGCCAGCAGGTTGACCTCGCGGGCTGCGTCGCGGGTGATGACCAGCACCGCACCGACCGGAACGACAGGATCCGTACGCCTATAACCGGCCAGGACGCCGCCGAGGCCTGCGGTGGACTGCTTACGTTCGGCGATGGCGTCACCGACTGGGCCGGGATCGACATGCACCAGGAACCGCACGGATCGCCGGAAACACCGTTGGCGACGACGACGACCCCCTCACGACCTCATGCACCACAACCCGCAGATGACCTCAAGGGTGGCGACGCCCGATGAGTGCAAGCTCAACGGTCTTGGTCACCTTTGGGAAACCCTCGCACAGAGGGCTCCGGCCGCAGCCTTCGATGATCTCGGACAGCTCCGCTTCCAACTCGGCTTGAAGAGCAGCGGGGGTGGCCTCCCAGGTGCCCTTGATCAAGTTGAAGTACGTCTCATAGGTGCACGATCCCCCGACCGCCGCGTTGTCGAAGACCGGAAAGATCCGGGGAAGCAGAAAGTGGCAGAACTTCGACGGGAACACCGCAGATCCCGACCTCGTCGGCTTGAGCCACGCGACCACTCCCGGGAACGTCCGCACCTGGTCCCAGGTCACACCGGTGATGTCCAGGTCCTTCACCGGCGCGCACGCTTGATGCCAGGCCTGGGACAGCTCGTCCCGGTGTTCGGTGAACAGACCGGTCACGTCGGCCTGGGAGAGCGGCCGTAACGCCTTCCACGCGGTCAACCGGGGCAGGAAGCCCGCCCACCAACTGTCCCGGAAATCTCCATGCGGGTTCTGGGCGGCCAGCACCTCGTAGTCACTGTTGTGGAAGTCGTTCGGCCAACTCGTTCTCGTCCGCCACCACCGGACCCCGGCGGCGAACTGCTCCCTGTCGATCGGCAACACACGCGCATGCTATGACCGGATCGCAAGCATCGATATCAGCCGGACGACACCGATGGCCGGGCCGATCCTCACCAACGCCCACTGCCGCCACTGACGACCCACCGGAGGCCCTCATCAGGTGCACTACGACGAACGTCGTGACAGCCGACGTCCACGAGCGCCGCACTCCGTCCCGGTAGACGGCGACCAGTCCAACGGCTCCCGAGCACCCACCGAGACACCGAGCCACCCTCAGCAACACAAAAAGGCTCTGACCCAGGTGAAACCCCAGGTCAGAGCCCTTTTTTTGGTGCGCCGCCAGGGACTCGAACCCCGAACCCGCGGATTAAGAGTCCGCTGCTCTGCCAGTTGAGCTAGCGGCGCTCGCTGACAACGGGAAGAACCTTAGCACGCGCCCAGACCCGGGTTCCAATCCGATACCGGGCTCCACCCTTCGGTCGAGCTTAACCGGCGAAAGCCCACAAAGTTCGCAGCTCCCCGGTCGAGGGGCGCAGGGCGCGGGCACTCATGCGGCACGATGTCCGCCAGGCACGCGAGAACAGAGGTGGGGATGGGCAGGTTCGCGCGGACAGGGGCGATGGTGGGCGTCCTGGTCCTCACGGCGTCGCTGGCACTGACCGGGTGCGGCGACGACCAGAAGAAGCCGGCGTTCGTGGCCGGCGCGCAGCAGGGCGACGCGGTCCCGACCACGTCGCCGGGCACGACGGGCGACCCGAGCGAGCCCGCCCTGCCGGCGTTGGCGCTGAGCCCGGCCGACGGGTCCGACAAGCGGCCGGTCAGCACCGAGATCAGCGCCCGGGTGCCGGGTGGCGGCAAGGTGTCGAAGGTCGTCCTCACCGCCGCCGACGGCGCCACCGTCGCCGGCCGGCTTCGCCGGGACGGCTCGTCGTGGGTGCCCTCGGCCCCGCTGAAGTACGCGACCAGGTACACCGCCACGGTCACGGGCACCGGCGCGGACGGCCAGACCCGGCGGGGCACCAGCAGCTTCACCACGATGGCCAAGCCGAAGTCGATGATCGGCTCCGGGCTCTACATGTTCAGCGGCAAGACGTACGGGGTGGCCATGCCGGTGGTCGCCGAGTTCTCGCCGGGCATCCCGAAGAAGGACCGCGCCGCGGTGCAGAAGCGGATGTTCGTGCAGACCGACCCGCCGCAGCCGGGGGCCTGGCACTGGCTCTACAACGGCACCCAGGCCTACTACCGGGCGCCGGAGTACTGGAAGCCGGGCACCACGATCACGGTCCGGCTGGCGCTGGCCGGGATCCCGCTGAGCAACGGCCGCTACGGCAACCTCGACCGGAGCGCCACCGCCAAGATCGGCCGCGCGTTCGAGATGAAGGTCGACAACGCGACCAAGCAGATGACGGTCTACGAGAACGGCGCGGTGGTCCGCACGCTCCCGGTGAGCCTCGGCAAGAAGAGCACCCCCTCCTCCAGCGGCACCATGGTGGTGATGGAGAAGAAGGAGTCCACGGTCTTCGACACCCGCGACGAGCCGGACCCCGACAACCAGTACGTCACCAAGATCGACTTTGCGCAGCGGCTCACCTGGGGCGGCGAGTACATCCACGCGGCACCCTGGTCCGAGGGGGTGCAGGGCAGGGCGAACGTCTCGCACGGCTGCGTCAACGTCTCGATGGCGAACGGCCGGTGGCTCTTCGGCAAGACGCTGGTCGGCGACCCGATCACGGTGCGGGGCACCGAGCGGCGGCTGGAGCCGGGCAACGGCTGGACGGCCTGGAGCATGAGCTGGTCGCAGTTCGTCGAGGGCAGCGCCCTGCCGGTGCCGGAGGGCGGCCAGGGTTCGCCCTTCTGAGCAGGCGTAACGTGGACGGACGCGGCATCGTCGGGCACCGTTTCGCCGCGTACCGGCGGGCGGAGGAGAAACCACTCCACTCGACAAAGCGCCGCAGGATATCGGAATCGTTACATCACGGGCGGGGTGTTTCGGTTCACGTCCGGCAACGGGTAACCGTTCCGGTGCGTCTGTAGGGGACGATGGGAACCGGGACCACGACTGTGAGGGAAGCATGCGAGCTAGCCAGAACGAGCTGATCCGGGGCGGGACCGCCCGGCGCGGCGGGCGACGCCGCGTGTTCGCGGCCGCGGTGCTCGCCGCCGCCATGGCCCTGACCGGCTGCACCAGCAGCGGCGGCGGCGACAAGCCGTCGAGCTGGCAGGGTGGCGGGGAGAAGGGCCCGAAGGCGTCGGCCACCATCACCGAGCCCGCGGCCGACGCCAAGGACGTGCCGGCCTCCACCGCCGTCACCTTCACCACGAAGGAGGCGGAGGAGACCACCGTCGAGCTGAAGGACTCCGCCGGCAAGGTCGTCGAGGGCCAGCTCGCCAAGGACGGGCAGAGCTGGCTGCCGGACGGCGCGCTGGCCTACGGCGAGACCTACACCGCGACGGTGACCGCGACGGGCGACGACGGCAAGCCGGCCACCGCGACCAGCACCTTCACCACCATGGCCAAGCCGGGCAAGCAGATCCGGGTCACCAGCTTCCTCGGCGACAACCAGGTCGTCGGCGTGGGCATGCCGCTGATCGTCAAGTTCGGCCGGGCCATCCCGGAGGACTACCGCGACGACCTCCAGCGCCGGATGACGGTCACGGCGAAGCCCGCCCAGGAGGGCATCTGGCACTGGGTGAGCCCGACCGAGGTGCACTACCGGCCGAAGGAGTTCTGGAAGGCCAACAGCACGGTGACCTACAAGGTGCTGGCGGGTGGGCTGCCGCTCGGCGACGGCTGGTACGGGCGTTCCGACCTCAGCGTCGACATCAAGGTCGGCCCGTCGTTCGTGATGACCGTCGACAACCGCACCAAGAAGATGACGGTCACCAGGGACGGCCAGGTGATCAAGACGATCCTCGTGAGCCTCGGCAAGAAGACCACCCCGTCGTCCAGCGGCACCATGGTGGTCATCGAGAAGCTCCGCCACACCGTCTTCGACACCTTGGAGGAGCTGGGCCCGGAGGAGGGCTACCGCACCGAGATCGACTACGCCCAGCGGCTCACCTGGGGCGGCGAGTTCATCCACGCCGCGCCCTGGTCCGAGGGCGTGCAGGGCAGGACGAACGTCTCGCACGGCTGCGTGAACGTCTCGATGAAGGACGGCAACTGGCTCTTCGCCAACACCCGCATGGGCGACCCGATCACGGTGAAGGGCACCGAGCGCAAGCTCCAGAACGGCAACGGCTGGACCGACTGGAACATGAGCTGGGACGAGTACGTCAAGGGCAGCGCCCTGCCGTACGAGCCGCCGGCCGAGCCGGGCGACGACACGAGCCCGAGCGCGGACGAGCCGAGCGTCGAGCCGACCCCCTGATCGACGGCACTCCGGCGGCCTCCTCCACCCCCGGAGGGGGCCGCTGGCCGTTGCGAGGACCGGAGAACGATCGAAGCCCCCTCCCGGAGGAGGGGGCTTCGGTCTTCCTGGGGTGACTGATGGGAATTGAACCCACGACAACCGGGACCACAACCCGGTGCTCTGCCAACTGAGCTACAGCCACCATGCTCTCCGCGCCGGTCGACCCGGGCGGTGCGCGGACTAATAATAGCCACACCCCTGCCGGCCCCGTCCAGCGGGTTCGGGCCGGCCCGCCCGGCGGGGCTCAGAGCTGGGCGGCGATCGCCTTGGCGGTCTCCACGTCCGGGCCGGGCAGCGGCACGAAGACGGTCCGCCGGTAGTACTCCAGCTCGCGGATGCTCTCCCGGATGTCGGCCAGCGCCCGGTGGGCCAGCCCCTTCTGCGGCTGGCCGAAGTACACCCGGGGGTACCAGCGCCGGCAGAGCTCCTTGATCGAGGAGACGTCGATCATCCGGTAGTGCAGGTGGGCGTCGAGCCGGGGCATGTCGCGGGCGATGAAGCCCCGGTCCGTGGCGATGGAGTTGCCGCAGAGCGGGGCGGTCCGCGGATCCTTCACGTGGCTGGCGACGTAGTCGAGCACCATGTCCTCGGCCTCGGCCAGGGTGACCGTGGAGCGGCGTACCTCCTCGGTGAGGCCGGACTTGCCGTGCATGGTGCGCACGATCTCCGGCATCGCCTCCAGCGCCGCCTCGTCGGCGTGGATGACCACGTCGACGCCCTCTCCCAGCACGTTGAGGTCGGGGTCGGTGACGAGCGCGGCGACCTCGATCAGCGCGTCCCGCCCGAGGTCCAACCCGGTCATCTCACAGTCGATCCAGACGAGGAGATCAGCCACCGGGACAGACTACGCGCCGCCGACCCGCCCGCGCCTGAAGCACCCTCGCCCAGGTGGACCGCTAGGGTTTCCCCGTGCCAGCCGAACCCGTCGCGCCACCCGCCGTCACCGAGGACGACCCGGGTGGGCGTACGGCTCGTCGGCTGGTCACGGTGGTGGCGCTCGCGGTGGTGCTGCCGGCGCTCTACCTGCCGGGCCTGGTGCACGACTTCTTCGACCTCAAGATCTACATGCGGGCGATGGACTGGTGGGCGGCCGGCCACCCGCTCTACGACTACGTCCAGCCGGACCGGGTGCAGGGCGCGCTCTACTTCACCTATCCCCCGTTCGCGGCGCTGCTGCTGCGGCCGTTCGCGCTGCTGCCGCTCGGCGCCACCATCGCGATCTTCACGGTGCTGACCGTGGTCGGCGTGGTGGTGACCACCCGCTGGCTGGTGCTGCCCGTGGTCCGGCGGCACGACCTGCCGGGGCTGTTCACCGTCACGGTCGCCGTGCTGCTGGTCCTGGCCGTCGAGAGCACGCGGGAGACGCTCACCTTCGGGCAGATCAACATGCTGCTGGTGGTGCTGATCCTGGGCGACCTGCTGTTCGCCGTACCGCAGGGGCGGCGCTGGGCCGGCGTGGGCGTCGGGCTGGCGGCGGCGCTCAAGCTCTTCCCCGGCATCTTCGTGCTCTACCTGCTGGCCACCCGGCGCTGGCGGGCGGCGGCGGTGGCCTCGGTGACCGCGGCGCTGGCCACGCTGCTCGCGGCGGCGGTCGCGCCCGGCGACTCGTGGCGGTTCTGGACCCACGAGCTGTGGGCGACCGACCGGGTGGGCCGCACCGACTACACCGGCAACCAGTCGCTGTTCGGCCTGCTCAGCCGGATCACCGCGCCGGACAAGCCCAGCCAGCTCCCGTGGCTGCTGCTGGCGCTGCTGGTCGCGGGCTACGGGCTGTGGCGGGCCGCCCGTGCCGCGCGGGCCGGGGACGCGCTGGCCGGCCTCACCCTGACCGGCCTGGTCGGCGGGCTGGTCAGCCCGATCACCTGGACGCACCACCTGTACTGGTTCATCCCGGCGGTCGTGGTGCTGGTCGACGCGGCGCTGGACGCCGACCGGGACACGGTGGCGGGTGCCCGGCGGCAGCGGTGGCTGCTCGGCCTCGCCATCGGCACCGCCTTCGTGATCATCTACGGGGTGGTCACCTTCCAGGACTGGGGTGTCGCCCCGGCGCGCACCGACAACCCGGGCGAGTTCGTCACCCGCAACGCGTACGTGCTGCTCAGCCTGCTGCTGCTGGCCGTGCTGCCGACCCGCCGGCCGGCGCCGGAGCGGGTCGACGCCGCGGCCGGGAACTTGCACTAAATGGACAGAACTCGCGACAAGCGGCGTTGAGCGCTAATCTGGTCGCAACTACCTCAGGTTTCTCCCAGGTAGCACCGAATTCCCCCGGTGACGGTGGCCCTCCGCGTCGGCAGCGCGGAGGGCCACCTGCCGCGTGGGACGCGGTTCACTCGTCGACCGGGGTGGCCGGCCGGACCGGCCGGGGCGCCTCCGCGGCGGCCACCGGGGGCCACGACCAGTCCGCGTCGGCCGGCAGGTCGGCCAGGCTCACCGGCCGCCGGCTCGGCACCGGGCCGATCGCCGGGCGGGAGCGCTCGACGGGCGCCGACCCCACGGAGACCAGTTGCCGATCGGGCAGGGTGGACGGTTCCGACCGCTGGCCCAGCCCGGTGAGCGAGCTGACCCCCAGCCGTCCGGCCAGCACGGGAACCTGGTCCGGCTCGACGACGAAGACCACCTCGCGCGGGCGGACCGGGCGCAGCAGCAGCACCACGGCGAGGACCACCAGCAGCGTCCCGCCGGCCAGCAGCGCCCAGGCCGCCCCCGGGAACCACCCGGCGCGCAGTTCGGCCCGCAGGTCCAGGGCGAGGTCGGCCCGCCCGTCGGGCCGCATCACCACGAGGCTCAGCGACCGGTCGGCCAGCTCGGCCGGGCTCCACTCCAGGGCGCCGATGCCCTCGCGTACCCAGAAGTCCTGGCCGAGCGGGACGGCAGCGGCGGTGCCGGCGGTGGCCGGGTCGAGGCGGACCGGCAGCGACCCGCGGGCCAGGGCGACCCGGCGCACGGTGGCGTGCGGGACGTCGGCCAGCCACCGCCGCACCTGGTCGGTCGGGGCCAGACCGAGGAAGGCGGGGCCGTCGGCGGTCCGCGCGGTGAGCCGCAGCCGTGCCTGCCCGGCCCGGGCGACCGGCGCCTCGGTGCGGAGCAGCGCGTCCACGTCGGACACCACGACCGCCCGGGCGGGGGTGCGGACCGTCTCGAAGCGGGCGGCGAAGCCGCCGTCCGGGTCGGCGTGCCGGGCGGCGAGCCAGAGCCCGGCGCCCGCCAGCAGAGCCGGAATCCCCACGGTCAACAGCAGCATGCCGGCGATCGTGCGCACGAAACGCATTCGCGTCGTCCCCCTCGGTAGCGAAGTACCCGGCCGACCTTACCGACGGCGACCACACAATCGCCGGATATCCACGGCAAGCAGCTGAAGGACCGCGGAAAGGCCGCCGGCCCGCCGGAAGATCCCGGGGGCCGGCGGGCGGGCGGAGGTCAGGACTTCGCGGCGGGCTCCCGGCGGGTACGGAGGAAGGCCAGCCCGCCGAGGACCAGGCCGGCCAGGCCGGCGACCAGACCGGCCACGCCGAACGCGGTGGCCGCGCCGGTGTCGGCGTCGTCATCGTCGTCGTCCGCGGCGGCCGCCGGTGCGCTCGCGGCGGGCGAGGCGGACGCCGAGGCGGCGGTCAGGGTGAGCACCGGGGCGGGGTTCTCCGGCTCCTCCCCGCCCGGGGTGGGCTCCTCGATCCAGCGGGAGATGTTGCCGTCCGAGTAGGTCTGGAGCACCTTGAACACCATCCGGTCGGTCTGCGGCAGCGGGCCCATCGACACCGGGAACTCCTGGAACTCACCCGGCTTGACCCCGCCGTTCGGCGCCGCCGTCCAGGTGAGCTTGGAGACGGCCTCGGTGAGCTGGCTGCCGTGCACCTCGATCGGCGGGTCGACCTTGCGCTTCTCCACGGTGACCGTCCAGCCGGGCACCGGCATGGTGGAGACCGAGCCGACCGGGGCGTTCTCCGGCAGGTTCACCTCGACCCTGGTGGTCGACGCCGTGTCGCTCTCGTTCGGCACCCGGAAGGCGAAGCGGCCGTAGCCGCCCTGCGTGGCCTCCGTCGGGTTCACGGTGACGTGCGCCGAGGCCGGCCCGGCCAGGCCGAGCACGGCCGTGGCCACGGCGGCGAGGGTGAGCGCGGCGGCGGCTGCGGGGCGCCGGAGACGGATCATGTGGGCGGCCTTCCGTTACTTGACGGGCACGGTGGCGGTCACCGTGGCCTGGTCGATGTCGGACGTGCGGACGGTGAAGCGCAACTGCCACTGCCCCGCCGCCGGGAGACTGATCTCGCCGGTGGCGTGGTTGTCGGTCAGCGGCAGCAGCGGGATGGTGATCGGCTCGATGCCGGCCGACGGCAGCGCGGCGGTGGCCTTCCACTCCTGCACCGGCTGGGGCCGGTTGTCCTTCGTGTACGCGTAGAGGTGCAGCGAGTTGCTGCCGGTCTCGGCCGGGTCCAGCTCGACCTGGAGCGAGTAGATCGGGCTGCTCAGCGTGGTGGAGAAGTAGCCGGCCGGTGCGCCGGCCACGTCGGCCGAGGCGGTCCGGGCCGGGGTGGTCTGCACCAGCGTCGCCGAGACGCCGAGCACCACGGCGGTGATCGCCAGCTCGGCCAGGACGGCCTTCCGCATCGACCCCGGGCGCCGCGCGGCGGTGCGCCGCCGGACCAGCGACCGGGAGTACGCGGCCACCCCGATCACCAGCGCGAACAGCACGATCTTGGCGAGCAGCAGCCGCCCGTACGTGGTGTCGACGAGCGCCTTCGGGGTGGCCACCTCGATCAGCCCCTGCACGGTGCCGGCGAGCAGCAGCGCGGCCACAGCGAGGGCCGCCCAGCGGGACCAGATCGGCAGGATCGCGTCAAGCTCGCGCTCGTCGGCCCGGCGCAGCAGGAAGACCGCGAGCATCACCAGGCCGCCCAGCCAGACGGCCATGCTGCCCAGGTGCACGGCGTCCACCACCACCGACACGGCGGGCGCGGGCGACGCGGCCGGGTGCCCGGCGAGGGGCCAGGTGAACAGCGCCGCCCCGCCGAGGATGGCCAGGATGAGCCCGTCGGTGCGGCCGACCGGGCCGGCGAAGAGCGGGCGAAGCAGGAACGCCGCCGCGGCGAGCAGGCCGAGCCGGACCAGGTGGGCGGTGCCGTACGTGCTGCTCAGCACGTCGCCGAAGCCCGAGCCGGAGACGTCGAACGGGCCGCCGCCGTTGGTGTAGGGCACCTGGAGCCACAGCTCGGCGAGGGTGGCCACGGCCAGCAGGCCCAGGGCGGACCAGGCCAGCCGGGCGGGGCCGCGCCGGGACAGCCGGCGCGGCCAGAGCGCGGACAGCACCAGGGCCGGGCCGACGAGGAGCAGCAGCCCGGCGTAGCCCAGGTACTTGGCCAACTTGACGGCGTTGCCCACCACCGGGTTCGCCCGGGTGTCCGTGCCGGTGTCGGTCGGCGGGGTGGACGGCGCGCCGACCGAGTAGGTGAACGCCCCGGAGACCGGGTGGCTGTCGGCGGAGATCACCCGGTAGCTGACCAGGTAGGTGCCGCGCGCGCCGGACGGGTCCACCGGGATGGTGACCACGGCGCCCTTGAAGGTGGGCTCGCCCCGGTCGGCGCGGGAGCCGTCGGGGGCGATCACCCGCACCTTGTCGGGGACCTTGCGGACGCCCTCGCTGAAGGTGATCACCACCTCGGCGGGCGCGCTGGGCACCACGGCCGAGGCGGCGGGGCTGCTGCTCACCAGCACCGCGTGGGCGCTGGCCGGGGTGGCCGGGGCCAGCAGCAGGGCGACGAGGGTGACCAGCAGTCCGGCGGCGGCCCCCAGCCGGGCGACCCGGCGACGGTCGGCACCGGCCGCGGTGCGGCGGCGTACGGCAGCAGTCATGACCGTCATGCTTCCCGAACCGTGCGGCGCCCGGCGACCCGACCTCATCCGCGTCCCGGCGCCGCGGCGCGGGCCCGCCGGGGCGAGCGCGCCTCGCGCACGTCGTCGCAGTTCACGAGAAGGTAGTCGGCGGGCCGGCGGGAAAAGTTCCCGGCGTGGGCCGGACCACGGAATGGGCCGAAGGACCCTGTCGGGCACAGGTACGCCGCGTAACCTCGTGTGACGTGATCCCCGCCCCGCGCGACACCTCCGCCGACCGCCCCGCGGCGGCACACGAGGCTGCGCGGGACGCCGCGACCGACTCGGCGCTGGCCGCCCGCGGCGGCGACCCGGCCGCCCAGGCCGCCTTCGTCCGGGCCACCCAGGCCGAGGTGTGGCGCTTCGCCGCCGCCCTGGTCGACCCGGACAGCGCGGACGACCTGACCCAGGAGACGTACCTGCGGGCGTTCCGGGCGCTGCCCGGCTTCGAGGGGCGGTCCACCGCGCGGACGTGGCTGCTCGGCATCGCCCGGCGGGCCTGCGCCGACCACCTGCGCACCGTGGTCCGCCGCCGGCGGCTGGAGCAGCGGCTCGCCGCGCACGCGGCCGCCGACCGGCCGTACCCGGACCCGGCCGGGCAGCTCGGCGCCACCGACCTGGTCCGCCGGCTCCCCGCCGAGCGGCGCTCCGCGTTCGTGCTCACCCAGCTGCTCGGCCTGTCGTACGCCGAGGCCGCCGCGGTGGAAGGGGTGCCGGTGGGCACCATCCGCTCCCGCGTCGCCCGGGCCCGCGACGAGCTGGTCGCTGCCGTCGGCGACGCGCTGGCGGGTTGATCGTGGAACTTTCCTCGCGGACGGGCCGACCAACCAGCGTGACCGCATCCCGCACCCGGGCCGCCCGCTGGCCCGCCGTCCGGCCCTGGCTCGGCATCGCGGCCCGCCTCGGCCTGGCCGCCGTCTGGTTGCTCGCCGGCGGCGCGAAGATCGACGACCTGGCCGCCTCCGGCCGGGCCGTCAACGCCTACCAGGTGATGCCGTACGACCTGGCCACCGTGATCGGCGCCGCGCTGCCCTTCGTCGAGCTGGCGCTCGGCGTGCTCCTCCTGGTCGGGCTGGCCACCCGGGTGGTCGCGGGCGTCTCCACGGTGCTGCTGCTGGTCTTCGTCACCGGCATCGCCTCGGCCTGGTCCCGTGGCCTGGCCATCGACTGCGGGTGCTTCGGCAGCGGCGGGCAGCTCGCCGCCGGCCAGGCACCGAGCTACCTCCCGGAGATCCTCCGGGACCTGGGATTCCTGGTACTGGCCGGATTCCTGCTGATCTGGCCCCGCACACCGTTGTCGGTGGACGGCTGGCTGGCGGGCGAATCACCCGTGGAGGACCTCGATGAGTAGTCGCAAGGGGCGGAAGAACGCGGCCCAGGTGGTCCGCGCGCAGCTCGCCCGGGAGAAGCGGCGCACCCGCACGATCTGGACCTCCGTCGCCGCGGTCGTGGTGCTGGTGATCGCCGGGCTGATCGGCTGGGCGGTCTACTCCAGCCAGAAGTCGGAGACCTTCACCACCCCGCCCGGCGCCAACCCGCCCGGCACCGCCATCGTCCTCGGCCAGGGCCCGGTCACCGTCGACCTCTACGAGGACTACCTCTGCCCGGTCTGCAAGCAGTTCCAGGACACCAGCGGCGCGACGCTCAACCAGCTGATCAGCGACGGCAAGATCCGGGTGAACTTCCACCCGGTGGCCTTCCTCAACCGCTTCTCCACCACCGAGTACTCCACCCGCTCCGCGGCCGCCGCCGGCTGTGCGGCGCAGGGCGGCAAGTTCAAGGAGTTCACCGACCAGCTCTTCGCCCGCCAGCCGGCAGAGGGCAGCGCCGGGCTCAGCGACGACGAGCTGATCGACATCGGCGCCGGCGTCGGGCTGAACCGCGACGACTTCGGCTCCTGCGTCAACGACGGCAAGTACAAGGGGTGGACCGAGCACGTCACCGAGGACGCCAGCAAGTCCGGCGTGACCGGCACGCCGACCATCCGGGTGAACGGCAAGGACGTCGCGGACCGCTCCCCGGAGGGAATCAAGGCGGCCGTGGAGGCGGCCGGCAAGTGATTTCCGCACCGCTGCGGCGGGCCGGCCTGGTGGTCACCGCCGCGCTCGCCGCCCTCCTCACCCTCGCCACGCCGGCCGCCGCGCACGGCGCCGACGCCCCCGCCGGCACCGACTACCGGGCCGAGGTCACCGGGGTCGGCCCCGCCCGGCCGGGGCTCACCGCCCGGATGGTCGAGGCCGGCGCCCGCCTGGAGCTGACCAACCGCACGGGGGCCGACATCGAGGTGCTCGGCTACTCCGGTGAGCCGTACCTGCGGATCGGACCCGGCGGGGTGTACGAGAACAGCCGCTCCCCCGCCACCTACCTGAACCGCACCCTCGCCGGGGACACCCCGCTCCCGCCGGAGGCCGACCCCGCGGCCGCGCCGGCCTGGCGGCGGATCTCCGACGGGCCGACCGCCCGCTGGCACGACCAGCGGACCCTCTGGCTGGAGTCGGAACCGCCCGCCCAGGTGGCCGCCGATTCCGGCCGCGAGCAGCGCGTCCGCGACTGGGTGGTGCCGCTGCGCGCCGGCACCGCGACCGGCGAGGTGCGCGGCACCCTGGACTGGGTGCCGCCGCCGGACGCGTACCCCTGGTGGGTGGCCGCCACCCTCGGCCTCCTGGTGATCGGCGCGGCCGGGCTGGTCCCGGCCGGCACCGCCACCGGCGTCCGCGCGCTGCGCGGGGTCGGCGCACTGCTCGCCGTGGGCGGGGCGGCGACCGTGGCGTTCACCGTCGGCAAAGCCGTGGACACCGGCGCCGCCGGGACCGGCGGGGTGCTGCTCGAACTGCTCACCGGGCAGCTGTGGACGCTGCTCACCGGCCTCGGCGCGCTCGCCGCCGGCGGGTACGCCCTGGCCCGCCGCCCCGCCGCCGACTTCGCGCTGGCGCTGGCGGGCGCCTGCGTGGCCCTGTTCGCCGGGATCGGGAACCTGGCCGTCCTGTCCCGCTCGGTCCCCCCGGTCGCCGGCCCACCCACTCTCACCCGCGTGCTGGTCACCGTGGCCCTGACCACCGGCGCCGGCGCGGTGGCCGCCGGCCTGCTCCGCCTCCACACCGCCGCCCACGCCACCCGCCCCGCCCCCGTCCCTCGCTGACGCTCCCGCCGATCTTGCGGTTGTGGCCCCTGACACGCGGCTTTCATCCCGCTCTGGGAGGGCCGAAAGTGCAAGATCGCGGGGGGTCAGGAGCGGCGGGGGGCGAACCCGTAGGGGAGTTCCAGGCGGTGCTGCGCCAGGAGCGGCTCGTTGGTCAGCAGGTCCAGCGTGGGGGCGTCGGCGACGATGCGGCCGGCGTCCAGGATCACCGCTCGGTCGCAGAGCTCCGCCGCGTACGGCAGGTCGTGCGTGACCATGAGCAGCGTCACCGGGAGGCCGCGCAGGATCTCCGCCAGCTCCCGGCGGGCGGCCGGATCGAGGTTGGACGACGGCTCGTCCAGCACCAGGATCTCCGGGCGCATGGCGAGCACGGTGGCCACCGCCACCCGACGGCGCTGCCCGAACGAGAGGTGGTGCGGCGCCCGGTCCCGGTGCTCCCCCATCCCCACGGCGGCGAGCGCCTCGTCCACCCGGGCGGCCAGTTCCGCCCCGCGCAGCCCCAGGTTGGCCGGCCCGAACGCCACGTCCTCGGCGACCGTGGGCAGGAACAGCTGGTCGTCCGGGTCCTGGAAGACGATGCCCACCCGGCGGCGGATCTCGGCCAGGGTGTCCCGGTCCCGGCTCACCGCCAGGCCGCCGACGCTGACCGTCCCCTCGGTCGGGGTGAGGATGCCGTTGAGGTGCAGCACCAGGGTGGTCTTGCCGGCGCCGTTCGGCCCGAGCAGCGCCACCCGGTCGCCGCGCGGCACGGTCAGGTCCACCCCGTGCAGGGCGACGTGACCGTCCGGGTACGCGTACCGGACGCCACGGACGTCCAGAGAGGGCGGCTGCTGCACGTACCCGATCATGTCAGGACGAGCGCGACGCCGGCGATGGAGGCCGCGATCACCGGCACGGTCGCGGCGGCCGCCCACTGCCCCGCGGTGGCCGCGCCCGCGCCCTGCCACACCGCCGGCATCCGGCCCGTGTAGCCGCGGGAGACCATCGCCAGGTAGACCCGCTCGCCCCGCTCGAAGGCCCGCAGGAAGAGCGCGCCCACACCGGCGGCGAACCCGCGCAGCTGCCACAGGAAACGCGGGTCGTCGCCCCGGGACACCCGGGCCACCCGCATCCGCCGGGCCTCCCCCACCAGCACGTCCAGGTAGCGCAGCATGAACGTGGCGATCTGGGTGAGGATCTGCGGACAACGCAGCCGGTCCAGGCCGACGATCAGGTCCCGCGTCGTCGTGGTCGCCGCCAGCAGAAGCGACGCGAGTACGCCGAGCGTGCCCTTGGCGAGGATGTTCCACGCGCCGTGCAGCCCGTCGACGGAGAGGCTCAGCCCGGCCACCTCGACCCGCTCCCCGGTGCCGAAGAACGGCAGCGCGAACGCGAACAGCACGAACGGCAGCTCGATCAGCGCCCGGGCGAGCAGCCAGCGCGGCCCCACCCGGGCCAGCGCCGCCACGGCGGCGACCAGCAGGGCGTAGCCACCGAAGGCCCAGTACGCCTCCCGGGGCGTGGCGACCACCGCGACGGTGAACAGCACCATCGCGACGATCTTCACCTCCGGCGGGAGGCGGTGCACCCGGGAGGACGACTCGCGGTAGAGCACGTGGGCGTGGCCGGCACCCATCCGGGGCTCAGCGGGTGCCGGCGGCGCGCGCCGCGCGCTCGTCGGCGGTCGGGTCGCTGTCGGGACCGGCCGGGCCGTCCGTCGGGCCGTGGGTGGGGCCGCTTGACGGGTCGGTCGCCGGGCCGCGGCGGCGGGCCAGCCAGAACAGGCCGCCGCCGAGGGCGAAGGTGAGCAGCACGCCGAGCACGCCGGACAGGCCGGTGGAGAGGAAGCCGTTGCTCACCCCCCGGACGCCGTAGTCGGCGAGCGGGCTGTCGGCCAGCTCATGGTCCTTCGCCTGCTGGGCCGGGCAGCTGCCGCCGGTGATCTCGTCGTCGGCGTTCACCGTGCAGCCCTTGAGCAGCGACGAGTCGAGCCCGTCCGGGTGCGCCGAGGCGTAGTTGCTGACCACGCCGGCCAGCAGCAGGGCAACCAGCAGGCCACCGAGGACGAACGGCCAGGGACGCTTGCTCATCGGGCACCTCCGGCGACCGGGACGGCGGGAGCCGGCACGGCCGGCTTCAGGGCGCGCAGCGCGTACACCAGGTCGGGGCGGACCTTGGCGACGGTGACCACCGTGGTCGCCGTGATCAGGCCCTCGCCGATGCCGATGAGCAGGTGGACGCCGGCCATCGTGCCGGCCAGCCCGGTGAGGTTGCCGCCCAGGTCGGTCGTGCCGCCCAGCCAGTACTGGAGCACGAAGCCCTGGGACGCCACCACGACGCTGACCAGCGCGGAGACGAAGGCGGTGACGGCGAGCCCGGCCGGGGTGCGCGGCAGGACCCGCAGCAGCAGCGCGATCAGCAGGTACGCGGCCGCGGTGCCGAGGAGCGCCATGTTCGTGATGTTGAGGCCGAGCATGGCCACCCCGCCGTCGCCGAACACCAGCGCCTGCACGACCAGCACCACGGCGACGCAGAGCGCGCCGACCCACGGGCCGACCAGCATGGCGGCGAGGGCGCCACCGAGCAGGTGGCCGCTGACCCCGGCCGTGAAGATCGGGAAGTTGAGCATCTGCACGGCGAAGATGAACGCGGCCACCAGGCCGGCCATCGGCGCCAGCCGGTCGTCGAGGTCACGGCGCCCCCGCAGCACGCAGAAGGTGAGCACGGCCAGCGCGAGGGCCGCGAACACCGCGGCGACAGGACCGTCGATGATCCCGTTCGAGATGTGCATCGCCAGGGTTTCCACCCGCTGAGCTTATTTGCGTACGGTCGTTGTTGCCAATCCCTTGCAACAAGCCATGGTGATCATCACGCGGCAGCGCGTCGCCACCCGCACCGGACCGCACGGCGGCGGTATCGTCAGCGCCATGACCGACCGCCTGAACCCCGGCGACCCCGCCCCCGAGTTCACCCTCCCCACCGACAGCGGCGGGACCCTGTCCCTGGCCGACCTGCGCGGCCGCAAGGTCATCCTGTACGCGTACCCGGCCGCCATGACCCCCGGCTGCACCAAGCAGGCCTGCGACTTCCGCGACTCGCTCGCCTCGCTCCAGGCCGCCGGCTACGAGGTCGTCGGCATCTCCCCCGACAAGCCGGAGAAGCTCGCCAAGTTCCGCGACCGCGACGCCATCACCTTCCCGCTGGTCGCCGACACCGACAAGGCCGTGCTGACCGCGTACGGCGCGTTCGGCGAGAAGCAGATGTACGGCCGGACCGTCACCGGCGTGATCCGCTCGACCTTCGTCGTCGACGAGGACGGGAAGATCGAGCGGGCGCTCTACAACGTCAAGGCCACCGGGCACGTCGCCAAGCTGCGCCGGGACCTCGGCCTCGACTGAACCTGTCGCAGGCCGCCGCTACGGTCGGCGCATGCCTCGATACAGATACTCCCCCGAGGCCCTGACCGCAGCAGCCGCGGAGGCACGGAGCATCGCGGAGGTGCTTCGGTTGCTGGGCATACCGATGAGCGGCGGCTCACACGCCCACATCAGCCGGCAGCTCAAGCGCTTCGGCATCGACACCTCACACTTCACCGGGCAGGGGCACAGCCGGGGAGTGCGGGGTCGTCGGCAGGCGTCGTCGCAGATCCTGGTCCGGCTGCCACCGGACGCGGCCAGAACACCCGGCTTCCGGCTCCGGCGCGCCCTTGCCGCCATCGGCGTGCCCGAACGATGTGAGACATGCGGCCTCGGCCCGAGGTGGCAGGATGCTCCGCTCATCCTCCACGTCGACCACATCAACGGCGACCGGCTCGACAACAGGCCACCCAACCTGCGGTTACTGTGCCCCAACTGCCACAGCCAGACGGCGACCTTCGCCGGCCGCGCCCGAGCCCAGGTCGGCGCGCCAGCCTCGTCGGACCTCTCGGCTCGCAGCGAATCAGGCGATGGACTGCCGGATGCCGCGACCCTGGTCGGGCAGGTCAGCGCCGGCCACATGACGACCGTGGAGGCCGCTCGCCTGCTCGGCTGCACGAGAGACCACGTGAGCAGATTGCGGCGGCGGCTCGACGCAACTGGAACCATCGCACCGCGAACGCGTATCCGTGACCGGCCGGTCCAGCACAGGTTCCGCGATTCCGTCATCCGGTTCGCACTCGCGCACCCTGAGGCCGGGTCCCGGAAGATTGCCGAGGCGCTGACCGACGCCTCGGGCACCGGCGCGGCGATCAGTCATCGCACGGTCCAGGTGATCCTGCGGGAGGCTGGACTCACCACGGCGGAAGCCCGACGCTCTAGACTCAGCAGGTCTGCGGGAGTGGCGTAACAGGCAGCCGCGATAGGTTTAGGTCCTATTGTCCGAAAGGACGTGGGGGTTCGACTCCCCTCTCCCGCACTGGCCCGATGTCGTGAAGGTCACGAACGCGGGTTCACGTGGCGTCGCCTCGCGCAGGATGGCGGGCGTGAACCTGCGTTTCGTCCTGGACCCCGACCTCACCCCCGAGCTGCGCGAGCAGATCATCGCCCTCTGGGTGGACGTGACCAACGCCGGCGGCGCGGTCGGCTTCGTCGCCCCGGTGACCGAGGCCGAGGTGCGGCCCATGGCCGCGACGACCTTCGCCGCGATCAGCGACGGCCCGGACCGGCTCCTGGCCGGCTACGAGGGGGACCGCCTCGTCGGCGTCCTGATCATCGCGGACAACCGGTTCCACCTGAAGACGCACTGGCGGGTGCTGAAGCGGGTCATGGTGCATCCCGACACGCAGGGGCGCGGCTACGGCGCGGCGATGATGCGCGAGGCCGAGCGGATCGGCCGGGAGCTGGGGCTGGCGGCGTTGCACGTGACGGTCCGGGACGGGCTGGGCCTGGGCGGCTTCTACGAGCGCCTCGGCTACCGCGAGGTCGGGCGGCTGCCCGGCGCTTTGCGGCTCGCCGCGGGGGACGACCGGGACGAGGTCTTCATGTGGCTCGACCTGGACGCCGCCGCGGCCTGAGCCCGCCGTCGCCGAAGCGGATCCGCACCCGGCAGAGTTTGCCGGGCCACCAGGCGCGAGCCGGACTCCCGCCTGCGCGCGTGCCGCGCCTGGCAGCCTCGGGACCGGGGCCGGATGGACGTCAGCCGCAGCCGGCAGGGACCGGGGCGAGGCTGGCCGGGGCGGCGGCCGCGTCCACCACGGCGGGAGTGCCGGGCGGTGCCGTGGTCGACGGGATGGCCGAGGCGCTCGGCCGGGGGCTGGGCCGGGCCGACACCGAGCGGCTGGGCGTGGCCGACCGGGCCGGGGCGCCCGCGCCGTACATCCGGACGCTGCTGCGCTGGACCTGGCCGGGGAGCATCCGGATGCCGGTGGCGGTGGCGCGGTGGCCGTACGCGTCGGTGACCCGGATCGTGTACGGCCCGGGGCCGGCGCCAGACGGGATGAGCCAGTAGTTGTAGTCCTCGCGGTCGGCGGCGCGCCAGGAGCCACCCTGCCGCACCTCGACGGCGCGCAGCGGGTTGCCGTGGTCGCCGATCAGGACGGCGAACCACCACTGCGAGGCGCCCTCCTTGACGCGGAAGGTGAGCGGGCCGGGCAGCGGCGGGTCGACGACCGCGCGGTAGCTGACCTTGACGGCGCCCTGCACGGGGTCGGCGATCCGGGCGAACGCCTCGGCGGAGAGGTCGAGGTGGCCGGGTTCGCATTCCGGGCACTGGTCCATGACGAGGACCCGGATGGTGCCCTTGGGGCCGGTGACGTCGAGGTGGCCGCCGCAGGAGGCGCCGGCCGCGTACTCGTCGGGGCCGAGGGCGACGTAGAGGTGGTTGGCGGGCGCGGCGGGCCGGGAGCAGTTGCCGCCGGCCCCCTTCGAGTCGTAGAAGGTGGCCTTTCCGGTGTGGACGGTGTTGCCCAGCGGTGGGGCGGCGAGCGCCCCGGCGGGCAGGGCGCGGGGCGGCGGGGCGGCGCAGGCGGGGGCGGCGCCGCCGCGTACCGCGAGGGTCACGGCGACCACGGCGGCGAGCGCGGCGAGGCCGCCGGCGGCGAGCCACCGGCGCGGGCCGGTCGGGGCGCGGCGGCGGCCGGCCCGGGTGGGCCGGTGCTCGTCCCCGTCGGGGACGGGGCGGCTGGGAGCGCTGCCGTCGGTCACGCCGGTCGATGCTGCCGGACGGTGGGGTACCGGACAAGCGGGCTAAGCGAAAGCTAAGACGGCGGGGCCGTCACCAGGCGATGCCGATGCCGTCGCCCGGGTACCAGTGCCGGGCCGGGGTCTCCCGGTAGGCGAGGAACCGGCGGCCGGTGCGTTCGGCGTGCTCGGCGAGGACGTTGGTGGCGGTGACGTTGTCGGTGAGCAGCACGGCGCCGGGGGCGAGTTTGGGTTCGACCGCTTCGAACTCGCTGCGTTCGTGGACCCGGCTGTGGTCGCTGTCGTGGAGGAAGAGGTCGACCGGCCGGTCGAGCGCGCCGATCGAGGCCACCGAGTCGCCGATGACGAGGTCGACCACGTCGGCCCACGGGGTGGCCCGGGCCAGGTAGCCGGCCTCGGGGTTGATGTCGAGCGAGGTGAGCCGGCCGGGGTGGCCCTCGGCGGCGTTGCGGAGCAGGGCGGCGGCCAGCACGCAGCTGCCGAGGCCCTTGTCGACTCCGGTCTCGACGACGTGGGCGGGTTTGCGGGCGCGGACGATGGCGTACCAGCCGATCCGGCGGGCGTAGCGGACCTGCCGGTCGGCCAGGCCGCGGCGGGAGGCGGTGGCGGTGGCGGTCTCGATGTGGGCGCGCAGCTTGTCGTCGCCCTCGATCTCGGCGAACCAGCGGCGCACCTGCCCGACCGGGACGTCGCAGGTCACGCTGACGAACCAGGCCAGATGGTGCCGGCTGAGCTTGGTCAGCTCGTACGTGTAGTTGTGGTGCTCCCGGGAGGTGAGCAGCCATCGGGCGGAGGTGCGCAGCACCCGGGCGTCGTGCCGGGCCACCCGGGCCAGGCGCTTGGGGAAGGCGGCGACCGGCGCCAGCCGGGTGCGGGCGATGGCCCGACGGAGCTTCGTTGCGTCCACCCGTGGTGTTGTACCAGGTTCGGGGTGACGGTTGAGAAGGAAAGCGCCGAACGGGTGACGGAGGCTGGCCGGTCGGACGAGGGTCGGCGTGACGGTGCGTGAATCAGTAGCATCGCGCCCATGCCAGATGCCCAGCAGACCGTCGACCCGGAGCCGGACGCGCCGGCCGCACCGTCCGAGGTGGACGGCAGCGGCGAGGAGGCGACCGGTCCGCGGCCGCGCCGGCGGCGTGGGCGGCGTGTCGCCCTGGGCGTGCTGTTGGTGGTGGTGCTGCTCGTCGGCGGCGGCGTGGGCGGCGGGTTCTTCTACCTGCGTTCGGTCGATTCCCGCATCGAGCGCGTCGACGCCTTCCAGGACGTGCCGCAGGAGGCGCGTCCGCCCGTCGCCGCCAAGGGCGCCATGAACATCATGATCCTGGGCAGTGACTCGCGCGACCCGGAGAACACCACCGGTTCGCGGTCGGACACGATCATCGTGGCGCACCTGCCGAAGGACCGGAAGAGCGCCGAGCTGGTGTCCATCCCGCGGGACACCTGGGTGCACGTGCCGCGCTCGAAGGACGGCCAGCACGGCGGCCGCGACGCAAAGATCAACGCGGCGTACGCCTGGGGCGGGGTGCCGCTGATGGTGCAGACCGTCGAGCAGTTCACCGGGGTCCGGATCGACCACGTGGCCATCGTCGACTTCGCCGGGTTCAAGGACATCATCGACGCGATCGGCGGCGTCGACATCGACTCCGAGCGGGAGTTCGCCTCGATCCACCCGCCGTTCCGGAAGTTCGCCAAGGGTGTGCAGCACATGGACGGCGAGACGGCCCTGGACTGGTCGCGGCAGCGCAAGCAGTTCCCGGACGGCGACTTCGCCCGGATCCGGCACCAGCAGCAGGTGATCCGGGCCATCCTCGACCGGGCCGCCTCCGGCGGCATTCTCACCAATCCCGGCAAGCTGAACGACTTCGTCAAGGCGTCCTCGGCGGCGGTGTCCGTCGACAAGGGGATGTCCCTGCTCGACATGGCGGGCGACCTGCGCAACCTGCGGGGCGGCAACCTGTTCTTCTTCACCAGCCCGACGAGGGGCACCGGCCGGGTCGGCACCGAGAGCGTGGTGTTCCCGGACCCGGCGAAGGTGCGTACCTTCTACGACGCGGTGCGCCGCGACGCGGTCAAGGAGATCGTGGGCGGCGCCCAGGGGTGACCGGCCGGCGGTCAGGCGCCCGGCCCACGGGGATGCCGGGTGCCGAGCAGTTCGATCATGGCGGCGTGTGCCGGCTTGGGCCGGTACCGGTCGTCCAGCAGGCATGCGGCCCCGTAGCCGCGGTGGTAGTTGGGGATCCAGCTCCGGGCGTCGGTGAAGCCCCAGACGGTCAGCGACACGCAGGCCGGCACGGACAGGCAGGCGGCCAGGACGTCGCGGTAGACGGCGGCCTGCTGGCGCAGCTTCTCCGGGCCGGCCGGCAGCTTCACGCGGACGTCGAGTTCGGTGATCGCGACGGAGACACCGAGGGCGGCGAAGCGGTGCAGGTTGGCGAGGAGACCCGCGGGCGGCCGGTCCGACTCCAGGTGGGCCTGGAAGCCCACCCCGTCCACCGGCACGCCCTGGGCGCGCAGGTCCCGGACCAGCTTCAGCAGGGCGTCGGCCTTGCGGGTCCGCTCCTCCGTCCCGTAATCGTTGATGAACAGGCGGGCGCCGGGGTCGGCGCCGTGGGCCCAGCGGAACGCGTCGGCGATGTAGCCGGGGCCCAGCTTGCGCAGCCACAGCGTGTCCCGCAGCGAGCCGTCCTCGTCGAGCGCCTCGTTGACCACGTCCCAGGCCCACACCCGGTCGCGGTAGCGGGAGACGACGGCGGTGACGTGCGCGCGGAGCACGGCCCGGAGCCGCTCCGGCGACCAGTCCGGCGACACCCACTGCGGCACGTCGTTGTGCCAGACCAGGGTGTGGCCGTAGACGGACTGGCGGTTGCGCTGGGCGAAGTCGACGAGCTGGTCGGCGCCCACCCACGTGTTGACGCCCTCCGTGGGCTCCAGGTTGCGCCATTTCATGGCGTTCTCGGCGGTCACCGTGTCGAACTCGGCGGCCAGCACGTCGCGGTAGGTGGAGTCGAGGCTCAGCGCGCGCCCGTCGATGGCGGTGCCGATCCGTACCCCGGACGGCATGAGGTCGCGCAGTCTGTCGCGCTCCGGTGTGGCCGCCGGCGCGGAGGGCGTCGGCGAGCCGGCGGCGGACGGGCCGTGGGAGCGGTCGTGGCCGCTCGCGGCGACCACCAGTGCGGCGAGCAGGACGGCGCTGACCGCCAGGGTCACCGCGAGCAGCGGGGTGTGCCTGGTGGCGCGACGAGCGTCGCCGGTCACCGGGGGGACGGCTCGGCGCCGAGCGCCCACGGCGCGCGGGTGAAGTTCAGCCGGGCCCGGTCGGCGAAGTCCACCCGGGACAGGCCGGGCACCGCGTCGTCGGAGAGCATGGCGGCCAGTATCCGGGTCACCTCCGCCGGGTCGCGTGGCACCCGGCCGAGCCGCAGCGACGCCGGCTGGGCGATCTCGTCCAGGAAGTCGTCGCATTTCTTCTGGTACGGCACCAGCGTGAACGGGACCCCGGCCAGGTAGGCGAAGACGGCGCCGTGCAGCCGCATGTGCAGGCCCAGGTCGCACCGCTTCATCTCGTCCCAGCACGCGCGTACGCCGTCCCGGGCCGTGACGACGCGGACATCGCAGAGACCGTCGACGGCGGCACGCAACCGCTGGCTGACCCGCTCGTCCCCGTGCACCGGGTGGGTGTTGAAGACGAAGACGGTGACATCCACCGGCTCCTTGAGGACCAGGGCGCGGACCCCCTCGACCAGTGCGTCCTCGCGCCGCCGGGACTCCTCGTCCCCGGCCTCGTAGTCCACGCCGAGCAGGGTCACGCCCAGCCGGGCCCGCCGCGCGGGCCGGGGCGCCCGGGGCGGGACGGGCTCGCCGAGCGCCTCGGGGAGCAGGCCGGCCAGGTCGCCGGCCGGCACCAGCAGGCCCGGATGCCCGGCGCTTCGGAGGATCTCCGCGGAGGCGAGGTCGCGGACCCCGATGAAGTCGATCCGGCGCAGCACGTCGAGCAGCCGCCGCTCGGCGACCGGCGACAGGAAGGGCCCGACCGAGACGCCGAGGGCGGCCATCGGGTGCCCGGACATCCGGGAGAACAACGAGAAGAGCTTCTTCTCGCTGAGCGGGCCCATCTCCCGGAACACCGACCCACCACCGAAGACCACCATGGAGGAGCGCCGGAGCAGGGCGGCCTTGTTGAGCAGGGTGCCGGCGCGGCCGGTCATCCCGCCGCGGACGTACCAGCGGGGGTCCATGCCGGTGCGGTCACCGGGCAGGTCCACGAGCGGCGGCGCCGCGAAGACCGGCGCCGCGGAGCCCCAGTACGCCCGGAGCGCCCAGTCCACGACCACACAGAAGGCGTTGTCGCCGACGTTGTCCATGCCGTAGTAGCCGACGACGAGTGGACGCCGGGCGGCGGGCGCTGGCTCAGGACGCACGGGACTCCTCCCCGGTCAGGCGGCGCCGGACGTCCCGCCAGGACGGCAGCGTGGCACCGGCGACGACCCGCCGGCGCACCGCGACCCAGAAGAGACAGCAGAGCGCGACCTCGGCGATGACGGTGGCCGTCGCGGCCCCCATGATGCCCCACACCGGTGTGGCCACGGCCAGCGCGGCCAGGTAGACGGCCGCGCCGACACCCTGGTAGGCGACCTTGCGCCGCAGGAGGCCACCGCTGGTGAGCAGGGACGCCACGGCGGCGCCACCGAAGCGGAACGGGATGGCCAGGGCCAGCACGGCGAGCACGGCCGACGATTCGGCGTACTCGGCGCCGAGCAGCACCGGCAGCACCGGGCCGGCGGCCACCGCCACGAGCGCCGCGACCACCGCCCCGAGCAGCACCATCCCGGCGCCGCCGTAGCGGTAGGCCAGCAGGATCGCGTCCCGGTCGGAGCCGGCCCAGCGGTGCAGCTTGGCGAGGAAGTACTGCTGGTAGACGACCCGCGGGACCAGGTAGACGGCGGCCAGCACGGACATCGGTACGGACAGCAGGGCGGCCGCCTCGGGGCTGAGGAACTCGCCGGCAACCACTGTCCCGAAATACATGCCCAGCAGGTAGAAGACGTTGCCCAGCACGAAGGGCAGCGCACCGCCCAGCACGTCGCGCACCGCCACCGGCCGGCCCGGCGGCGGCGGAACGGCGGCCCGGGCATGCCCCTCCAGCGGCATGACGCCGCGCAGGAACGGGCGCATCACCACCAGGCAGGCCACCACGGTGAGCAGGGCGACGACGGCGTACCCGGCCGCCGCGGCGACCACGCCCAGGCCGGCGGCCCACACCGCGAGCACCACCAGCACCCGCCCCAGGTGCGGTGCGAACTGGAGCGCGGACAGCCCCCGGTAGTCGCCCCGCAACTGCTGCACCGACGCGACCAGGCCCAGGGCGGCCTGCGCGACCACCACGGCGGCCAGCAGCACCCGGACGGTCGCCGCCCGCGGATCGGGAAGCGCCGCGAAACCCCACAGCAACACCGCCGCGACGATCAGGGCCGAGCAGGCGGTGACCACCCGCACGGAGGGCCGGACCCAGCGGTACGCCTCGGCGCCCCGCTGGCCGAACTGCTGCAACCACAGCTCGGACACGCCGAACACGGCCAGCGGGGCGGTCAGCGAGATCAGCGCGAGGGCGGTCGTGAACGTGCCGAAGGCGGCCTGCGACAGGCTGCGGGCCAGCAGGATCTGGGTGGCGAACGCGGCGACGGTCACTCCGACCTGGCTGAGCCCCAGCATCCCGAGGTGCACCAGCATGGCGACGAGCCGGTTGCCGCGTCGGGACGGGACGGCAGGGTCGGCGGGCAGCTCAACGGCCGAGGGTGACAAGCCACTTCCCCGCTTCGCTCAGGGCACGCAGGGCCTTGATGCCCAGGCCGGCTCCCGGCACCGCGGACGGCCGGTACATGTCCACCAGACGGAACCAGAATCCCAGGCCGCCCATCCGGCCCCGGGTCACGTTGCCGTCGTGGCGGCGGAACAGCACGACGGGATGGGCCAGCCGACGCGGGTGCACGCCGGCACGCAGCGCGCGAAGCACCAGCTCGATGTCCTCGAAGAGCCGGAAGCTCTCGTCGTAGCCGCCGATCCGGTCGATCACCCGGCGGTCGATGGTGGTGCCGGAGTGTTTGAACGGCAGCCGCGGCCGGGTCAGCACGCCGAGCAGCATCCGCCGCGGGCTCCGGTACTCGGGCAGCCGGATGGTGCGCGCCCGCGCGCCCCTCACCTCGCGGTAGTCGGTGTAGACCCAGTGCGCTCCGGTGGTCGCCAACAGGTGGTGCAGCCGGGCGAGCGCGTCGGCGGAGAGCTCGTCGTCGGAGTCGAGCACGGTGACGTAGCGGCCGGTCGCCATCCGCAGCGCCACGTTGCGCGCCTGCGCGATGCCGCTGGGCGGCTGGGTGAACACCCGGACCCGGCCGTCCGCGGAGAGCATCGCCTCGTCCAGCACCCGCGTGACCGGCACCTGCGAGCCGTCGTCGACGACGACCACCTCGAAGTCGGGGAAGTTGTTCGCGAGCACGCTGCGGACGGCGTTGACCAGCAGCACGGCCCGGTCCCGGACGACGATGCACACCGAGAAGGTGGGGACCACGCGCGGTGCCTCGGCCGGCTGGGGCAGGTGACGGGGCCGGCCGACGCCCTGGATCCCACCGGACGGCGCCACCCCGTGCTCCCGCAGGGGCGCCGGCGGCCAGAAGCTCATCGAGCGTCCCCGCCTTCCTCCGCCACCGCGGTCGTCTCCCGGTCGATGCTGATGAGCAGCACCGCGCCGAAGACGAAGAGCCAGAGGAAGTACGGGTAGGCCAGCGGCTTCTGGGTCAGTCCGAAAAGGACGAGTGTGGCGTAGAGCACCGCCAGCGGCAGCCGCCCGGCCGGGCTGACCTGGGCGCGGATCAGGCGATAGAGCCCCACCAGGACGGCGATCGTCAGCCCCACGCCGACCACGCCCCAGATGACCAGCACCCGCAGCCAGTCGTTGTGCATGTCCCACGGCTCGTAGCCGAAACCGAACAGCCACACGTCCAGCGGGGACCGGTGCAGGATCTCGGCCACGTCGTTCCAGATGGCGCCCCGGCCGTGCATGAACGTGTCGGAGCGGACGTCCAGCGAACCCACCTCGGTGAGGGTGACGTGGGCCTTGTTGCGGACGGTGGCGCTGGACAGCGCCCCGGCCACCACGACCACCGCCGCCCCGACGGCCAGCGGCAGCCGCCGACGCGTCGTGCCGGCCCGCCAGCCGCGCAGCCGCCGCGCCTCGAAGGCGACGACGATGACCGCCAGGCAGACGATGGTGAAGCGGTGCAGAGACACGACGCCGGTGGCGACGAAGAGGGCGATGAGGGCGTAGCGCACCGCGGCGCGTACGCGCAGCCGGTCGCCGAGCACGTAGATCAGGAACACCGCGAACATGAGCAACCGGCCGAGCGACATCGGGTGGTAGTAGCCACCGGAGGCCCGGCCGATCTTCTGTCCGGGCAGTTCGAAGTAGAACGAGTACGGGAGCACGCCGGCCACCTGGAGCCAGGCCAGTACGCAGTGCACCACCGCGGCGACCACCACCACACCGGCGACCAGCGCGAGCCGTCGGGAGCGGAACCAGCCGGGGCGCAGCAGCGCGAGACCCAGCAGGGCCAGCGGGGCGAAGCCGACGACCAGGCGGAGCGCCTCGGCGGGGATGGCCGAGGCGGGCTCCAGGTGCGGGCCGTAGATCGAGTAGCGGCGGACGTCGAAGAGTTCGAGCAGGTCCTGCCGGGCCGGCACCGCCAGGTAGTCGATGCCGGACATGACGAGCATCGCCACCAGCGCCACCAGCATGTAGAGCAGCGGGCGGGCGGGCAGCCGACGGCCGGTGTACACCACGGCCGCGAGCGCGCCCAGCATCAGCATCGCGCCCAGCACCGTGACGACGACGCCGACGTCGAGCGCGTCACCGGCCTTCGACTCGCCGACGTCGAGCAGCGGCTTGACCGCGACCAGCGCCAGCGCCCCGGTGACCGCGTGGCGGGCGAGGCGTTCGACCCGGGTCGCCCGGGCGTCCGACGACGCGGCCCCCGGTGCGGGATCCCGGGCCGGCTGGGTCAGGGTCTGCATGAGGGCGTGCGTCTCCCAAGGTCTGTCGCCACCACAACTACCGCCGGTGCGGTCGGTCCCGATGGCGGCGGCAATGCCTACACCCGGCCACCGTCCTGCCCGGACGGTCGTGGTCAGGCTCCAAACAGGAGGACGGTATCAGCGGAGCAGGAGCCCACGATGCCCCGAACGACGTGGTCCACATCGCATCCGGCCCTCTGAGTGGGGCGCTGAGCAGCACTTCGGACCGGTCCGGTTCATCGGACACCTCCCCATGACGGTGCTGCTGCCCGATACGTGGACCCGCCTTGCGGCCGGCGCGACCGGTCCGGCAAGCTGACAGCCGATCACGGCCGGCCGCGCGACGCACGGGTCGGCCACCGCCCCTCGCGGAAGTGTGGACAGGTGCACGGACCGGCCGAGCCGAAGACGATCAGCGTGGTGATCGCCGCGCACAACGAGGCGACGGTGATCGGCGGTTGCCTGGACGCGCTGCTCGCCGACACCCAGCCGGGCGAGCTGGACGTCGTCGTGGTCGCCAACGGCTGCACCGACAACACGGCCGAGGTGGCGGCCGCGCGCCCCGGCGTACGCGTGGTGGAGCTGGCGGAGGCCGGGAAGGCCCGGGCGCTGAACGCGGGTGACGCGGCGGCGCGCGGCTTCCCCCGCTTCTACCTGGACGCGGACGTGGTGCTCAGCCCGGGCGCGTTGCGCCGGATGGCCGAGGTGCTGACGGCCGACGGGGCACCGCCGCTCGCGGTGACCCCGCGGCGGGCGATGGTCACCAGTGGACGGTCCCTGCCCGTCCGGGCCTACTACGCGATCAGCACCCGCCTGCCCATCTTCGGCGACGCGCTCTTCGGCCGCGGCACCGTGGGCCTGTCCGCGGCCGGCCGGGCCCGGTTCGACACCTTCCCGGGCGAGATCGCCGACGACATGTTCCTCGACTCGCTGTTCACCTCGGCCGAGAAGAGCGAGGTGTCCGGGGCGACCTCGTACGTGCAGGCGCCGCGCCGGACGCCGGACCTGGTCCGCACCCTGGCCCGGGTGCGGGCCGGCAACACCATGCTGCGGGCCAGCCACGAGGGGGTGCGACCCTCGGCGCGCTCGTCCTGGCTGCGCGACGTGGTCCTGCCGCGGCCGTGGCTGGTCCCGGCGGCCGCGGTCTACGTCACGCTGACCCTGGTCGCGGCGGCGCAGGCCCGGTGCCACCCGCGCGACGGCTGGGGCCGGGACAACTCCACCCGCTGACCGGCGTCAGCGCTGGCGCCGCCGCAGCAGCAGGGCGAGCAGCCCGACCACCAGCGCCCCGCCCAGCGCCGCGAAGACGACCGCCGGCAGCGCCGAGGGGTTCGGCTCGTCGGCCGCCAGCTTCTCCCGGTCCGCGGCGCTCTGTCGGTACGCCTGCGCGAGCAGGTTGGTCGGCTCGGCCTCCGCCACCGCGTCGAGGTGGGACACCGCGGTGCCGCTGCGGCCCGTGAACCAGGCGTCGAGCCCGGTGCGGTAGAGCCGGTCGGCGTCGGAGAGGCTGTTGGTCACGCCCGCCTCGCCGAGCAGGCTGGTGAGGGCGGAGACCGGCACGAGGGCGCGGTTCGCGCCACCGTCGGCCGCCCGGTCGCTGTCGACCACGCCGACCACCCGGCCGGTGGTGTCCACCGCGATGCCGCCGTGCGAGTAGATCCCGATGTCGTCGTTGACCCGCTGGACGGCGACGCCGCCCTGGTCGCCGGCCCCCGTCACCTGCACCACTTTGGACTCCACGGTGAACCGGGCGCCCCGGAAAGCGGTGTCGGTGGTCTGGTAGCCGAGGAGCAGCAGCACGCTGCCCGGGCCGGGGCCCTCCGCCGGACCCAGTTCCACGGCGGGCAGCTTGGCCTGGGAGAGCTTGACCACGGCCAGGTTGCCGGCGTCCGGTTCGAGCACCCGGACCACCTGGCCGGGGACCGCCGGGCTGGCGGCCAGGTCGCCCCGGGCCACGTTGAACTGGCCGGAGACCTGGCTGGTGAACGGGGAGGCCGGGTCGGTGCCGGTGAAGCGGGTGGTGGCCAGCTTGGTCCGGACGTACCCGTCGAGACCGGCGGCGGTGAGCCGCTTCTGGTCGACGAGGATCCGGCCCAGCGTGTAGAGGGCCCGCTCGCGGGCCGAGTCGTCGGTCGGCCGGACACACTGGCCGTTGGTGACCACCATCCCGTCGGCGTGCACCACGAAGCCGGAGCAGCGCCGCTTGAACGTGACGGGGGTGGGGCTGATCGGCGCGTTGCTCTTCGCGTCCCGCAGCATGCCGGTGAAGCTGGCCTCGACGAAGACCAGGGACGGCGCGGCGATCGCGAGCGCGCGCTCCTCGGCGCTGTACGGCGCGGCCTGCGTCCAGGGCCTGAGCCCCGGCACGGCGGCAGACGCCTCCGGCGCGGCCGTCGCGAAGCTGGTCGCCGGGTCCGGTCCGGACGGGGAGTCCTCGTCACCCGAGTTCGCCCAGAGCAGCGCGCCGGTGCCGACGGCGACCACCAGGACGACCAGGACGGCGACGAGGGCCACGGTCGGGCCGCGCCGGCGCGCGGGCCGCGACACGGGTTGGATACGCCGCACCGGGTCGGCGAACGGGTCGGCCTGCGGCACGTCGGTGGGCGGGACCGGCCGTGCCGGCGAGATCGGCGCGGCCTCGACGGGCGGCTGCTGCCGCGGCACGACCGGCTGCGGCGCCTGCTGGTGCGGCATCGACTCCTGCGGCACCTGCTGGTGCGCCGGCACGGCGGCGTGCATGGCCCAGGGCAGCGGGGACCCCGAGGTCGGGGTGCCGGAGACCGGCGCACCGGAGACCGGCTGCGGCGGGTCGGCGACCGTGCCGGTGGCGGGGATGAGGACGTCCGCCTCCGCCTCGGCCGGGTGCAGGTCCATGCCGAGGGTCTGGAACAGCCGCTGGGCGCCCATCCCCTCCTCGGAGGGGTACGCCACCCAGGGCTTGGCGGCGGCGAAGTCGGCGTTGACGTAGCGCTGCCCGTCGGGGCTGTGCGCCATGGCGTTCGCCGCGTTCGTGAACGCCTCCCGCCACGGCTGGTCGGTGGCCGCGGCGCCGTCCAGCACCGCCACGGTCACCAGCCGGTCCTGCCCGTCGATGGCCCACCACGCCGTGCCCACCTGGCACACGCCGAGGGCCTCGGTGAACCTGTACGGGCCGACCGGCTGCATGTGACAACTCCTCTGCTTATCCGCCGTGCGGATAGTACAGAGGGGACGCCTCCTCCCTCGTCCTCCGGTCGCCGCAGGGCCACCGGCCGAAGGTTGCGCTCTGAAAGTTTTCATGCATAGAGTCACGCTGTGAATGAAAGCGGTGCGGCACCCACCGACCGCCTGCTCGACCTCTTCCACGGCGTCCGGCTCACTCCGACCCAGCGCCGGATCGCGCACTGCCTCGTCCAGCAGGCGGGCGCGGCGGCGTACCTGTCCGCGGCGGAGGTGGCCGAGCTGGCCGGGGTCAGCCAGCCGTCGGTGACCCGGTTCGCCATGGCGCTCGGGCACGACGGCTACCCGGCGCTGCGCCGCCGGCTGCGCGAGCTGACCGCCACCGGCGCCGCCGACCCGGCCGACGCCGGCAACGCCCTCCAGCGGGCGGTGCACGCCGAGATGGGCAACCTCGACCGGCTCGCCGGGCAGCTCGCCGACGCCGGCCGGATCGCCGAGGTGGGCAAGCTGCTCGCCGCCAGCCGGCCGCTGCCGGTGCTCGGGCTGCGCGCCGCCGCGCCCCTGGCGGCGTACTTCGCGTACTTCGCCGCGAAGGTGCACCCGGACGTGCGGGTGCTCGACGACGGCGGCAGTCTCCTCGCCGACCGGCTCGAACAGGCCGTCGCGGCCGGGGCGGGCGCGCTGCTCGCCTTCGTGCTGCCCCGCTACCCCCGCGAGACCATGGACGCGCTGCGCGAGGCCCGGGAGGTCGGGCTGACCGTCGTGGCGATCACCGACTCGCCGGTGAGTCCGGCCACCGACCACGCCGACGTGGTGCTTCCCGCCGCCGTCGGCACCGATCTGGTCTTCGACCTGCACACCGCACCGATGACCCTGGCCATGGTGGTGCTCCAGGCGATCTGCGACGCCACCCCCGCCGAGACCCAGGCCCGGCTCGAGGCGTTCGAGTCGTCCGCCACCCGTCGTCAGTTGTTCCTCGGCTGAGAGGAGTACGAGATGCACCAGCCCGTCCGCGCCGCCCGCGGCACCGCACGCACCGCCAAGGGGTGGCCGCAGGAGGCCGCGCTGCGGATGCTGATGAACAACCTCGACCCGGAGGTGGCCGAGCGCCCCGAGGACCTGGTGGTCTACGGCGGCACCGGCAAGGCGGCCCGGGACTGGCCGTCGTACCACGCGCTGGTCCGCACGCTGACCGACCTGCGCGAGGACGAGACCATGCTGGTGCAGTCCGGCCGGCCCGTGGGCGTGATGCGCACCCACGAGTGGGCGCCCCGCGTGCTGCTGGCCAACTCGAACCTGGTCGGCGACTGGGCCACCTGGCCGGAGTTCCGCCGCCTCGAAGCGCTCGGCCTGACCATGTACGGGCAGATGACCGCCGGCTCCTGGATCTACATCGGCACGCAGGGGATCCTCCAGGGCACCTACGAGACGTTCGCGGCCGTGGCCGAGAAGCGGTTCAACGGCACGCTGGCCGGGACGCTGACGCTGACCGCCGGCTGCGGCGGGATGGGCGGGGCCCAGCCCCTGGCGGTCACCATGAACGGCGGCGCCTGCCTGATCGTCGACGTGGACCGCACCCGGCTGGAGCGCCGGGCGCACGACCGCTACCTGGACGAGATCGCCGACTCGCTGGACGACGCGGTCGAGCGGGCGCTCGCCGCCAAGCGGGACCGGCGGGCGCTCAGCGTCGGTGTGGTCGGCAACGCCGCGACGGTCTTCCCGGAGCTGCTGCGCCGGGGCGTCGCCATCGACATCGTCACCGACCAGACCAGCGCGCACGACCCGCTGTCGTACCTGCCGGAGGGGGTGGAGCTGGCCGACGCCCGGGACTACGCGGCGACGAAGCCGGCCGAGTTCACCGACCGGGCGCGGGCCTCGATGGCCAAGCACGTCGAGGCGATGGTCGGCTTCCTCGACGGCGGCGCCGAGGTCTTCGACTACGGCAACTCGATCCGCGGCGAGGCGAAGCTCGGCGGCTTCGAGCGGGCCTTCGACTTCCCCGGGTTCGTGCCGGCGTACATCCGGCCGCTGTTCTGCGAGGGCAAGGGTCCGTTCCGGTGGGCGGCGCTCTCCGGCGACCCGAAGGACATCGCGGCCACCGACCGGGCCATCCTCGACCTGTTCCCGGAGAACGAGTCCCTGGCCCGGTGGATCCGGATGGCCGGCGAGCGGGTCGCCTTCCAGGGCCTGCCGGCCCGGATCTGCTGGCTCGGCTACGGCGAGCGGGACAAGGCCGGTGTGCGGTTCAACGAGATGGTCGCCTCCGGCGAGCTGAGCGCGCCCGTGGTGATCGGCCGCGACCACCTGGACTGCGGCAGCGTGGCCAGCCCCTACCGGGAGACCGAGGCGATGGCCGACGGCTCCGACGCGATCGCCGACTGGCCGCTGCTCAACGCGCTGGTCAACACCGCGAGCGGGGCCTCCTGGGTGTCGATCCACCACGGCGGCGGCGTCGGCATCGGCCGGTCCATCCACGCCGGGCAGGTCTGCGTGGCCGACGGCACCGCCCTGGCCGGGCAGAAGATCGAGCGGGTGCTCACCAACGACCCGGCCATGGGCGTCATCCGGCACGTCGACGCCGGCTACGACGACGCCCGCGAGGTCGCCGCCCGCACCGGCGTCCGGGTGCCCATGGCGGAGGGCACCGCGTGAGCGCGAGGAGTGCAGCGCAGCGGAGCCCCGCAGTCGCGAACAACCGGGGTGCCGCGTGAGCGATCTCGCCGTCCGGTTCCGCAAGCTCTGGGACGAGATCGCCCCCGTCGGTCGGGACGCCGGCAGCGGCGGCTACCTGCGTTACGCGCTCACCGAGCCGGAGCTCACGCTGCGCGGCTGGTTCCGGGAGCAGGCCGGGCAGCGCGGCATGCCGGTCACCGAGGACGGCAACGGCAACCTGTTCGCCTGGTGGGGCGACCCGGCGGCCGGGGACGCCGTGCTCACCGGCAGCCACTTCGACTCGGTGCCGCACGGCGGGGCGTACGACGGGCCGCTCGGCATCGTGAGCGCGTTCCTGGCCGTGGACGAGCTGCGGGCCGCCGGGGCCGCCCCGGTCCGGCCCGTGGCCGTGGCCGCGTTCGTCGAGGAGGAGGGCGGCCGGTTCGGCGTACCCTGCCTGGGGTCGCGGCTGCTCACCGGTGAGATCGCGGTGGACCGCGCGGCCGGGCTGCGCGACGCGGCGGGGGTGAGCTTCGCCGAGGCCCTGGGCGACCGGCCGGCGGGCGCCGGCCCCGGCCTGCTCGGCCGCTTCGCGGCCTTCGTGGAGCTGCACGTCGAGCAGGGCCGCGCGCTGGTCGACCTCGGCGCGCCGGTCGCGGTGGCCAGCGCCATCTGGCCGCACGGCCGCTGGCGCTTCGACTTCCACGGCGAGGGCAACCATGCGGGTACGACCCGGATGGCCGATCGCCGCGACCCGATGCTCACCTACGCGTTCACGGTGCTCGCGGCGAACAAGGAGGCCCGGCTGCGCGACGCGCACGCCACCGTGGGCCGGGTGGCCGTCGAGCCGAACGCCACCAACGCCGTCCCGTCCAAGGTGACCGGCTGGCTGGACGCCCGGGCGGCCGAGCCGGCGACGCTGGACGGCCTGGTCGAGGCGGTCCGGGCCAAGGCCGCCGAGCGGGCGAAGCGGGACGGCACCGAGCTGACCTGCACCCAGGAGTCGGCCACCCCGCTGGTGGAGTTCGACGGCGGGTTGGCCGACCGGCTGGCCACGCTGCTCGACGCGCCGGTGCTGCCCACCGGGGCCGGGCACGACGCCGGGGTGCTCGCCGCGCACCTGCCGACCGCGATGCTCTTCGTGCGGAACCCGACCGGGGTGTCGCACTCCCCCGCCGAGTCGGCCAGCGACGCCGACTGCGCCGCCGGGGTGGCCGCCCTGGCCCGGGTGCTGGAGGAGCTGGCATGCCGCTGACCCGCTGGCTGGCCGAGTACGCCTGGCTGCCCGACCACGCCGAGCCCACCCCCGACGTGCTGATCGAGGCCGAGGGCGGCCGGATCACCGCGGTCACCCCGCTGGTCGGCGGTGGCGCGGCCCCCGCCGGGGTCGAGGTGCTGGGCGACGCCGTACGCCTGCCCGGGCTCACCCTGCCCGGCCTGGCCAACGCCCACTCGCACGCCTTCCACCGGGCGCTGCGCGGGCGCACCCACGGCGGGCGCGGCGACTTCTGGAGCTGGCGGGACGTCATGTACGACGTGGCGGCCCGGCTCGACCCCGACTCCTACCTGGCCCTCGCCCGGGCCGCGTACGCCGAGATGGCCCTCGCGGGGATCACCTGCGTCGGCGAGTTCCACTACCTGCACCACGGCCCCGACGGCAGGCCGTACGCCGACCCGAACGCCATGTCGGCCGCGCTGGTCGAGGCCGCCGCGCACGCCGGGATCCGGATCACCCTGCTGGACACCGCGTACCTGACCGCGAGCGTGGACGGCGCGCAACTGGCCGGGACACAGCGCCGGTTCGGCGACGGCGACGCGCTGCGCTGGGCGGCGCGGGTCGACGCGTTCCGCCCGGAGAACGACCACGCCCGGCTGGGCGCGGCCATCCACTCGGTCCGGGCCGTGCCCGCCGAACAGCTCGCCACCGTGGCCGGCTGGGCCGACCGCAACGGGGTGCCGCTGCACGTGCACCTCTCCGAGCAGCCGGCCGAGAACGACGCCTGCCGTGCCGTGCACGGCTGCAGCCCGACCCGGCTGCTGGCCGACCACGGGGTGCTGGGCCCGCACACCACGGCGGTGCACGCCACCCACCCGACCAGCGCCGACGTCGCCCTGCTCGGGGAGAGCCGGACCGGGGTGTGCCTCTGCCCCACCACCGAGCGGGACCTGGCCGACGGGATCGGGCCGGCCCGGCGGATGGCCGAGGCGGGCAGCCCGCTGAGCCTGGGCAGCGACAGCCACGCCGTGGTCGACCTCTTCGAGGAGGCCCGGGCCGTGGAGCTGGACGAGCGGCTGCGCACCCGCAAGCGCGGGCACTTCAGCGCCGCCGAGCTCGTCACCGCGGCCACCGTCGCCGGCCACGCCGCGCTCGGCTGGGGCGACGCCGGCCGGCTGTCCGTCGGCGACCGGGCCGACCTCGTGACGGTACGCCTGGACAGCGCCCGGACCGCCGGGGTCCCGCCGGTCGGCGCGTTCTTCGCGGCCACCGCCGCCGACGTGACGCACGTGGTGGTCGACGGGCGGACCGTGGTGGCCGACGGCCGGCACCTGACCGTGGACGTCCCCGCCGAACTACGCTCGGCCATCGCGGAGGTGACCTCATGAGGGGCAGCCTGCTGGTCGACAACATCGGGGAGCTGGTCACCAACGACATCGGCGGCGAGGCCGGGCCGCTGGGCATCCGCCGGCACGCCGCCGTTCTGCTCGAGGACGGGCAGGTGGCCTGGGTCGGGCCGGCCCGGGACGCGCCGGCCGCCGACCGGCGGATCGACGCCGAGGGCGGGGCCGTGCTGCCCGGCTTCGTGGACAGCCACGCCCACCTGGTCTTCGCCGGGGACCGGGCCGCCGAGTTCGCCGCCCGGATGGCCGGCGAGCCCTACACCGGGGGCGGCATCCGGACCACCGTCGGCGCCACCCGGGCCGCCTCCGACGACGAGCTGCGGGCCACCGTCCGGCGGCTGCGCGGCGAGGCCATGCGGCAGGGCACCACCACGATCGAGATCAAGAGCGGGTACGGGCTGACCGTCGCCGACGAGGCCCGCTCGCTGCGGATCGCCGCCGAGTTCACCGAGGACACCACCTTCCTCGGCGCGCACGTGGTCCCCGCCGAGTACGCCGACCGCCCCGACGACTACGTGGGCATGGTGTGCGGGCCGATGCTCGCCGCCGCCGCGCCGTACGCCCGCTGGATCGACGTGTTCTGCGAGCGGGGCGCCTTCGACGTGGACCACGCCCGGGCGATCCTCGCCTGCGGGCAGGCCGTCGGGCTGGGGATGCGGGTGCACGCCAACCAGCTCGGCCCCGGGCCGGGCGTCCAGCTCGGGGTGGAACTCGGTGCGGCCAGCGTGGACCACTGCACGCACCTGACCGACGCGGACGTTGACGCCCTGGCGTCCACCGGCACGACGTGGGTGTCCGGCTTCGAGCCCACCACCGTCGCAACCCTGCTGCCCGGGGCCGAGTTCTCCACCCGGTCGCCCTATCCGGACGCGCGCCGGCTGCTCGACGCCGGCGCCACCGTGGCCCTCGCGACGGACTGCAACCCCGGGTCGTCGTACACGTCGTCGATGCCGTTCTGCATCGCACTCGCCGTACGCGAAATGCGGATGACCCCGGCGGAGGCGGTGTGGGCCGCGACGGCCGGCGGCGCGGCGGCGCTGCGCCGCACCGACGTGGGCCGGCTCGCGCGGGGCGCGCGGGCCGACCTCGTGATCCTCGACGCCCCGTCCCACCTGCACCTGGCCTACCGGCCGGGGGTTCCCTTGATCCGCCAGGTTCTGCACAACGGAGTGCCGCAATGTCGACCGTAGTCATCCAGCCCACCGGGATCTCCCCCGCCGACGTGCTCGCCGTGGCCCGCGGCACCGCCAAGGTCGTCCTCGACCCCGCCACGGTGGAGGCGATGGCGACCAGCCGGTCCATCGTGGACGGCATCGAGGCCGCCGGCCGGCCCGTGTACGGCGTCTCCACCGGATTCGGGGCGCTCGCGAACACCTTCGTGGCGCCCGAGCGGCGGGCCGAACTCCAGCACGCGCTGATCCGCTCGCACGCCGCCGGCGTGGGCGCGCCCATGCCCCGCGAGGTGGTGCGGGCCATGATGCTGCTGCGGGTACGCTCGCTCGCCCTGGGCCGCTCCGGGGTCCGGCCGCTGGTCGCCGAGGCCCTCGTGGACCTGCTCAACCACGAGGTGACCCCGTGGGTGCCCGAGCACGGCTCGCTGGGCGCCTCCGGCGACCTGGCCCCCCTCGCCCACTGCGCGCTGGTGCTGCTCGGCGAGGGCTGGGTGCTCGGCCCGGCCGGCGACCGGATCCCGGCCGGCGACGCGCTGCGCCGGGTCGGGCTGGAGCCGCTGGAGCTGGCCGCGAAGGAGGGGCTGGCGCTGATCAACGGCACCGACGGCATGCTCGGCATGCTGCTGCTGGCCGTCCACGACGCCCGGCACCTGTTCGCCATGGCCGACGTGACCGCCGCGCTGGCCATCGAGGCGATGCTCGGCTCGGAGCGGCCGTTCCTGCCGGAGCTGCACGCCATCCGGCCGCACCCCGGCCAGGCCGCCTCGGCCGCGAACATCCACAAGCTGCTGCAGAACTCGGCGGTGATGGACTCGCACCGCGACGACCTGGGGCACGCGGTGCAGGACGCCTACTCGATGCGCTGCGCGCCGCAGGTGGCCGGCGCGGCCCGGGACACCCTCGACTTCGTCGAGGTGGTGGCCGGCCGGGAGCTGCTGTCGGTGGTGGACAACCCGGTCGTGCTGCCGGACGGGCGGGTCGAGTCGACCGGCAACTTCCACGGGGCGCCGCTCGGCTTCGCCGCCGACTACCTGGCCATCGCCGCGTCCGAGGTGGGCGCGATCGCCGAGCGCCGGGTGGACCGGCTGCTCGACGTCACCCGCTCCCGGGAGCTGCCGGCGTTCCTGTCCCCCGACGCCGGGGTCAACTCCGGCCTGATGATCGCCCAGTACACGGCCGCCGGGATCGTCGCGGAGAACCGCCGGCTGGCCGCCCCCGCCTCGGTCGACTCGCTGCCCACGAGCGGCATGCAGGAGGACCACGTCTCGATGGGCTGGGCGGCGACCAAGAAGCTGCGCACCGTGCTGGACAACCTGACCAGCCTGCTCGCGGTGGAACTGCTGGCCGCCGTACGCGGGCTCCAGCTCCGCGCCCCGCTGACCCCCTCGCCGGCCGGCCGGGCCGCGCTGGCCGCGCTCGGCGAGGTGGCCGGCGAGCCGGGCCCGGACGTGTTCCTCGCCCCGCTCATGGAGGCGGCACGGGAGGTCGTCCGCGGCCGCGGACTGCGCGCCGCGATCGAGGGCGAGGTCGGCCCGCTGGGCTGAACAGGGATGCTGTCGGCGGGGGCTGCTACCGTTCGCCGCCGTGACCGATGACGCCGTGGCAGCCCCCGACCGTGCCGACATCCCCGACGGCGACGACCTGCCCGAGCAGGTCCGGGCCTTCGTGCGCCGGCAGGTGGCGTTGGCCGAGTTGCCGGCGGCCGCCATCGTCACCGAGACGGTGGAGTACCTGGACGACGCGGCCGAGCGGAACCGGATCGCGGAGCTGGCCTGGGCGGCGGTGGCCGAAGAGCTGACCGCGCACCTGGCCGACCAGGAGACCTGGCCGGAGACGACCGACAGCGACCGGCTCACCACCGCGTTCCGGGCGCTCGACGCCGCCGGGATCGTGGCCCGGGAGAGCTTCACCTGCTGCCAGAACTGCGGCGTCGAGGAGATCGGCGCCGAGGCGCGGCGGGGCCTGAAGCCGCGGGGCTACACCTTCTACCACCGGCAGGACGCCGAACGGGGCGTCGAAGGCTCCGGGGTGTGGCTCGCATACGGGGCGTTCGAGGGAGCCTCCGCAGCGGAGATCGGCGCGGAGGTGGCGGCCGCGCTGCGCGCCGCGGGGCTGACCGTCAACTGGGACGGCGAGGTCGGCCGGCGGATCCACGTACCGCTGCGGTGGCAGCGGCGACGGGTCGGCCGGCTCGCTGCCGTACCCGCCGCCGTGGTGGACGACGTCGACATCGACGTGGAGCTGCTCGGCGCTTGGACCGGCGTGCACGCGCCGGCGGAGGGGCCGGTGCGGGCCGGCCGGTTCACCGCCCTGCACCTGCCGTGGCTGCCCGCCGCCGTCCCGGTCCGCCTGGAGTGGGAGGGCCGCGCGGTGCAGGTCCGGCGCAGCGGCGACGCGCTGGTCGGCACGTACGACGACCCGGACGTGTCGGCGCTGACCGTGGGCCGGCACGATGGCCTGGCGCTGGTCCGGGCACTGCGCGGCCTGCCCCCGGCCGGCGAGCCGGAGCCCGCACCGGTCGGCTACGTCGAGGTGACCGGCGGCCACGCGACGGGGTGGGAGCAGGAGGTGCCGCTGGAGCTGGCGGAGCTGCTGGCCCGGATCCGCGCCATGCGCCCGTCCAGCTACGACTGCCTCACCTGCGTGGGCCGCTCCGGCGCCTGCGTGCAGACCGCCTGGGAGCCGGGCGGCCTCTGGGTGGAGCACCTCGACATCGAGGCGGCCGTCTCGGTGGGTCGGCACGCCACCCTGGCCGAGGTGGAGCGGGTACTCACGGCGCTGGCCGTGGAGGACCGGTTGGCGGTACACGAGCTCGGCGGCGAGCTGACCACGCTGCACCACCGCTGAGCGGTCGGTCAGCCGGCCGGCGGGAGCACCTTCGCGACCAGCTTGGCCAGTTCGCGCAGCGCCTTGCCGCGGTGGCTCACCGCGTCCTTCTCCTCCGGGGTCAGCTCCGCGTTGGTCCGCTCCTGCCCGTCGCCCAGGAAGATCGGGTCGTAGCCGAAGCCGCCGTCGCCGCGCGGGGCGCGCAGCAGCCGGCCGGACTGCCGGCCGTCGACCAGGTGCTCCTTGCCGCTGGGCAGCACCAGCGCCACCGTGCAGACGAAGGCGGCGCCGCGGTGCTCGTCCGGCAGGTCGGCGATCTGGTCCAGCACGAGCTGGAGGTTGGCCCGGTCGTCGCCGTGCGAACCGGCCCAGCGGGCGCTGAACACGCCCGGCATGCCGTTGAGCGCGTCCACCGCCAGACCGGAGTCGTCAGCGATCGTCGGCAGGCCGGTGCGCCGGCAGCCCTCCCGGGCCTTGATCAGCGCGTTCTCGCCGAAGGTCAGGCCGGACTCCGGCAGCTCCGGGTACTCCTCGACGTCGTCGAGGCCGAGCAGGGCGATCCGGTGGGCGCCGAGCGCGCCGTCGAGGATCCGCTGGAGCTCGACGAGCTTCTTCCGGTTGCGGGTGGCCAGGAGCACCTTGTTCATCGTCAGCGCCTTCCGCTACGCGTCAGCCAGTTCATCAGTTCAGCGCCTTCCGCTGCGCGTCGGCCAGGTCCAGACAGCCCATCACGCCCAGGTCGAGCAGGGCGTCGAGCTGCTCCCGGGCGAAGACGCCGGCCTCGCCCGTCCCCTGCACCTCGACGAAGTCACCCGTCCCGGTGCAGACCACGTTCATGTCGACCTCGGCGGCCACGTCCTCCTCGTAGCAGAGGTCGAGCCGCGGCTCGCCGGAGATGATGCCGACGCTGACCGCCGCCACCGACCGGTGCATGACCTTCTCCACCTTGCCCGCCAGGGCCTTACGCTCGGCGAGCCAGGTCACCGCGTCGTGCAGCGCCACGTACGCCCCCGTGATGGCGGCCGTCCGGGTGCCGCCGTCGGCCTGGAGCACGTCGCAGTCGAGCACCACCGAGTTCTCGCCCAGCGCCTTGAGGTCCACGCAGGCCCGCAGGCTGCGGCCGATCAGCCGGGAGATCTCGTGGGTCCGGCCGCCGACGCGGCCCTTGACGCTCTCCCGGTCGGAGCGGGTGTTGGTGGCCCGGGGCAGCATCGCGTACTCGGCGGTCACCCAGCCGAGCCCGGAGCCCTTGCGCCAGCGGGGCACGCCCTCGGTCACGCTGGCCGTGCAGAGCACCCGGGTCGCCCCGAACTCGACGAGCACCGAGCCCTCCGGGTGGGTGCTCCAGCCCCGCGTCAGGGTCACCGGTCGGAGTTGGTCGGGCCGCCGCCCGTCAGGTCGCGCCATGCCTGCACCTTATGCGGTGCCGTGATCGAACCGGCCCGCGGTCTCCCAACGGCCGCCGGCCACGGTCGCGCTCGGCCGGTTTGACAGGCCGCGGAGCAGGTCACTGTCCGCGACGGCCGCGCCGGTCGGGCAGGTGCCCGTGGCCGCCTTTGCTCTGCAGCCATGGACGCATCAGCTACCGAACGTCATGAGCGTCGGCCGCGACGGCGATCGGCAAGCCGCAGCTCAATGGGCTGCTGCGTGGATGGCTGCAGAGCAAAGCCTGGCGCTGGCGACCTGCCGTCGGAACCGAGCCGGACACGGAGTGTCACAAGACCCGTCCACACGATGCGTAACCGGACTCGCGCCGCCGACAGCGACCGACGGCGATACCGGCGGGGTCAGACCTCGTAGGAGGCGCCGGCGCGGACCACCTCGAGCGGCCCGGCGTACGCGCCGGCCGCCGACTCCACGGTGTGCGACTCGCTACCCCAGGCGGGGACGAGGTGGGTGAGCAGCAGCCGACCCACCCCCGCCTTGGTGGCCACCTCGCCAGCCTCCCGGCCGGTCAGGTGCAGGTCCGGCGGGTTCTCCACCCCGTCCATGTAGCTGGCCTCGCAGAGGAACACGTCGGCGCCCTGGGCCAGGCGCAGCAGCGCGTCACAGGGCGCGGTGTCCGAGGAGTAGCAGAACACCCGGCCGCCGTGCTCCAGCCGCACCCCGTACGTCTCGACCGGGTGGTTCATCTGGTCGACGGTGACGGTGAACGGGCCGATCGGGAAGGTGCCTGGCTGGAGGCCGTAGAACTGGTAGACGTCCTCGACCGTGCTGTCCTCCTGCCCGTACGCGCTGGCGAGCCGGTCCGGCGCGCCCGAGGGGGCGTACACGGGCAGGGGCGGATACGGGCCGTCCGGGGCGTACCGGCGCACCACCACGTAGGTGACCGCGTCGAGCATGTGGTCGCAGTGCAGGTGGGTGAGGAGGATGGCGTCGGGGGCGTGCAGCCCGACGTAGCGCTGGAGGGTGGACAGCGACCCCGAGCCGAAGTCGATGAGCAGCCGGAACCCGTCGGCCTCCAGCAGGTAGGCGGAACACGGGGACTCGGGCCCGGGAAAGCTGCCGGCGCAGCCGAGAACGGTCAGTCGCATCCGGTCGCCTCGATCTCACGCTCGGTAGTCGACACGCCGGCAGTCGCCCCGCCGATGATCTCTACCGACGCGTTCGCCACGCTGCGCAGCCTACGCGTCGGCCCGGTCGGGCAAGAATCGACTGCCGGAAGTTGTCATCAACGTGACACCCGCACGCGTCCGGTCCCGGGACGCAACGGTCGGTTCGGTCGGCGGCGTACGCGGACCGAACCGACCGGCGGGCCGTCAGGCCCAGAGCTGCCCCTCCAGGGCGTCCTCGGCGTCCGCCAGGGTGCCGCCGTACGCCCCGGTCGACAGGTACTTCCAGCCGCCGTCGGCGACCACGAACGCCACGTCGGCACGCCGGCCGTCGCGGACCGCCTCGTGCGCCACCGCGAGGGCGGCGTGCAGGATCGCCCCCGTGGAGAAGCCGGCGAAGATCCCCTCCACCTCGACGAGCTGCCGGGTCCGCAGCACCGCGTCCCGGGTGCCCACCGAGAAGCGCCGGGAGAGCACCGAGGCGTCGTACAGCTCGGGCACGTAGCCCTCGTCGATGTTGCGCAGCCCGTAGACCAGCTCGCCGTAGCGGGGCTCGGCGGCGACGACCTGGATGCCGTCGACCTTCTCCCGCAGGTAGCGCCCGGTGCCCATGAGGGTGCCGGTGGTGCCTAGGCCGGCCACGAAGTGGGTGATGGTCGGCAGGTCGTGCAGCAGCTCCGGCCCGGTCGTCTCGTAGTGCGCCCGGGCGTTCGCCTCGTTGCCGTACTGGTAGAGCATCACCCAGTCCGGGTGCTCGGCCGCGATCTGCTTCGCGGTCGCGACGGCCTGGTTCGAGCCGCCCGCGGCCGGCGAGAAGATGATCTCCGCGCCGTACATCCGGAGCAGCTGGACCCGCTCGGTGGAGACGTTCTCCGGCATCACGCAGACCAGCCGGTAGCCGCGCAGCTTGGCCACCATGGCCAGGGAGATGCCGGTGTTGCCGCTGGTCGGCTCCAGGATGGTGTCGCCGGGGCGGAGCCGGCCGGACTCCTCGGCCGAGCGGACCATGAACAGGGCCGCGCGGTCCTTGATGCTGCCCGTCGGGTTCCGGTCCTCCAGCTTCGCCCAGAGCCGCACCGGCGGCGCCCCGTCGGGCACCGTCGGCGAGAGCCGGGGCAGCCCGACCAGGGGCGTGCCGCCGCAGGCGTCGAGCAGGCTGTCGTACCTGGCCATGGCCGCCGCCCTCAGCGGGCGGTGACGGCCGCGCGGTGACCGGCGATGGCAGCCGCCGCGGCGAAGCCGAACGCGCCACCCGCCACAGCCGGCAGGATGGTGACGCTGTCACCGTCGTTGAGCTTGGCGTCGAGCGCGCCGAGGAAGCGGACGTCCTCGTCGTTGACGTAGACGTTGACGAACCGGTGCAGGGCGCCGGCGTCGGTGACCAGGCGGGCCCGCAGGCCGCCGTGCCGGGAGTCCAGGTCGGCGAGCAGGTCGCCCAGGGTGTCGCCGCTGCCCTCGACGACCTTCGCGCCGCCGGTGTAGCTGCGCAGGATGGTGGGGATGCGAACCTCGATGGCCATGATGTCTCGTGCTCCTTGTTCGGGTGCTGCCAGGTGACGGAAGGAAGAAAAGGTGTGCCGGCGCTGGGAAGTCAGCGGTCGGAACACTCGTAGTCGACCGTCGCCGGGCTCTGCCCGAACATGTAGGACTGGACGGCGTGCGGGTCCACGGCAGCCACGATCTCGACCGGCTCCTCGGTGACCACGCCGTCGACGATCCGGAAGGACCGGATCTCCTCGGTGTCGGGCTCGCGGGTCGAGACGAGCAGGTAGTGCGCTCCCGGCTCCCCGGCGAAGGAGATGTCCGTGCGGGACGGGTAGGCCTCCGTCGCGGTGTGCGAGTGGTAGATGACCACCGGCTCCTCGTCGCGGTCGTCCATCTCCCGCCACAGCCGCAGCTGCTCCATCGAGTCGAACTCGTAGAAGGTCATGGAGCGGGCGGCGTTCGCCATCGGGATGTGCCGGGTCGGGGTGTCGCTGCCGGCGGGACCGGCGACCACGCCGCACGCCTCGTCCGGGTGGTCCCGGCGCGCGTGGGCCACGATCGCGTCGATGATCGACCGGTCGATGCTCAGCACGCCGCCCAGCCTAGCGCCTGGCGGTCCCGGGCGGCGAGGTGGTGACCGTCACGGCTCAGTCGATCAGGGCGTTGAGCAGGGACTCCTGGAGATATCCCAGGTACGCGTAGACCGATAGTTGGAACACGCGGGACGAGGTGGGGTCCTCGGCGACCGCGTCGTCCAGCTCCTCGCCCAGGTCGGTGCCGTCCTTGATCTCCAACCGGACGCCCATGGCCAGCCGGGCGTCGTTGAGGGCGCGCAGCCACGCCTCGGCCGCCTCCGCGTCCAGCCGCACCTCGCCGCCGGCCTCGCCGTCGGGCAGCGCGGCGAGGATCGCCCCGGCCTGGTCGATCTTGGCGGTCTTGAGGTCGCCCTCGGTGTAGCGGCGGAACTCCGCGCTCCCCGCCGCGTCGTCCGGGTAGACCTCGGGGAAGAGCCGGCCGACCACCGGGTCGCCGTGGTCGAAGCCGTCGGTGAGCAGGCCCACCACCTCGGAGGCGACCTTGCGCAGCACCCGGACCTCGTCCACCGCGAAGGTGGCCACGTAGCGGTCGCCCTGGCGACGGAACATGCTCATGACCGGTCCACCGTCGCCCAGAGGCCGTACGCGTGCAGCTGCGACGCGTCGTGCTCCATCCGCTCCCGGGCGCCGCTGGAGACGACCGCCTTGCCCTTGTGGTGCACGTCCAGCATGAGCTGCTCGGCCTTCTCCCGGCTGTATCCGAAGAGCTTCTGGAACACCCAGGTCACGTACGTCATGAGGTTGACCGGATCGTCCCAGACGATGGTCACCCAAGGCCGGTCGGAGACCGGCACCTCTTCGGTGTCCGGCGTCTCGACCGGCGCAACCTGTGGAGCCGCCATGCCCCCCATCGTGCCACCGGATCCGGGGAACCGATGAACCGGAACGGCGCGGCGGTCGGGATCACCCGCCCGGGCCGCGTACGCCGGCCCGCGCGGCCGTGCCGCCGCCCCGACCTCAGGCGAGCAGGATGCCGTGGTCGACAGCATCGGTGAGGACCGCGCCCAGCGAGAGACGGATCACCTCGAAGCGGCGGGACACCTGACGGGACAGCTCCAGCTCGACCTCGCGCAGCGCCCGCTGCGCCCAGGAGCGGGCGGCGTTCGGGTCGGCGTTGCCGGGGACCCGCCAGTGCTGCCAGCACCCGCCGTTGAGGGCCACCCCGACGGGCGGGAGCGCCTCGTCGCGCTCCGCGCCCGGACAGCCCGCCAGCGCGTCGAGCGCGCCGGCCCCGGCCAGCCCGGCCACCCCGGCCGTGCTGGTGACCAGGAGCACCCGGTCCAGCTCCGGACCGTCCGGGTGGTCGGCCAGGCCCCAGCGGACGGCGTGCACGATCCGGCGGCGCACCCCCTCGGCGAGCGGCGCGCCGAAGACCCGGGCGGTCGCGTCGTCGACGATGCCCCGGACCGCCTCGTCGCACTGCGCGGTGGCCAGCAGCGACAGCGCCTCCATCTCGCGGTCGAGCAGCTGCGGTAGGCCGGCGCAGCCCACCCCGAAGACGATCTCCTGCACCACCCGGAGGTGGATGTCGGCCAGCTCCAGGGCGAGGTGCTGGCGGATCCGCTGGGCGCACGAGCGGGCCTGGCGGTCGATCCGCTGGACGAGGTCGGCCGGCTCGACGCCGGCCACCACGGGCACCCGGCCGTGCGCGCCGGGCGGCTCGGGCGGGCGGGAGCTGGCCCGGCGCAGCCCCTCGTCGGCGGCCCAGCCGACCAGCGCGCGGCGCAGCACCGAGTGCTCGTTCTGGCGGACCGGGAACCAGCGGGCCGGTGCGAGTGCGGGCACCGCGGCCAGCAGCGCGGCCCGGTGCGCCGCCACGGAGACGTCCACCGGGTCGTACCGGCGGGCGGCGGGGCCGGGCGGGCCGGACCGGCCGGCCGACGACCGGGACGCCCCCGTGTCCTCCGTCGTCGTGCCGTCCGCCGGCGCCGCCCAGCCGGCCACGCCGGGGGTGACGGCGAAGAACACCTCGACCGGCGTGCGCGCCACCTCGGCCAGCAGGTGCAGCTCGGCCGCGCTGAACGCCTGGTCGGCGGAGATCACGAAGAGCAGGGCGCCGGCTCGGCCCGCCGCGTCGAGCAGCACCCGGCCGCCGGCCACCCCGAGGGTGCCGGTGTCCGGCGTGTCGAGCACGGCGAAGTGCCGCAGCAGCGGGTCCGGCAGGCTCAGCTCCACCCGGCGCGGCGGGCGGGCCAGCGCCGGACCGGCGGCGAGCGGGTCGGCGCCGTAGGAGTGCGGCTGGCGGTAGCCCGGCACGTAGGCGGCGCGGGTGGGCACCTTGGCGTGGTTGACGAGCAGGTGGCTGCCGGCGGGCACGGCGAGCATCCCGGGATCCAGCCCGAGCAGGCCGGCGAGCAGCTCGCGGCGGCCGGCACCGGCCGGGCCGGTGACGACGACACACAGCGGCTCCTCCGGCCCGGGTTCGGTCACCCCGAGCCGGGTGGGCAGCGGGGCACAGCGGGGCGGCTCGGCGAACCCGTCGGGGTCGGGCACGTCGACCGCGGGGAGCGGACCCGGCTTCATCAGTCGGCCTCCGGTAAGGCGACCGGGTTGCGGTCCGGTCGCGTGGAAATCCCTGGTCGCAGGGGATGTCGGAAGAGTACGGCTGTCGCGGATACGACACCGAAGACATCCGATACTCACGAGTAATCACCAGATTACTCAACTTCGCAGCGTGACGGTACGCGCGCGGAGGGAACACCGTCGATATGCTGCACCGATGAGTCGGTGGGACTTCGTCGGCCGCACGGATGAACTCAACCGTCTGTTGTCGGCGGTAGGAGGTGCGGAGGGACGCGGGCTGCTCTTCAGCGGAAGCGCCGGGGTCGGCAAGAGCCGGCTGCTGCGCGAAGGGGTGGCCGCCCTCCCCACCGACCGCTACGCGATCTGGTCCGTCGCGGCCAGCGCCACCACCGCCGCGCTGCCGTTCGGCGGGCTGGTCCAGGTGCTCCCGGCCGCCCAGCCGCAGGGCCTCTCCCCCGCCGGTGTCCTGCGTTGGGCGGTCGACGTGCTCCAGGAACAGGCCGCCGGCCGGCCGATCGTGCTGGCCATCGACGACGCGCACCTGCTCGACCCGCCGTCGGCGGCGCTGGTGCACCTCATCGCCCGCTCCGAGAACGCCACGGTGCTCGGCACGCTGCGCAACGGCGAGCAGATCCCGCTGCCGATCCGTGCCCTGTGGACCGACGACCTCGTCGACCTGGTCGAGCTGGGTCCGCTGGGCCCGAGCGAGACCACCGGGCTGCTCGCCGCGATCCTCGGCGGCCCGGTCGACGCCGGCTCCTCCGAGCGGCTGTTCCGGCTCTCCGCCGGCAACCCGCTGCTGCTGCGCGAGCTGGTGCTGGCCGCCTCCGGCGGCGACGAGCTGAGCCGGCGGTACGGCATCTGGAAGTGGACCGGCCGGCTGGAGTTGGCGCCCAGCCTCACCGACCTGATCGACACCCGGATCGGCCAGCTCACGCCCGGCGTACGGGCCGTGGTCGAGCTGGTCGCGTTCGGCGAGCCGCTCGGCCTGCAACTACTGGAGCAGGCGGTCGACCCGGCCGACGTGGAGATCGCCGAGGAGCGCGGCCTGATCTCCATGGTGCACGACGACCGGCGGCTGAACGTCCGCCTCGCCCACCCGCTCTACGGCGAGGTGATGCGCCGGCACTGCCCGGTCAGCCGCACCCGCCGGCTCCAGGCCACCCTGGCCGGCCTGTTGGAACGCGTCGGCAAGCGGCGCCGCGAGGACCTGCTGCGGGTCGCCGTGTGGCGGCTCGACTCGGGCACGGCGCAGGACCCCGCGCTGCTGCTCGACGCGGCGGCCCAGGCCTTCGGCCGCTACGACGTGCCGCTGGCCACCCGGCTGGCCCGGGCGGCGCTGGACGCCGAGGGCGGCTCCGACGCGGCGGAACTGCTCGCCACCATCCTCATGTTCGGCGACCGGCCGGAGGAGGCCATCGTGGTCCTCGACCAGGTGGCCGGGGCGATCCAGGACGACCGGCGGCGCGGCCGCTGGCTGACGGCCCGGGGCATGGTCAGCTACTGGGGGCTGAGCCGGGAGTCCACGGTGGAGGAGATCGCGGCGCGGGGCGCCGAGCTGAGCGACGCCGCGGACCAGGCCCGGGTCCGCGCCTTCGAGGCGATCATGCGGCTGCACCGCCTGGACGTCGAGACGGCGGTCCGGCTGGCCCAGACGGTGCTGGACCGGCCGGCCGCCCCGATGGCGGCACGCGAGCTGGCCCGGTGCACCCTCGCGCACCTCCAGGCCGCGCAGGGGCAGTACCGGCGCAGCGCCACGGCGATCGCCCGGGTGGAGGCCGAGGCGGCGTACTGGCGGGGCGACATGCCCTATCTTCAGCTCGCCATGGAGCTGGCCCGGGGCACGCGACTGGCGCTCTCCGGCGACCTGGCCGGCATCGACGCGATCGTCGCCGACGAGTTCGCCGACCTGGCCGGCGCCGGGGACTTCCGGCTCGGCACCGGCTACCTCGCCATCCTCCAGGCGCACGCGGCGCGGCTGCGCGGGCGCGGCGACGAGGCGCTGAAGACCAGCCTGGGCGCCTGCGCCGTCCTCGCCACCAGCCGCGTCTACGCCGGTCTCGCCCACGCCGAGCGGGCCCAGGCGGCGGCGCTGCGCGGCGACGCCGGCCACGCGGCGGAGGCGATGGCCGAGGCGGACCGGACCCACGCGCCCGGGATGGCGGTGCTCTACCCCTGGCTGGAGCAGGCCCGCGGTGCCGTGCACGCCGTGGCCGGCGACCTGCCGGCGGCCGTCAAGCACCTCTGCGCGCTCGCCGACCGGCTGCGCGAGGACGGCCTGGCCGGGCACGAGCTGCTCGTCCTGCTCGACCTGGTCCGGTTCGACCAGGCCGCCGCGGCGGTCGGGCCGAGCTGCACCGACGGCGGCCGGCGGACCGTGGCGCAACGCCTGGCGGAGCTCTCCGAGCAGGTCGACGGGGTGCTGCCGCCGCTGGTCGCCCGGTACGCCCGCGCCACCCTCGACGGCAGCCCCGACGAGCTGCTCGCCGTGGCCGACGGCTTCGCCGCCCGGGAGCTGACCGTCTACGCCGCCGAGGCGACCGCCATGGCGTTGCACCGGATGGGCCGGCGCGCCGGCGCCACCGGCCCGGCCCGGGAGCGCCTCGCCGACCTGCTCGGCCGCTGCGACGAGGTGTCCACGCCGGCGCTGCGGCTGCTCCGCCCGACGCTGACCGAGCGCGAGTGGGAGATCGGCCGGCTCGCCGCCGACGGCGTGACCAGCCGCGCCATCGCCGAGCGGCTCTTCCTCTCCACCCGCACCGTCGAGAACCACCTCCAGCGGATCTACAGCAAGCTCGGGGTGGCCGGGCGGGCGGAGCTGCGGGCCGCGCTGCGCTCGATGCCGGGCCACGACGGCGGGGATCCGGCCTGAACTCTAGGCTGAGGCGGTGAGCACCCTTCGCCCCGCGCTGCTGACCGACCACTACGAGCTGACCATGGTCAGCGCCGCCCTGCGGGACGGCACGGCCGACCGTCGCTGCGTCTTCGAGGTGTTCAGCCGGCGGCTGCCGGCCGGCCGCCGCTACGGCGTGGTCGCCGGGACCGGCCGGCTGATCGACCTGATCCGCGACTTCCGGTTCGACCCCGACGAGATCGAGTTCCTGCGCCGCACCGGCGTGGTGGACGACCGGGCCGCCCAGTGGTTGGCCGACTACCGCTTCAGCGGCGACGTCGACGGGTACGCGGAGGGCGAGTTGTTCTTCCCCGGCTCCCCGATCCTCACCGTCTCCGGCACCTTCGCCGAGTGCGTGGTGCTGGAGACGCTGGTGCTGTCGGTGCTCAACCACGACTGCGCGGTGGCCGCCGCGGCGGCCCGGATGGTGACCGCCGCCCGCGGCCGGGCGCTGATCGAGATGGGCTCCCGGCGGGCGCACGAGGAGGCCGCCGTGGCCGCCGCCCGGGCCGCGTACCTGGCCGGGTTCCGGTTCACCTCCAACCTGGCCGCCGGCCAGCGCTACGGCATCCCCACCGCCGGCACCGCCGCGCACGCGTTCACCCTGCTGCACGACGACGAGCGGGCGGCGTTCGCCTCGCAGGTCGCCACGCTGGGCAAGGACACGACGCTGCTGGTCGACACCTACGACATCAGCCAGGGCATCCGCAACGCCATCGCGGTGGCCGGGCCCGAGCTGCGGGCGATCCGGATCGACTCGGGCGACCTCGCGGTGATCGCCCAGCAGTCCCGCGAGCTGCTCGACTCGCTGGGCGCCACCGAGACGAAGATCATCGTCTCGGGCGACCTCGACGAGTACGCCATCGCCTCGCTCGCCGCCGAGCCGGTCGACATGTACGGCGCCGGCACCGCCGTGGTGACCGGCTCGGGCGCCCCCACCGCCGGCCTGGTCTACAAGCTGGTCGAGGTGGAGGGGCGCCCGGTGGTCAAGCGCTCCGAGCACAAGGCCACCATCGGCGGCCGGAAGGTGGCCGTCCGCCGGCACAAGCCCACCGGCACCGCCACCGAGGAGATCATCGTGCCGCAGGGGGTGCCGGACCGGCAGCCCAACGACCGGCTGCTCCAGCGCTCGTTCGTCGTCGAGGGCGAGCCGGTGGCGCTGCCCACCCTCGACGAGTCCCGGGAGCACCTGCGGGAGTGCCTGATCTCCATCCCCTGGGAGGGGCTCAAGCTCTCCGGCGGCGACCCGGCCGTCCCGGTGACCGTCGTACCCGCGAGCTGAGAGGAGCGATCCGATGGCCAACGCCTTGATCATCGTGGACGTGCAGAACGACTTCTGCGAGGGCGGCTCCCTGGCGGTGACCGGCGGGGCGGGCGTCGCCGCCGGCATCTCCCGGCTGCTCGCCGCCGAGCCGGAGCGCTGGGACCACGTGGTCGCGACGAAGGACTTCCACATCGACCCGGGCGCGCACTTCGGCGACCCGCCGGACTACGTCGACTCCTGGCCCCGGCACTGCGTCGTGGGCACCGCCGGCTCGGAGTTCCACCCCGACCTGGAGACCGGCCCGGTGGAGGCGATCTTCCACAAGGGCGAGCACGCGGCCGCGTACTCCGGTTTCGAGGGCCACGCGGACGACGGCGAGCGCCTGGCCGACTGGCTGCGCCGGCACGACGTCGAGCGGGTCGACGTGGTGGGCATCGCGACCGACCACTGCGTCCGCGCCACCGCGCTGGACGCCGCCCGGGAGGGCTTCCGGACCACCGTGCTGCTGGACCTGACCGCCGCCGTCGCGCCCGACACGCTCGACGTGGCGCTGCGCGCCTTCGACGGCGCCGGGGTCACCATGGTCGGCGAGCCTGTGATCAGGGCCGCTTGAGCCGGTAATTGGTTGCGGCTGTCGTACCCCCGGCCGAGGATTGTCGGCCGGAGGTACGGACCGTCGTGAACTTGAAGCCTTACCGGGAGGCACTCGCCCTGCCCGGTCTCCGGTCGTTGCTGCTGATCTCGGTGCTGGCGCGCATCCCGCTCACCGCGACCGGCGTGACGCTCACCTTCCACGTCGTGCTCGACCTCGGTCGCGGCTACGGCGCGGCCGGGCTGGTGGGCGCCGCGTCCACCGTCGGGGCCGCGCTCGGCTCCCCGCTGCTCGGCCGGCTGGTCGACCGGCGCGGGCTGCGCCCGGTGCTGCTGCTCACCACGGTCGCCGAGGGCGTCTTCTGGGCGTGCGCGCCGACCCTGTCGTACCCCGTGCTGCTGCCCACCGCGTTCCTGGCCGGCCTGCTCGCGCTGCCGGTCTTCTCGGTGGTCCGCCAGTCGGTAGCCGCGCTGGTGCCGGCCGAGCGACGCCGCCCCGCGTACGCCCTCGACTCGATGTCGGTGGAGCTGTCGTTCATGGTCGGCCCCGCGCTGGCCGTGGCCATGGCCGCCGCCGTGTCGCCCCGGCTCACCATGTGGGCGGTCGGCGCCGGGATCGTCGCCTCCGGGGTCTGCTTCTGGCTGCTCGATCCGCCCACCCGCGCCGCCGACGAGCCGGCCGGCCCGGCCCGCAAGGTGCCCCGCCGGGAGTGGCTCACCCCCCGGCTGCTCGCCGTGCTGGCGGTCAGCCTGGCCGCCACCCTCGTGCTCGGCGGCACCGACGTCGCGGTGGTCGCCGTGCTGCGCGAGGGCGGCGAGGTCGGCTGGACCGGCGCCGTCCTGGCCATGTGGGCAGTCGCCTCGCTGGTGGGCGGCTTCGCGTACGGGGCGGTGACCCGCTCGCTCTCCCCGCTGGTCCTGGTGGCGGCGCTGAGCCTGACCACCATCCCGGTCGGGCTGGGCGGCGCGCACTGGTGGCTGCTCTGCCTGGCACTCGTCCCGGCGGGGGCGCTCTGCGCGCCGTCCATCGCCTCGACCTCGGACGCGGTGAGCCGGCTCGCCCCGGCGGGCGTACGCGGCGAGGCCATGGGCCTGCACGGCTCGGCCGTCACCGTCGGCATCGCGCTGGGCGCGCCGCTGGCCGGCGCGGTGATCGACGCCTCGGCGCCGGCCTGGGGCTTCGCGGTCACGGGCGCGATCGGCGTGCTGGTCGCCCTGGCCGTCCTCCCGCTCGAGCTCCGCCACCGCCGCACCACGGCTGCCACCATGGACCCCGAGCCCGAACTCGCTCCCGCCCTCCCCTGAGCCGCCTCGCCCTCGTGTGAGGGACGACGAAAGCCCCCTCAGCCGGGCGCGGTCCGGCGACGGGGGCTTCGTTCGTCAATCAGGCGGGCCGGTCAGGGCGGCGACGCCGGCTGGTCGGCAGAGGGCGACAGGCCGGGTGGCGCACGGGCGCGGGCTCGCCGAGTTCGGCGGCGATCCAGGCGGCCACGGCGTCGATCAGACCGGGGGGCCAGCTGGGCGGCGGGGTCGGGTCAGCTCCCTTGTCGTTGTCCACGAGGCCGGAGGATACGCCGACGGGAGGCACGCCGGTGATCACCGGGCCGGACACGGCGACGGGCGCCGCCCCCGGTGGGTGCGGCGCCCGTCGTTTGTTCTGGCGGGGTCAGCTCTTGTCGAGCCGGCCCTCGGTGTCCTCGCGGTAGCTGGCGCCACCGTCGGACTCGCTGGTCAGCGGCTTGGCGCCGCCCTCCGGCGGGCCGGCCAGGGTGGTGCCGGCGGCCAGCTCGGGGAACTTGAGGTCGAACGCCGGCCGCTCGGAGCGGATCCGCGGCATCCGGTCGAAGTTCCGCAGCGGGGGCGGCGAGCTGGTGGCCCACTCGAGCGAGTTGCCGTGGCCCCACGGGTCGTCGACCTCCACCACCGGACCGGTCTTGTACGACTTCCAGCAGTTCCAGATGAACGGCAGGGTCGAGATACCGGTGATGAACGCGCCGATCGTGGACAGCGTGTTCAGGAAGGTGAAGCCGTCACCGGGCAGGTAGTCGACGTACCGGCGGGGCATGCCCTCGGCGCCGAGCCAGTGCTGCACCAGGAAGGTGGTGTGGAAGCCGATCATCGTCAGCCAGAAGTGGATCTTGCCGAGCCGCTCGTCGAGCATCCGGCCGAACATCTTCGGGAACCAGAAGTAGATGCCGCCGAAGACGGCGAACACGATGGTGCCGAAGAGCACGTAGTGGAAGTGCGCCACCACGAAGTACGAGTCGTGCAGGTGGAAGTCCAGCGGCGGGCTGGCCAGCAGCACACCGGTCAGGCCACCGAAGAGGAAGGTCACCAGGAAGCCGACCGCGAAGAGCATCGGCGTCTCGAAGGTGATCTGGCCCCGCCACATGGTGCCGATCCAGTTGAAGAACTTCATACCGGTCGGCACGGCGATCAGGTAGCTGAGGAAGCTGAAGAACGGCAGCAGCACCTGGCCGGTGGCGAACATGTGGTGCGCCCACACGCTCATCGACAGGGCGGCGATGGCGATGGTCGCGGCGACCAGGCCCTTGTAACCGAAGATCGGCTTCCGGGAGAAGACCGGGATGATCTCGGTGATGATGCCGAAGAACGGCAGCGCGATGATGTAGACCTCGGGGTGCCCGAAGAACCAGAACAGGTGCTGCCAGAGCATCGGGCCGCCGGTGGCGGGGTCGTACACGTGGGCGCCGATCAGGCGGTCCGCGGCAAGCGCGAAGAGCGCGGCGGCCAGCAGCGGGAAGACCAGGATCGCCAGCAGGCTGGTGACCAGCATGTTCCAGGTGAAGATCGGCATCCGGAACATGGTCATGCCGGGCGCGCGCAGGGTCAGGATCGTGGTGATCAGGTTGACCGCGCCGAGGATCGTGCCCAGACCGGAGATGGCCAGGCCGACGACCCACATGTTCGCGCCGACGCCCGGCGCGTGCTCGGCGGTGCTCAGCGGCGTGTACGCCGTCCAGCCGAAGTCGGCCGCACCGCCCGGGGTGATGAAGCCGGCCGTGGCCATGGTGCCGCCGAACAGGTACAGCCAGTAGGCGAACGCGTTCAGTCGGGGGAACGACACGTCGGGCGCGCCGATCTGCAGCGGCACCACGTAGTTCGCGAAGGCGAACACGATCGGCGTCGCGAAGAACAGCAGCATGATCGTGCCGTGCATGGTGAAGAGCTGGTTGTACTGCTCGGGCGACAGGAACTGCAGGCCCGGCCGCGCCAGCTCGGCGCGCATGATCAGGGCCATGAGGCCACCGATCATGAAGAACGCGAACGCGGTGACCATGTACATGATCCCGATCTGCTTCGCGTCCGTGGTGCGCAGCAGCCGCGCGAGGGCCGACCCCTTGACCGGCTCGCGGACCGGCCAGGGCCGGGTCACGACCGGCTTGGGTGCGACGGTGGTCACGAGTGGCCTCCGGTTCTGGGTTGTCCCGCTCGGCGCGCTGTTCATCTGCGCAGCCGTCATCCGCAAGGAGGATAGTCCCCGGTAGTGGGCCCCGCCGCGTGGGGTGGGCGGCTACGATCTTCGGCCCGTCAGAGCGGGCCGGTGAGTAGCCGGTAGTGCTCCTGGAAGATCCGCCCGCCACGTCCGCGCAGCAACGGGTCGCGCAGCGCCGGCGGCACGTCGCGGGTGCGGTTGCGGTCCCGGGTCCGGTCCCGCACCCAGCGGGTACGCGGGCGGCGGCGACTCTCGTACGCGATGAGCGCGGCCTCGACGCTGCCGGCCGCCCGCAGCGACTCGGCGAGCACCACGGCGTCCTCCAGCGCCATGGCGGCGCCCTGGGAGAGCGTCGGCGCGGTGGCGTGAGCCGCGTCACCGACGAGCAGCACCCGGCCGTGGAACCAGCGCCCCAGCTCGACCTCCGTGGTGAGCTCCACGTCCACCGTCTCCAGCGCGGCGAGCACCTCGGGGACCGGGCCGCCGTAGTCGCCGAACAGCTCGTGCAGCCGGGCGAGCGGGTCGGCCGGCAGGCTGGTGCCGGCCTCGTCGGCGTAGCAGTGCAGCCGGCCGGCGCCGAGCGGCACCACGAGGAAGCCGGCGCGCTGGCCGAGCAGGGCGGTCCAGTCGGCCACCCGGGGGCCGCCGCGCACCACGCTGCGGTAGACCACCTGGCCGGCGGGGCGGGGCGGGCCACCGAGCGCGGCCAGGGTACGCACCGCCGAGCGGGGGCCGTCGGCGCCGATGACGAGGTCGTACTCCCCGCTGGTGCCGTCGGTGAAGCCGACCGCGACGCCGCCGGGCAGCGGATCGACGGTGCTGACCTCGGCCCCGTGCCGGACGGCGCCGCCGGCCCCGGTGAGCAGCACGCGGTGCAGCTCGGCGCGGGGCAGCGCCCGGCACTCCCCCACCCCGGCCCAGAGCCCGTCGAGGTCGACCTCGCAGAGCGGCGCGCCGGTGGCGTCCAGGAAGCGCTGCCGGTGGATGACCTGGCCGAGGGGGCGTACAGGGCCGTCCAGGTCGAGCCGGCGCAGCGCGCGGGCCGCGTTGCCCGGCAGGTAGAGGCCGATGTCGGCACGCTCGGTCGGCGGCAGCTTCTCGGTCACGTCGGGGCGGAACCCCGCGAGGCGCAGCGCCCGGGCCACGGCGAGACCGGCGATGCCCGCGCCGACGACGAGGATGCGCAGGGGGGAACCACCCATCGTGGGGTACGCCTCCGGAGGGGATCGGAACGCGTTGGAGGCAAGACATTACTCGCCGCAACCAACCGGCGGAAGTGCCCATCGGCCCTGGCGTCACGGCCCGGTCAGCGGCCGGGAGCCCTCCCACCGGCGGGAATCCCGCCCCGACCGGAGGAACCGCCGTGCGACCGCCACGACAGAACGACATCAGAAGTTCACAGACCGTGGCCGGAACTATCGAGACGGTCGGTGCGGTTGCGCCGCAGTTTCAGGCATGTAAATGTGTTGGTCTAAGTGTGGGAGCGCTCCCGGACCCACCCGCCACCACGAATCGGAGCATCATGAAGCGTCCATTGAGAGCCCTCGCGGCGGCCGGCCTGTTGGCCGCCGGCGCGATCGTCGCCGTCGCGCTCGGCGGCACCGCCTCGGCCGACACCCAGATCTGCGAGCAGTACGGGTCGACCACCATCGGCGGGAAGTACGTCGTGCAGAACAATCGCTGGGGCACCAGCGCCCAGCAGTGCATCAACGTGACCTCCACCGGCTTCTCGATCACCCGCCAGGACGGCGTCGGATCGACCAGCGGCGCGCCGGTGTCGTACCCGTCGATCTTCGTGGGCTGCCACTACACGAACTGCTCACCCGGCACCAACCTGCCGGTGCAGGTGAAGAACATCAGCAGCGCGCCGGCCAGCATCAGCTACAACTACGTCAGCGGCGCCATCTACGACGCCGCGTACGACATCTGGCTCGACCCGTCCCCGAAGAAGGACGGCGTGAACCAGATGGAGATCATGATCTGGCTCAACCGGCAGGGCCCCATCCAGCCCATCGGCTCGCCCGTCGGCAACGCCAGCATCGCGGGCCGGACCTGGGAGGTCTGGCGGGGCAGCAACGGCTCGAACAACGTCATCTCGTACGTGGCCCCGTCGGCGATTCCCAGCCTGAGCTTCGACGCCATGGCGTTCATCAACGACACGAAGAACCGCGGCGCGATCACCAGCGACTGGTACCTGACCAGCATCCAGGCCGGCTTCGAGCCGTGGCAGGGCGGCGTCGGCCTGGCGGTCAACTCCTTCTCGCAGAGCGTCAACACCGGCGGCACCACGCCGCCGCCGGCCACCACGCCGCCGCCGGCCACCACCCCGCCGCCGGGCAACGCCGCCTGCTCGGTGAAGTACACCACCAACGTCTGGAACAACGGCTTCACCGCCGACGTGACGATCACCAACACCGGCTCCAGCACCGTCAACGGCTGGACCCTGAACTACAACCTGCCGTCGGGGCAGACCATCACCGGCTCGTGGAACGCCACCGTGACACAGAGCGGGTCCGCGGTGACCGCGCGCAACCTGAGCTACAACGGCACGCTGGCGCCCGGAGCCTCGACGAGCTTCGGCTACCAGGCGACGCTGAACGGCGCGTTCTCCACGCCGTCCAGCTTCACCCTCAACGGCGCCACCTGCACCAGGGCGTGACGCCCGCCTGATCCCGGGGCGCGGTCCGCACGGGCCGCGCCCCGCCTCAGGCTCGGACCTCAGTGGCCGAGGGCGTCGATGTCGCGCATCTCCTCGGCGGTGAGCGAGAAGCCGAACACGTCGGCGTTTGCCCGGATCCGGTCCGGGGTGACCGACTTCGGGATGACCACGATCTCGTGGTCGATGTGCCAGCGCAGCACCACCTGGGCCGGCGAGACATCGTGCGCCTGGGCGATCCGGACCAGCACGGGATCGGAGAGGTCGCTGGTCTTGAACGGGCTGTAGCCCTCCAGCACCACGCCCCGGTCCCGGTGCGCGGCGTGCACCTGACGGTCGTACAGGGACGGGCTCCAGCGGATCTGGTTGACCGCCGGGGTCTCCTCGGTGGCCTGGATCAGCTCGTCGATCTGGCTGATGCTGTAGTTGCTCACCCCGACGGCGCGGGTCAGGTTCTCGTCGCGGGCGGCGAGCAGCTCACGCCAGACCGGGATGCTGTCACCGGGCGCGGACGGCGGCCAGTGGATCAGCCACAGGTCGACGTGGTCGGTGTCCAGGGCGGCCAGGCTCGCCTCGATGGTCTCCCGCTCCCGGCCCACCCGGTCCGGCGGCAGCTTCGTGGTGATGAAGAGGTCCTCGCGGCGCAGCCCACTCTCCTTCACCGCCCGGCCGACCTCCTTCTCGTTGCCGTACATCGTGGCGGTGTCGATGTGTCGGTAACCGGCGTCGAGGGCGGCGAGCACGGCGTCGTACCCGGCCTCGCCGGTGGCCTGCCAGGTGCCGAAGCCGAGCAGCGGCATCCGGACGTCGCCGGGGAGCAGGACGGTGGGCTGGTCGAGGTCCATACCGACGCTTCTACCCGTGATCGCCGCCGCCATGCCGGCGACCCGCCGAGCGGCGGCCGAACTGGACAGAAGCGGCAGGAACCGGGCGATCGGGCCGGACCTGCCGGAGAATGCGGGGGTGGCTGACCGGCTGGAGGAGTACCGGCGGAAACGGGACGCGGCGCGTACCCCGGAGCCGGTGCCGGAACGGACCGCGGAGCGGAAGCGGGCCGCGCGGCGCAAGCCCCGGTTCGTGATCCAGCAGCACCACGCCCGGAGCCTGCACTGGGACCTGCGCCTGGAGCACGACGGCGTGCTGGCCTCCTGGGCGGTGCCGCGCGGCCTGCCCCGCGACCCGGGCCGCAACCACCTCGCCGTGCACACCGAGGACCATCCGATGGAGTACCTCACCTTCCACGGCGAGATCCCGGCCGGCGAGTACGGCGGCGGGCGGATGACCGTCCACGACACCGGCACCTACCGCCTGGAGAAGTGGCGCGACGACGAGGTCATCGTGGTCCTGGACGGCCGGCGGACGAAGGGGCGCTACGTCCTCTTCGCCACCGGCGGCCGGGGCCGGGACTGGATGGTCCGCCGCACCGACCCGGCCCCGGAGGGCTGGACGCCGATGCCGGAGCTGGTCCGGCCCATGCACACCACGCCCGGCAAGGGACTGCCGAAGGACGAGGCCGCCTGGGGGTACGAGCTGCGCTGGGACGGTGTGCGGGCGATGGCGTACGTCTCGGGTGGCCGGCTGCGGCTGCTCGATTCCTCGGACGAGGACGTCGCCGGGGCGTACCCGTGGTTGCGGGCCATGGCCGAGGAGTTGGCCCCGGTCGAGGCGGTGCTGGACGGCGTGCTGGTCCGGATCGACCCGGGCGGGCGGGTCAAGCCGCCCAGCAAGCGCGACGGTCAGTTCCTCGCCGTCGACCTGCTCTGGCTGGAGGGCGTGAGCAGCCTCGACCTGCCGTACGCGCAGCGCCGGGAGCTGCTCGACGGTCTGGCGCTGACCGGTCCGCACTGGCAGACTCCGCCGTGGTTCCCGGGGGTCGGCGCGGACGCCCTGCGGACCGCCCGCGAGCAGGGGCTCCCGGGGGTCGTGGCCAAGCGGCTGGACTCCCCCTACGAGCCGGGTCGGCGCAGCCGGCACTGGCTGAGCCTCCACCCGAGCTGAGGAGCACCGTGCACCTGACGCACCTGGAGTGCCCGCGCTGCGACGAGCGGCACCCGGCCGACAAGTTGCAGAATCTGTGCGCGTGCGGCTCCCCGCTGCTGGCCCGCTACGACCTCGCCGCGGTGGCCGCCTCGGTCACCCCCGAGCAGTTCGGGCTGCGCCCGGCCGACCTGTGGCGCTACCGGGAGCTGCTGCCGGTGGCCGATCCCCGCTTCGTCACCACGCTGGGCGAGGGCTGGACGCCGCTGCTGCGCGCCCCGGCGTACGGGCAGGAGATCGGCATCCCGGACCTGATCGTGAAGGACGAGGGACTGACCCCGACCGGGTCGTTCAAGGCCCGGGGCGCGGCGGTGGGCGTGAGCCGGGCCCGGGAGCTGGGCGTCGAGCGGATCGCCATGCCGACGAACGGCAACGCGGGGGCGGCCTGGGCGACGTACGCGGCCCGGGCCGGGATGGGCGCGACCATCGCCATGCCGCTGGACGCGCCGACCATCTGCCGGCGGGAGTGCGTCGCCGCCGGGGCGGACCTGCGACTGGTCGACGGTCTGATCAGCGACGCCGGCCGGTGGGTGGCCGGGCTCGTCGCCGAGTCGGGCGGGCGGATCTTCGACGCCGGCACGCTGCGCGAGCCGTACCGCCTGGAGGGCAAGAAGACCATGGGGTACGAGATCGTCGAGCAGCTCGGCTGGCAGGTGCCCGACGTGATCATCTATCCGACCGGCGGCGGGGTCGGGCTGATCGGCATCCACAAGGCGCTGCACGAGCTGCGCGAGCTGGGCTGGGTGGAGGATCGGCTGCCCCGCCTCGTGGCGGTCCAGTCCACCGGCTGCGCGCCGATCGTCCGGGCGTTCGCAGCGGGCGAAGCCCGGGCCACGCCGTGGGCGGACGCGCACACCCTGGCGTTCGGCATCACGGTGCCCGCTCCGCTCGGTGACGAGCTGATCCTGGCCGCGCTGCGGGAGAGCAGCGGCACCGCGATCGCCGTGGACGACGAGGAGATCCTCACCGACCTGCGCGACTTCGCCGCCCGGGAGGGGCTGCTGCTCTGCCCCGAGGGGGCGGCCTGCCTGACCGCCGCCCGGCACCTGCGGGCCGGTGGCTGGATCCGGCCGGGCGAGCGGGTGGTGGTGCTCAACACCGGCGCGGGCCTGAAGTATCCGGAGACGGTGGACGTCTCCGGCGTGCCGACGGTGTGACGCGGGCTCCCGCGAACGGGGAGCCCGCGAGCTCAAACGACTCGCGCTCCACCATCCGTTGATGGTGGAGCGCGGGAGCGGATCGGCGCGGTCAGGAGGTGGGCGGCTCGTCCTCGCCGGCGGCCTCGGCCGCGTCGGCCTCCTCCTTGGTCCGGTGCACCGCGCCGTCGGCGTGCTCCGGCGGGCCGTACACCGTGTACAGCACGAGCGGGTTGGGGCCGGTGTTGACGAAGTTGTGCTTCGTGCCGGCCGGTACGACCACGAGGTCGCCCGCCACGACCTCCTTCTTCTCCCCGGCCACCCGCGCCTCGCCGGTGCCGCTGACGAAGGTGAGGATCTGGTCGATGCCCTCGTGGACCTCCTCGCCGATCTCGCCGCCCGCCGGGATCGTCATGATCACCAGTTGGGTGTGCTCCCCGGTCCAGAGCACGCGGCGAAAGTCGGGACTCTTCTCGGCGACGGTCGCGATCGTGAAATGCTCCATGGCCCGCACATACCCGGTCCCCGCGCCGCTCACGCCGGGACTCGCAAATGGTGGAATTCCCCACCTGCGCCGGGTTTGGATCCCCTCTGGGCGGGCATCTGCTGCTCCGAGACCGGTGCACGCTGGCCGGTCGAGCCAGGTCCCTGCTGTCGTACCGCCGTACGGCTGCGATGGTGGGAGACGGCCAGAGCGCGGCGACGTTACGACCCAGGTCGGGCGGCGCCGTGCGCTCGTGTGCGCACCTGTTCCGCCCACCGGCAGCCGGCCAGCACGAACGCCGCCGCCAGGAAGCCCAGCAGGTCGGCCCAGACGCCGCCCCCGGTCACCCGGACGTGGTACTCCTCCGCGCTGTAGAAGGTCAGGCCCGCCTGGGAGCCGCCCGCCGACCAGACCGGCGGCAGCACACCGAGCGCGGCCACCGCCGCCAGGCCCAGGCCCAGGGCCACGGGCACCGACCCCGACCGGACCAGGGCCACCAGGGCGAGGGCCACCAGCACGAGGTACGCCGGCAGCACGTCGGCCGGGTCGGGCGGCAGCGCGTACGGGGGCAGGAAGGCTGGGCTGTCCCGGAACACGGCGAGCAGGGCGGCCAGCACGGCCAGCACCAGGGCGGTCGCCGTGCGACGCCGGTCCGGCGCCCGCCTCGGCAGCGCGGCGACGGCCACCGCTAGCCCGATCCCGGCCACGCCTCGCAGGGCCTGTCCGGCGGTCCATCCCGGCTCGACCGGGGGCGCCACCGCCCAGCCGAACTGCGGCTCACCGTGCAGGGGCAGGGTCGCTACCGCGACGGCGGCCGCGGCCACCGCCAGCGCGTACCGGGCGCGGGGAGGTGGTTCGGGCGCGGTCAGCGCGGCGCCGGCCAGGGCGCACCAGGCCAGTGCCTGCGCGGCGGGCAGCAGTGGCTGGGCGTACGCGCGCCCGACCAGGTGGGCGACGGCCAGGAGGGCCGCGGCCGCGACGAGCAGGCGGTGGGGACGCACCGCGCGATGCTGCCACAGGACGTACGCCCGGCGCCGCCCCGCGCCGGTCAGGCGAGCACGGCCAGGTGGAACGGACGGTCGGTGTGGCCGCTCGCCGCGTACGTCTCGACGAAGACGGCGTTCGGGATGCCGGTTCGGGCCGCCACCGTGATGGACCCCTGCGGGGCCAGCCCGCCGGCGGCGGGACCCACGGTGCCGACGTAGGCGGCGCGGGCGACGTCCTGGTCGAAGGCGACCTGGTACATCCCGGCGGCCAGCCGGGTGGCCGAGGTGGCGCCGAGCCCACGAACCAGGCTGCCGTTCGCGTCGACCACGGCGAACAGCACGCGGGCGCTGGCCGGCAGCCCGGCCCCCGTGCACGAGTTGATCTCGGTGTCGGCGCGGGCGGCCTCCTCCGCGTCGGGGGCGGGCTGGCCGACCGCTTCCCTCCTCGATCTGGAGCTGGACATGGCGGTCCTCTCTGCCGCCGGTGCGGCGGCGGCGGCGAGGCGTACACGGCGGCGGAGATCGACGGCGATCACCCTCCGTGTTCCCGAAGCTATGCCGGCCCACCGCCCGCCAACCAGCCACAGCACTGTCCGATCAAGGACAGTCAGCCTCTCTGAGCTGCGAATATTCAGTCATGCGGAGCCGCGATGGGCTCACCGCCGTGGCACCGCAGGCGGAGTTCGTGCTCCCCCTCGGGGCCGACGAAGCGCACCTCGACGTGATCGTCCGGCCCCCGGTCGTAGTCCTTCACCCGGTAGCCCTGCGCCGGGGACCAGGAGACCAGGCGTACGCCGGCCCGCCCGCACTCGGCGACCGCGGTGCCCCCGCCCGTGACGAAGCCGCGCCGGCCCCCGCCCGTGGCCGGCGGTCGGCTCGCCGTGGTGACGGTCGTGGTTGCGCCCGCCGTGGGTTCCGGGCCCGGCGTCGTGGTCACCGGCGCGGGCGAGGCGAGCGCGCGGGCGACCTCCCGCTCGTCGCGTACGCCGCCGGGGGTGCCGGTGATGCCCGCACCGACCAGCTGGATCGCGGCCAGCCCGACCAGGGTCGCGGCGACGGTGGTGGCCAGCCAACCGGCGGCGGCGAGAAGCGGACGACGGCCCATGTGCCGAGTCTGCCCGATCCGAGGTTGAGCCCGGCTCGGGGCAACGCTAAGGCTCGGTTAACGGGGGCGGGTCCGGGCGGCGGCAGGGGCTAGCCTGCGAACCGTGGCTCGGCTGCTGCTCATCGAGGACGACCTGACCATCCGTACGCCGTTGCTCCGGGCCCTGCGGGAGCGCGGGCACGCCGTCGCCGCCGCCTCGACCGCGCTGGACGGGCTGCGCGACGCGCTCGACGACCGGCCCGACCTCGTCGTGCTCGACCTCGGACTGCCCGATCTGGACGGTGGCGAGCTGCTGCGGATGCTGCGCGCGGTCAGCTCGGTGCCGGTCATCGTGGCCACCGCCCGCGACGACGAGGCGGAGATCGTCCGGATGCTCGACGCCGGAGCCGACGACTACCTGGTCAAGCCGTTCACCGCGGCGCAGCTGGACGCGCGTGCCCGGGCCGTGCTGCGCCGCTCGGCCGGCGACCCCGCGACGGACCCGGTGCTCGTGGTCGGTGGGCTGCGGATCGACCCGCGGGCCCGGCAGGTCACCCTGGACGGCGCGCCGGTCGAGTTGACCCCCCGCGAGTTCGACCTGCTGCACCATCTCGCCGGCCGGCCCGGGCAGGTGGTGACCAAACGCGAGCTGCTCACCGAGGTCTGGCGGATCCCGTACGGCGGGGCGGACAAGACCGTCGACGTGCACCTGTCCTGGCTGCGGCGCAAGCTCGGGGAGAGCGCCCAGGATCCGCGCTACCTGCACACCGTGCGGGGAGTCGGGGTGCGGTTGGACGCCCCGGGGAGCGCCCGGTGAGGGGGCGGCTGGCGCTGCTGGTCGCCGCGGTCGCGGTGCTCGTCCTGGTCGCGTTCCTGGTGCCGCTGGCCGTGCTGGTGCGCACCGTCGCCGCCGACCGGGCCACCGTGCGGGCCACCGCCGACGCGCAGGGCCTCGTCCCGGTGGTGGGCACGGCAGGGCCGGACACCGTCCGGCTGACCGTCGAGCAGCTCGCCGCCGACTCGGGCCGCGAGGTGAGCGTCTTCCTGCCGGACGGCAGCGTGCTCGGCGCGCGGGTGCCGCGTACCCCGGCCGTGGCCCTGGCGGCGCGGGGGCAGAGCCTCACCGTCGAGTCGGCCGCCGGCCGGGAGGTGGTCATCGCGGTCCAGGGCCGGCCGGACGGGACCGCGGTGATCCGCACGGTCGTCCCCCGCGCGGAGCTGACCGCCGGGGTGACCCGGGCCTGGCTCGTGCTGGCGCTGCTCGGCGCGCTGCTGGTGCTGGTCGGTCTGGCCGTCGCCGATCGGTTGGCCCGCGGCCTGGTCCGGCCGATGGCCGACCTCGGCGCGGTCTCCCACCGGCTCGCCAACGCCGAGCTGGACGCCCGGGTCGACCCGGCCGGACCGGCCGAGCTGCGGGAGGTCGCGGGCGCGCTGAACCACCTGGCCGAGCGGATCCAGGTGCTGCTGCGCGAGGAGCGCGAACAGGTGGCCGACCTGTCGCACCGGCTGCGCACCCCGCTGACCGTGCTGCGGCTGGAGGCCGAGTCGCTGCGCGACCCGGACGACGCGGCGCGGCTGACCACCGCCGTGGACGGCCTGGAACGGGCGGTCACCGGCGTCATCCGGCAGGCCCGCTGGCGCAGTGCGGCGGCGGAGGGTGGTCGCTGCGACGCGGCGGCGGTCGTCGGCGAGCGGGTGGCGTTCTGGTCGGTCCTCGCCGAGGACACCGGCCGGAGCGTGACGCTCGACCTCGCGCCCGGGCCGCTGCCGGTGCCGGTGGCCGGCGACGAGCTGGCGGCTGCCGTGGACGCCCTGCTGGGCAACGTGTTCGCACACACGCCGGACGGCACGCCGTTCACCGTCCGGCTCGCCTCCGACGCCGGGCAGGTGGCGTTGACCGTGGCGGACGCCGGCCCGGGCCTGCCGCCCGGGCCGGTGCGGCGGGGCGCCAGCCGGGCCGGATCGACGGGGCTCGGCCTGGACATCGCCGACCGGGCCGCCCGGGCCGGCGGCGGCCGGCTGGAGCTGGACAGCGGTCGCGAGGGCGGTGCGGCGGTGACGCTACGGCTCGGGCCCGCGCGGCATTAACCCGCGCTTAGACCTCGGGTAGCCCGCCGCTAGCCGTCCCCGACCGATCCTCGACACACAACCGAGGAGAGGTGGAGACGATGCGACGAACTTCCCTGGCGCTGGCGGCGATCGGCGGGGCGGCGGTGCTGGCGGTCACCGGCGCGGCGGTCGGCGTGACCACGGCCGGCGGGTCGGCTCCGGCGCCCGTGCCGGCCGCCGTGACCTCCGACGACGGCCCGGAGACGGCGGGCGCGACCCCGGACGACAACCCCGGCGGGGCGGACGACAGTCCCGGGCCGGACGACTCCGCGACCACCGGCGCCCCCCGACCCGGCGCCGCCCCGGACACCCCCGGCCCGAACGGCGCGGTGGACCGGCGGCAGGCCGGCACGGTGGCCCTGACCCGGCTGGGCGGCGGCCGGATCGTCGAGATCGAGGCCGAGACGGAGCACGGCCGTCCGGTGTGGAGCGTCAAGGTCGCCCGCGACGGCCTCACCTGGGAGGTCAAGGTCGATCGGGCCGACGGCGCCGTGGTCGAGGTGGAGCGCAGGGCCGCCGGCGCCCGCCACGCGGCCGACGGACGCCGCGGCGACGACCGGTACGACGACCACGGCGGTGACCGGTCCGGCGACGACGACTGAGCACCCGGTCGCGGGTCCGGGCGGACGGGGTTCCGCCCGGACCCGGATCCGTGCGGGCACCGGGACGGACGGTGCGTCGACGATGCCCGGAAGTCCTGTGGCGGAACGCGATCGGGTCGCTACATTGAAGTATGGTGCCCGCCCACGGGGGTCGGGCGGCGGAACCGGTCTACCGCCCTGTACTGGCCGGTCGCCGGGGTGAGCTGGACGCGCTGGCCCATCTCGACGAGGCCATCGCTCCGCTGCTCGCTCCGGTCATCGACGTCCACGCGGTGGATCCGTGCACCGTGGACCTGCTCGGCCGGCTGCCGGCCGGGCTCCTCCCCGCCGTCGACGTGTCGGCGCTGCCCGAATCGCCGGAGAGCGAACTGGTCCGCTGGGGCGTACCGCTGGTGCCGGTGATCGGGCTCGCGGAGGGCAGCCGGAGGCTCGTGGCGCACGGCGCGGCCGCCCGGGCGTACGCGCGGCGGGCCGTGGTGCGGCTGCGGACCGGGCAGGACCGGGCCGGCCCGGACGCCACCACGGCCGCGGTGGAGCGGGTGTGGCGCCTGACCCGGCTGGTGCCGGAGCAGTGCGACCTGCTCGTCGACGCCGGGGACGTGTGCTGCCCCGCCGATGTCCGGCTGGTCGAGCCCCGGGTCCGGCGGCTGGCGGAGTGGGCCCGGCGGCACGCCTGGCGCTCGGTGAGCGTGGCGGCCGGCGGGATGCCGCCGACGCTGGCCCGGCTGCCCACCGACGAGCCGGTACGCGTCGACCGCTTCGACTGGCAGCTCTGGCAGCGCCTGGCCGACCTCGGTCTGGGCTACGGCGACTACGGCGTGAGCTGCGCGGTCCCGGGGGACGGGCCGGGCGACCGGCTGCCGACGCTGCGCTACACCACGACCGGGGCGTGGTGGGTCTACCGGTGGTCGCGCCGGGGCGGCCGGGGCGACGACCGTTTCGCCGACCTGTGCCGCACGCTCGTCGCGGCCCCGCACTGGCCGGCCGCGGGCGCGGGTTTCTCCTGGGGCGACCACGAGATCCTGCGGCGGGCACGCCGTGGTGCGGGCGCCGGCTCGCCGGTGAACTGGATCGCGTGGAGCACGTCGCACCACCTGGCGCACGTGCTGGCCACGCTGCTCCGTCCGGAACGCGAACAGCGCGGCGGGCCGTGGCGGGCCGACCAGGACAGCCCCGAGCGGGGGCGCGGCGGCCGGCCGCAGCGCGGCGGCGAGACCCGCCGAGCCGGGTGAGTCACTCCTTCTCGGTGAAGCCGAACTGGACGATGCCCTCGTCGTCGACCGTCGCGTCCACGGAGGTGTCGTTGAGCAGTTCGGCGGCGTCGGCGTCGAGGAAGATCCGGGCACCCTGGTTGTCCACCACCTGGTCGCCCTGGATCGGCTGCTCGACCAGCTCGATGGAGAGCGAACCGGCGTCGGTGTCGGCGGCGATGCGCAGCCCGCCGGCCTCGGCGACGTCCTGCTGGTTGGCCAGGTCGCGGATCACCAGGATGGCGTTTTCGGTCATGGTCAGCATGGCGGAACTCCTCGTGGGCTGGTTCGGGAATCGCGGGCGGTCGACGCGGCCCGTGCGGCCGGTCGGGCCCGGGGAAGGCGAATCAGGCTTCGCCGTGCAAACCAGGGCAGGTCGAACGGCCCCTCACGGCCTACGGTGCCCCCTGCCCGGGCATCCGTCAAATAGAGCCGGGTCAGTCGACACCGAACCGGTGATGCCGCTCCGCCGAATGTTTTTCCCGCCGTATTAGGGGTAACGGAACCGATTCGACCCCCGTTCGGCAATAACTTTCGGACGAAAGTCTTCTCTGGAAGAAAGCTCCATGGCAGCATCGGCACATGCATCGTCGTCTCTTCCCCCGGGCGCTCGCGGTGCTGGCGCTGGTCGCCACCGCGGCCACCGCCGGCGCGCCCACCGCCACGGCCGAAGCGCCCACCCCGGCGCAGACCCGGCTGCACGCGACCATCGACGCGATCCTCGCCGACTCCCGGCTGGCCGGGGCGCAGGCGGGCGTGGTCGTCGTCGACACCACCACCGGGCAGACCCTCTACGACCGCAACGGGGAACGGCGGCTCGTCCCCGCCTCGAACACGAAACTGCTCACCTCGACGGCGGCCATGGAACTGCTCGGCCCGGGGCACCGGTTCACCACCGACGTGTCCGGCGACGGCGTACGGCGTGCCGGGGTGCTCTCCGGCAACCTCTACCTGCGCGGCGGGGGCGACCCCACCATGCTGGCCGAGGACTACGACCGGCTGGCCGCCGAGGTGGCCGCCGCGGGCGTACGGGTGGTGACCGGCAACCTGGTCGCCGACGACACCCGCTACGACCGGACCCGGCTCGGACCGGACTGGACCTGGGACGACGAGTCCTACTACTACGCGGCGCAGGTCTCCGCGCTGACCGTCGCGCCGAACACCGACTACGACGCCGGCACGGTGATCGTGCACGCCGCGCCGGCCGGACAGGCCGGCACGCGGCCGAAAATCACCATGACGCCGGCCAATGGCTGGCTGCGGATCGACAACCGGGCCGAGACGGTCGCCACGGGCGAGACGACGATCTCCTTCGAGCGCGAGCACGGCGGCAACACCATCGTGGTCACCGGCCAGATCGCGGTCGGCCAGGCCGAGGAGAGCGACTGGATGACGGTCTGGGAGCCGACCGGGTACGCGGCCGACATCTTCCGGTCCGCGCTGCAGCGGCACGGGGTGCGGGTCCTCGGCCGGACCGTGCTCGGCCAGGCCACCCCGGACAACGCCGAGCCGGTCGCCCGGCACGACTCGATGCCGCTGGCCGACCTCATGGTGCCGTTCCTCAAGCTCTCCAACAACGGCCACGCCGAGGTGCTCACGAAGGAACTGGGCCGGGTGCTCTCCGGCTCCGGCACCTGGGGCGCCGGACTGACCGCGATCAGCGAGTACGTCGGCGACTCCGGAATGGACACCGGAACGCTGCGCCAGCGCGACGGCTCCGGGCTGTCCCGGCGCAACATGATCCCGCCCGCCCAGTTCGCCGCGCTGCTCTCGGCGGTCCGCGCCGAGCCCTGGTTCGACACCTGGTACGCCGCCCTGCCGGTGGCCGGCAACCCGGAGCGGTTCGTCGGCGGCACGCTGCGCAGCCGGATGCGCGGCACCGCCGCGGCCGACAACGTGCACGCCAAGACCGGCAGCCTGACCGGCGCGTCCAGCCTCTCCGGCTACGCCACCGACGCCGACGGGCACGTGCTGGCCTTCTCGATCGTGCTCAACAACTACCTGACCTCGTCGGTCAAGGGGCTGGAGGACCAGATCGCGATCGCGCTGGCCTCGTACACCGAGAAGGGGGCGACCACGGCCCGGCTGGCGGTGCCGACGGCGCCGGAGTCGCCGCGGGTGCCCGAGGGCGTGGAGTGTTCCTGGGTGAAGCCGATCGTCTGCTGAGCCGCGGCCGCCCCGGGCCGGCCGCTCAGGCGCCGGGCCGGGGCGGGCGCGGCTCGGCGGCGGGGTCGCCGCGCTCGATCAGCGCGTCGATCTCGGCCGGCGGCAGGCCGCGCAGCGTGAGCACGCGCCGTCCCCACCGGTGCAGCCGGCACGGGTGGGGGCTGGCGTCGTTGCGGCAGATCGTCCCGCCCGACCAGCGCCGTGGCGCGTGCACCACCACCGCCCGCACCGCGAACTGGGCGTCCTCTCCGGTCACGTACGGCGGCAGCGGGATCTCCCGCAGCACGTCGCCGTCGGACGGCGGAACGGAACGGACGACGCGGGCCCTGCTGCTCATCGGTCGAGCCTCCACAGCGGATGGTCGGACGGGGACATCGGAAACCTACGGCGTCCCGCGCCGGCTGCGACGGACAAACTGTCCCCGTGAGTGATTGGCGGTCAGCGCAGCGCGACCGCCTGGAGGCTGACGTTGCCGCAGTCCCCCAGGGACTCCTCCACCGTCCAGGACATCAGCAGCTTCGCGCCGGGCGCGGCGCGGAACCGGATGGTGAAATCGGCGGTCCGCGCGGTGTGCGGGTCCTCCAGACGCAGCATGCTGGCCGGCCCGCCACCGGAGATCCGCAGGTCGAGGCGGCCGCGGGCCATCCACACCCCGGCGTAGAGGTGCACGGTGCGCAACTGCCCGTCGGCGGCCACCGCCAGGGTGAACCCGCTGCCGCGGTCGCAGGTGTACACGCCGGACATGGTGCCGTCGGCCGAGGCGACCGGCGCGCCGTCGTGCCAGGCGTACGCCTCCGGGTTGTTGTTGTAGCTCTGCCGCTCGCCCCGGCCGCCCTCGTCGCGGATGTCGCCGGAGCCGTGCCGCTTGCGCACCGGCGTCCGGGCGCCGAGCAGCCCCCACTGGACCCAGTCGACCGGCCCCGCCGCGCTGAGGTCGACCCGCGCCGGCACCTCGGCCTGGCTCACGGTCAACGTCGGCGGCACCGCGGGCGTGGTCGGCGACGGGCTGGGCGAGGGTGGGCGCTGGCGGGGGCGCAGCCCCGGCGTGACGGCCCCGGCCTGCGCGCCGCCGGGGGGCGGCAGCACGGGGCGGCCGCTCGGCGGGGCGGGCAGCACGGCGCCCTCCTCACGGGGCGCGTCGTGGTGCTCGCTGCCGAGATAGGCCACCAGCGCGGTCAGGCAGGCGAACGCCGCCAGCGCCTCCAGCAGCCAGCGCCGCCGTTGCCGGGCCCGCGCCAGCCGGCGGAGCGCCGACCGCGTCGGCCCGTGCGGGTACGACGTCCGGTCGCCGACCCGACCGTGGTCCTGCTGCCCCACCGAACCTCCGCTCACCGCCGCGCTCCGGCCGCCGGTTCACGTTTCCATCATGGGCGGCGATGCGCCATATGTCGGCGGGGGGCAGTTTCCACTTTGTTACCAATCGGTAGCAACGGCGGTTCGACGCACCCTGTCCATCCTCCACACACGACGGTCAGCGGCGCTCGCGCCGCCGCAGGCCGCGGTCGGGGTGCCAGCTCTCGATCACCAGGTGGTCCGGCGGGTCGCCCACCCGGGTCAGCACCACCTCGGTCAGCTCGACGCGGAACCGGTGCGAGCCGTCCTCGCCCGCCGGCTCCTCGTGCGCCCGGCCGGCGATCTTCGCGTCACCGCCCCAGGAGGCCGGGTCGTCCTCCGGGGTGTCCTCCGTCGGGCAGTGCAGCGCCACCCGCGGGTCGCGGCGCAGGTCGAGCGCCTTCAGCGCGCCCGCCATGCTGCCCAGCCGAAGCTGCCCGTCGTCGGCGAAGTCGAACTCCGTGCCGCTGATCCGGGGCGAGCCGTCCCGCCGCAGGGTTGCCATCGTGCCGTGCTTACGGACGGCGAAGCGGGCGCGCACCCGCGCCGCGAAGTCGGGTTCGGACGCCACCAGGTCGGACCACCAGGTCATGCGGGCCAGCCTGGCAGGGAAACCTGACAGCCCGCGGCGCCTTTCCGCGCGGGTCAGCGGATCTCGAAGCCCAGCGCCTGCGCCAGCACCACGGCCTGCTCGGCGTCGACGACCGCGCCGGCCCGCTCCACCGCCGTGGGGTCGAGCGCGGTCAGGTCACTGCCGCGCAGGTCGGCCCGGATCAGCTTGGCGGCGTGCAGCTGGGCGCCGGAGAGGTCCACGCCGGAGAGCACCGCGCCGGTCAGGTCGGCGCCGGTCAGGTCGACCTCGCGCATGCGCACGTCGGTGATCCGCACCCCGCGCAGGTCGGCGCCGGGCAGGGCGACGAAGGACCAGTCGCCGCCGTCGACCCGCAGCGGGCGCAGGTCGCACTGCTCGAAGGTGCTGCCGACCAGCTTGCAGCCGGTGAACTCGGCCTCGAAGAGGTTGCACCGCTTGAAGGTGCAGCGGTGGAACGCGGAGTCGGTGTGCCGGGAGGCGTTGAGGGCCACGTTGCCGAAGACGCACTCGGTGAAGGTGGCGCCCTGGCTGACCGCCTCGGTGAGGTCGACGTGGAAGAACTCACACCGGACGAAGTGCCGGTCGACCAGTTCCTCGGCGTACCAGTCCTGGTGGCGGTAGGTGACGTCCTCGACGGTCTCCGGCATGGGGCCGAGAGTAGTGTGCCCGGCCGACACTTCCCGCCCGGCGTACCGGCCGGTAGGTTCGGCGTCGTGAGCGTCGCAGTGAGCACCGACCCGGACCGCATCGGCTTCGACCCCGCCCGGCTGGCGCGGATCGACGAGCACTTCGGCAGGTACGTCGACGACGGCCGGCTCGCCGGCTGGCAGATCGTCGTCACCCGCCGGGGCGAGGTGGCCCACTCCTCCACGTACGGGCTGCGGGACCGGGAGGCCGGCGCGCCGGTCGAGCCGGACACCCTCTGGCGCATCTACTCGATGACCAAGCCGATCACCTCGGTCGCCGCCATGATGCTCTGGGAGGAGGGCCGGCTCGAGCTGAACGACCCGGTCAGCCGCTGGCTGCCGGAGTTCGCCGACGTCCGGGTCTACGACCGGGGCTCGGTGCTCAAGCCGTACACGGTGCCGGCGGTCGAGCCCGTCCGGGTGTGGCACCTGCTCACCCACACGGCCGGCCTGACGTACGGCTTCGCCCAGGTCAGCGTGGTCGACGGCCTCTACCGGGCGGCGGGCTTCGACCTGGGCGTGCCGGCCGGCGCGGACCTGGCCGAGGCAACCCGCGGGATGGCCCGACTGCCGCTGCTCTTCCAGCCCGGCACGAGCTGGAACTACGGCGTCTCCACCGACGTGCTGGGCCGGCTGGTCGAGGTGGTCTCCGGGCAGTCGCTGGACACGTTCTTCGCCGAGCGGATCTTCCGGCCGCTGGGCATGACCGACACCCGCTGGTGGGTCGACGAGCCGGACGCCAAGCGCCTCGCCGCGCTCTACACCCCCCACCCGGCCACCGGCCAGGCGGTCCGCGCCGACGCGATCGGGCGCTACGCGCTCAGCGCGCCGGACTGCCTCTCCGGCGGCGGCGGACTGGTCTCCACGGCCGCTGACTACCACCGGTTCACCCAGTTCCTGCTGCGCGGCGGCGAGCTGGACGGCGTCCGCCTGCTCGGCCCCCGCACGGTGCGCTTCATGACCCGCAACCACCTGCCCGGCAACCGGGACCTGGCCTCGTTCTCCCCGGAGGGCTTCGCCGAGACGATCCTCGACGGGGTCGGCTTCGGGCTGGGCTTCGCCGTGGTGCTCGACCCGGTGCCGTCCCGGGTGCCGAGCAGCGTGGGCGAGTACTACTGGGGCGGCCTGGCCAGCACGGCCTTCTGGGTGGACCCGGTGGAGGAGGTCACCGCACTGCTCTTCACCCAGCTCATGCCGTCGAGCACCTACCCGCTCCGCCCGCAGCTGCGCCAGCTGGTCTACTCGGCTCTGATCGACTGAGGCCCGGGTCGGTTCGTCGGAACGGCACCGGTCGGGGCAGCCGGCTCCCTAGCCTGGGGAGCATGAGCGACATCGTCGTGTTCGGCGCCGGCGGCACCGCGGGCTCACGGATCGCCGCCGAGGCGGCCGAGCGGGGGCACCGGGTCACCGCGGCGGTGCGCCGCCCGGAGGCGACCAGCTACCTGCCGCCCGGGGTCCGCACGGTGACCGGTGACGCGACCTCGCGCCGGAGCGTCCGTGAGCTGGCCGGGGACGCCGACGTGTTCGTGGTGGCCATCGGCGGCGGCGAACGCGAGCTGTGGCGCGACGCCGCGCGGACGCTGGTCGACACCCTGCGCGAGCTGCCCGCCCCGCCCCGGGTGATCCACGTGGGCGGCGGGGCGACGTTGCTGACCCCGAAGGGCACCCGCTACCTGGACGAGCCGGACTTCCCCGAGGAGTACCGGGACTCGGCCGAGGGCCAGGCCGACGCCCTGGAGTTCTACCGCTCCTCGGCCGACGGGGTGACCTGGACCTACGTCTCGCCGCCACCGCTGGAGTTCCACCCGGGCGAGCGGACCGGCCACTACCGCACCGGCACCGACCACCCGGTCACCGACGCGCAGGGCCGCTCGGTGCTCACCTACGAGGACCTGGCGGTGGCGATCGTCGACGAGATCGAGAACCCGCGGTTCGCCAACGCCCGCTTCACCGCGGCGTACTGAGGTCAGTCGGCCAGCCGGGCGGGGAAGCCGCCGGTGGCGATCGGTCCCCAGCTGTCGATGGTCACGCGGATCAGCGACTTGCCCTGCTTGACCATGGCGGCGCGGTACTCGTCCCAGTCGGGATGCTCGCCGGAGATGCTGCGGAAGTACTCGACCAGTGGTTCGAGCGCCTCGGGCAGGTCGAGCACCTCGGCGGTGCCGTCGACCTGCACCCACGGCCCGTTCCAGTCGTCGGAGAGCACGCACGCGGAGACCCGGGGGTCGCGGCGGATGTTGGTGACCTTGGCCCGCTCCGGGTACGTGGAGATGACCAGGCGACCCTCGGCGTCGACGCCGCAGGAGACCGGGGACGACTGCGGCCGGCCGTCGGCGCGGGTGGTCATGAGCACCACCCGGTGCCGGGGACGGAGGAACTCAATGAGGGCGTCCCGGTCGACGCGGGTGTTGCTCGCGATGCTGCGTGCCATGTCTCGGTTCTACCAGGCGGGCCGGGTTGGCCTCAGCGGGGACGGCCGGCGACCCGGCGCGGGGACGCCTGCTCCGGCACGCGCGGCCGCGCGCTGGGCCGCCAGGCGCGGCCGTTGGCGTAGATCACCCGGAAGCCGAGGTAGGAGGCGAGCGGCGCCCAGTGCGCCGAGCCCATCCGCAGCTCGGCGGCGTTGTGCCGCTGCCCGTTGGCCAGCACGTCGAGCAGCACGGTCTCGAAGGCGGCCGACTCGACCCAGTCCACCTCGCGGGTGAAGCCGCAGACCAGCGCGGCCCCGGTGACGTCGAGGAAGTCGCGCAGCACCGCGTCGGAGGCGCGCAGCACGGAGCAGCTGCCGAAGTAGAGGCGGCGGCCCTCGCAGCGGCCGGCCATCCGCTCGGCGACGTCGGCCAGCTCGACGGAGTCCCAGTCGGTGAGGCAGAGCCGGCTCGGCTCGCCGTGCATGGCGAAGAAGCCGACCCGGTAGTCGGCGTACTGCTTGAGCAGCCAGCGGTCGAGGAAGTAGAAGAGCTCGTCGCGGGTGGCGGCGTCCTTGTGGATGAAACGGATCCGGCCCAGCCGTTCGAGCAGTTCGAGGGTGGGCAGCACGGAGCCGCGCTCGTTGAGGTCCCGGTGCCACTGCCCCTCGACGCAGAAGACGCCACCACGCGCCAACGCCCACACTCCCCCGCCCGCGAAGGTCGCCCCGGAGGCCACGCCCGGCCTCGGGGGCAGACGTTACCGGGCCGGGGTGACAGGACGACATCACCCTCGGTGTGGCGGGTTGCCGGATTCCGTCACGGTCGTGCGGTTCGGCCGTCGCCGGCTTCGTCCAGGCAGGAATGGGCGTTTCGCAATTCACCGCAATTCACAGGCAATACCAGCAAGGACCTAACGCGAGAGCAATTCCGGTTATTCGCCACGAATCGCCAGGCCGGCTGTCACGGTGGAAGGGACGGGACGTCCCGGTCGATGTCCCGTTTCCACCCCACAACGCTCTCCACTGGGAGGAACTCTGTGCGCGTCAACACGCTCAAGCGGGCGGCCGTCGCGTTCGCGCTGGCCCTGCCCGGGGCCGCCATCGCCACGGTCGTCGCCGCGCCACCGGCTCATGCTGACAGCTGCTACACCTGGACCCGGAACCTCTACCAGGGGCGCTCCGGCGAGGACGTGCGGCAACTCCAGATCCGCGTGGCCGGCTGGGCCGCTTACCGGGACATCGTCCGGGTCGACGGGATCTACGGCCCCGAGACAGCGGCCGCGGTGCGCCGCTTCCAGTCCGCGTACGGGCTGCAGGCCGACGGCGTCGCCGGCCCACAGACCTTCGCCAAGATCTACGATCTCCAGGACGGCGACTGCACGCCGAAGCACTTCAGCTACACCGAACTCGACAACGGCTGCGGCAAGGGCGGGTGGAGCGGGGGCCCGCTCTCGCCGACCGCGACCCGGGAGAACGCGCTGCGCACCATGTGGAAGCTGGAGGCGCTGCGGCGCAGCCTCGGCGACAAGCCGCTCTACGTCAACAGCGCCTTCCGCAGCATCGCCTGCAACCAGCAGGTCGGCGGCGCCTCGGACAGCCAGCACCTCTACGGCACCGCGGCCGACGTGATCTCCCGCAGCCGGTCGCTGTGCCAGGTGGCCAAGTCGGCCCGCAACCACGGCTTCAGCGGCCTCTTCGGCCCCGGATACCCGGGCCACGACGACCACGTCCACGTGGACTCGCGCCGGGAGAACAACCAGGACCGGTCGTCGAACACCACCACCTGGTCCGCCCCGGACTGCGGGGTGAGCTGACCCGACGTCGACGGCGGCCCGGCGCGGGGGTGGGGGCTCCCCGCGACCGGGCCGCCGTCCCGTGCCCCGGGCCGAGTTGGGCGACCATTCCGGCTCGGCGTGTCTGCGCCACGCCGCGACCCGGAACGGTCGCTAGCTCGCCCGGGGCCAGCGCGGCCGGGTGGCGGGGGGCGCCACCGGCCGACCGGTACCGCCGGGCCGGAGAGCGGGCCGCACCGGAGGTGCGGCGACCCGGCCGGCCGGGCCGCGCGGGGACTGGCCGGGGGCGGGCCGTCCGGCCGAAGGCCCGGACAGCACGAACGGGAAGGGCACGTGCACGAAGGGGTTCCCGTGGCGTACCAGGGCGTCGATCTGGCGCTCGTTGAGGCCGTGGGCCTCCAGCACCCGCCGCCCCCACCGGTGCAGCCGGCAGGGGTACGCGGCACCGTCGTTGCGGCACTTCGGTCCGGCGGGCCACTCCTCGGCGGCGTGCACCACCACCGCCCGGACCGCGAGCCGGACATCCTCGGGGGTCAGCGATGCCGGCACCGGCACCTCGCCCAGGATCTGATCGATGGGATCCGTCGACTGCTCACCAACTCGCACGGCAGGCCTCCCGCAGTTCGGCAGCGGTGCGGCGGACCGGCCGCACCACATCCTCGACCACTGGTACGGCCCCGCGCCGGCAGCAGTTCAATCCCCTTGGCGGAGGCGCTGGCGCAGGCGGCTGGTCCCCGGTCCGCCGGACCGGGACGGCGTGCGGCGGTAGCGTCGGCGGTGGGACCGCCGAGCCGGGGAGGGTGCGATGACCGAGCGGCAGCCGTACCGCGTGGTGGCCCGCCACCCGGGGTTCGAGCTGCGCCGCTACCCGGCCCACCTGGTCGCCGAGGTGCGCGTCGAAGGGTCGTTCGAGTCGGCCGGCAACGCGGCGTTCCGGCCGCTGGCCCGGTACCTCTCCGGCGCGAACCGGTCCCGGCGGGCGGTACCGGTGGTCACGGCGGTGGCACCGGGGTCCGCCGGCGCGGAGCGGATCGCCATGACGGCGCCCGTCCTCCAGGAGGAGGGCGACCGGCCGGGAAGCTGGCTGGTGCGGTTCGTGATGCCGGCCGGCTTCACCCCGGCCACGCTGCCCGAGCCGACGGACCCGCTGGTCCGCACCCGGGAGGTCCCCGCGCAGCTCGCCGCGGCGATGCGGTTCTCCGGGCGGTGGACCGCGCGGGCGTTCGAGCGGCGGGCCAAGGCCCTCGGCCGCGCGGTCACCGCTACCGGCCTGCGCCCGACCGGCGCCGTCCGGTACGCGCGCTTCGACCCGCCGTGGAAGCCCTGGTTCCTGCGCCGTAACGAGGTCGTGCTCCCGGTCGCCGAATAGTCGGCGGCCGGCGCGGCCGCCGGGTCACCTCTGGACTCGGTGGCCCCGCCCGCCTGATGGGAGACCGCCTTGCGTCGCTGGCCCGCTGCCCTGGCCCTGGTGCTGCTGCTCGCCGGTTGCGGCGGCGGCACCGAGACCACCGCGTTGCCGACCTGGGCAACCCCCTCACCCACCGCGCCGGCCCCGCTGACAGTGCAGGAGGCGAAGGGCCGCTACCTGGCCATCGTGGCGCCGTACAACACGGCGCTGACGAAGCTGGAGGAGGCGCTGAAGGCGGGCCGCCCGTGGCGGACGGTGCGGGGCCTGGCTGGGAAGGTCGCCAGCACCAACGCCGCCCACGCCGAGCAGCTCCGCGCCACCGCCTGGCCGGCCGTGGCGCAGGCCCCGGTCGCCGCGCTGCTCAAGGAGAACGACGTGGCGCTGCGGCACTGGCGGCTCGCGGCCGAGGCCGGCAGTGCCGCGGCGCTGATGCGCGAGATCCGGGCCGCCGCCGCGCACGACGGCGGCACGCAGGCCGACAAGGTACGCACCAGCCTCGGCCTGCCGCTCTACCGGGACTCCTGACCTCGGTCCCGCTCGAAGGCCGGGCCCCGGGCGGCGTCGGGCCCGCACCGAGGTGCGGCGCGGGCCCGACGGGGTGGAAGCGCTACTTCTTGTTGCCCGTGTTGCTCACCCGGAAGGTGTAGTCCGCGTCCAGGTAGGTGAGGTCACCGGTCGGCAGGTTGGAGATCAGGACGGCGAAGTCGTCCTGGTTGCCGTTGGCGCACTTCGTCCGCAGGCCACTGGCGGTGAACTGGTCGCCCGTGTACCGGTAGACCCAGTTGCCGGCGCCGTCGGTGGTCTCCCCCGCCGAGGTGACGCCCGGCGTGAGGTCGCAGTGGCTGACGATCTGCACCGTCCAGTTGTTGTCCTGCACGCCGGTGGTGGTCACCCAGTTGCCGGCGGCCGAGGTCAGGGTCGCGGCGGCGCCGTTGACCCGGACGTCGTCGACGAACCAGCCGGTGTCCAGATACGCGGCGTCGGTCGAGTACCGGAACCGCACATCCGTGGCGCCGGCCGGCAGGTCGGCGGTGAGGTGCACGTAGACCGGGTCGTCGACGAAGTACTCGCCGCCGGAGGTGCCGGTGATCCCGTTGCCCTCCTCGTTGTTGCCGTGCGGGTCGTCGTCGGTGGTGACGACCTGCCCGGCGTCGTTGCGCACCGGCACCGTCACCCAGTTGCCGCCGACGAGCGCCTCGACGAAGCCGTAGTCCCAGCCCTCCTCGATGAAGTACCAGCTCCAGAAGTCCAGCGAGGTGACCGCGCCTGACGTGGTGACGTCGAGGATGTTGTCGTCCTGGCTCTCGTACCCGGCGTACCAGTGGGTGGTGCCGGTGTGCGGCGCGATCACCGTCTCGTCGTCGCCGTCGAACGCCAGCGACACCGTCGGGCCGGGGTTGCGGAACCGCTCGACCGACATGCCGAACGGCACGGCGGTCGTGTCGGGGCGGTTCTTCAGCCGCGCCCACTTGGCCTCCGGCGTGGCGCCCTTGTAGCTGCCCCGACCCGCCCAGATGACGTCGTCGGCGATGTCGATGGTCCACGAGGTGTCGGCGGGGTCGCCGAAGTTGAACGCCTTGATGTCGTAGATCGGCGAGTCCTCGTCGTCCAGGTAGACGGCCACCGACCAGTCGCGGAACAGGTCGGCCGCGCTGCGCAGGTTCGCGCCGGTCGCCGCGTTGAAGTCGTCGATGGCGTTCTGCACGCCGGTCATGCCGTCGGCCTGCTCCTCGAAGATCATCTTGATGAGCAGGTCACCGGCCCTGCCGTCGTACTGCTTGTCCGGCGTGTAGGTGCCGTCGCCGTTGCCGCCCGCCTGCTCCCAGAGGTACTGGAAGTAGGTGAACGCGGCGCCGTAGTTGGCGAGGGTGCCACCCCACCGGGTCAGCGAGGTCTCCTCGTAGAGGACCTGGTGGTTGCTCAGGTGCGAGCCGCCGGCGTCGAGGCCGTTGAGGAAGATGGCGAAGTCGGCCAGGCCCTCGTCGACCCAGGACAGTTCACCCGGGTCGCTGTAGTTGTGGAGCAGGTGCTCCAGCTCGTGCGCGACGGTGCCCTCGTACAGCTCCGGACGGTCGTTGGCCGGGTTGGCGTCGCGCCACGGCGAGTCGTTCGGGCCGACCCGGTTGGCCCAGTCCAGGGCGTCGACCACGATGACGTTCATGCCGTTGGAGTCGATGAAGTCCGGCGCGAAGTAGCCGGCCGTGTACGAGCCAACGGCGCAGTCGTAGTAGGCGTCGTCCTGGATGTTGTAAATGATCATGACGAGCGAGTCGCTGGCCGGCTCGGCCGGGTCGGCCGCGTCCATCGGGCCGAAGTGCTCCTCGTCCACGGCGACAATCTGGTCGGCGAGCTTGTCGCCGACGTAGTTGATCTCCGCCTGGGTGAGGGTGAACTGCGCGGCCGTCGCGGTGGCGCAGGGGACGAACTCGTCATCCGGGTTGTGGTCGAACTGCGGGTCGACGCTGGCCACGCCGACCGGCGCGGTGCCGTCGAGCGGGGTGCCCTTGGGGACGTAGATGTAGACCGGGGTGCCGTCCGGTGTGGTGTTGGCGTAGACCCGGGTGAAGTCCTGGTTGTAGGTGCCGCCCGCCGCGCTGTCGTTGATCGGCAACGTGATGGTCGGCTCGCCGGGAAGGTTCTCGTGGTCGTTCGCCTCGGCCGGGGCCGAGACCGTGAAGGCGAGCGCCGTCACGCCCGCCACCGCGGCCGCGATCCGGCTCGGTCGTCTCATTCGCACGCGGATGCCTCCTGCCGTGAGGCGGTGATCAGCTCCGGCCACCGCCGTCGGTTGAGCAGTTGCCCCGTCGCCGCCGCGCGAGGCAGCAGCTGACAAGGGGAATGTTGTCTCCAGGCAACCACTTGCGACGGTGTCACGGGAGAGAGCATCAGGTCACAAATATGTCACGAACGCGAGTCACCTGTTCGCGGGCGGACGACCGGCGCAGGCGGTTCTAGGCTGGGGCCACGTGACCCCCCAAGGCGAGGAGGCCCGATGAACCGCTACGCCGCCCTGCTGCGGGGCGTCAACGTCGGCACCACCCGCCTCGCCATGGCCGACCTGCGCCGCCTCGTCACCGACCTCGGACACTCCGACGTCAAGACCTACCTGCAGAGCGGCAACGTGGTCTTCAGCAGCCCGCCGACGAAGGACGACATCCTGGCCGAGGGCATCGCGCGCAAGCTCGCCGACGAGTTGGGCCTGCGCGTGCCGGTGCTGGTGCGCAGCGGCGACGAGCTGGCCTCGGTGGTGGCGGCCAGCCCGTACGCCGGGAAGCAGGACGACCCGACCCGGGTGCTGGTGGCCTTCCTCTCGGCCGCGCCCAGCAAGGCCAAGGTCAAGGACCTGGCCGCGCCGGCCGGGGAGCACCTGGAGTTCGCGGTCGACGGCCGCGAGATCCACCTGCACTTCCCCGACGGCGGATACGGGCGGACCAAGTTCACCAACGCTCACCTGGAGAAGAAGCTGGGCGTCGTGGCGACCACCCGGAACTGGAAGTCGGTGCTGGCGCTGCGCGACCTGACCGCCGGCTGAGCGGCCGGGCAGGCCCCCTCCGGCATGCTGCGCAGATCACCCCGGCCAGGGCCGTGACGAGCCGGACCGAGCGGGTAGAGAAGCCTGGTGGCAGGCCCGGCGCCGCGCGTGGAAGCGTTCCCGGGCACCCCGGACGATCGGAGATGAGGCTTCCATGGCCCCGAACAGCGTTCCCGACATCCCGCTCAACGACGGCAACACCATCCCGCAGCTCGGCTTCGGGGTCTTCCAGATCGACCCGAAGGACACCGCGCAGGCCGTCGGCACGGCGCTGGAGGTCGGCTACCGGCACATCGACACCGCCGAGATGTACGGCAACGAGGCCGAGGTCGGGCAGGCCGTCCGCACCTCCGGGCTGGACCGGAGCGAGGTCTTCGTCACCAGCAAGCTGAACAACGGCTTCCACCGCCCGGACGACGCCCGCAAGGCGTTCGAGTCCAGCCTCCAGGCGCTGAAGTTCGACTACCTCGACCTGTTCCTGATCCACTGGCCGCTGCCGACCCTTTACGACGGCGACTTCGTCTCGACCTGGAAGGTGCTGGAGGAGTTCCAGCGCGACGGCCGCGCCCGGTCGATCGGCGTCTCCAACTTCCAGGTGCCCCACCTGGAGCGGCTGGCCGCCGAGGCGACGGTCGTGCCGGCGGTGAACCAGATCGAGGTGCACCCGTACTTCCGCAACGAGGAGGTGCGCGCCTACGGGAAGGCGCACAACATCCTCACCGAGGCGTGGTCCCCGATCGCCCAGGGCAAGGTGCTCGACGACCCGACCATCGTCGACATCGCCGAGGAGGTCGGCCGGACGCCGGCGCAGGTGGTGCTGCGCTGGCACGTGCAGCGCGGCGACATCGTCTTCCCGAAGTCGACCACCCCGAGCCGGATCGAGGAGAACTTCCGGATCTTCGACTTCGAGCTGGACGACGCGTCAATGGATCGGATCAACGGCCTCGACAAGGGCGAGGCCGGCCGGCAGGGGCCGAACCCGGACACCTTCGACTACGTGCCCCGATGAGGCGCCACCGCGATCGGGGCCCGGCCGCCGGGCCCCGATCGCGGGTTCAGGAGTCGACCCGCTCGGCGACCCGGCGGAACGCGGCCTGGGTCGGCGAGCCCGGCGCGGGGACGTAGACGATGAGCCGCTGGTCGGTCTCCGGCACGTGCAGCACCCGGCACTCGAACTCCAGCGGACCCAGCTCCGGGTGGGCCACCCGCTTGACCGTCGGGCGCCGCTCCCCCACCTCGTGCTCCGCCCAGAGCGCGGCGAACCGCGGTGAGAGCCCGAGCAGCTCGGTGACCAGCGCGGCCAGCGCCGGATCGGCCGGATAGCGGCCGTACGCGGCCCGCAGGTCCGCCACGGTGGTCCGCGCGAAGCGCAGCACTTCCGGGTCGGCCCAGTGCGACTCGGGCACCGTCGCGCCGAACATCCAGCGGACCATGCTCCGCTCGCCGGCCGGCACCGCCGACAGGTCGCCGACGAACCAGGCGGCCAGCCGGTTCCAGGCCAGAATCTCGTACGCGGCGTCGACCAGGTAGGCGGGCGTCTCCGACATCGCGTCGAGCAGGTGCCGCATGCCCGGCGACACCTCCCGGCCGGGCCCGGTCGCGTCCGGCGGGGCCTCCCCGGCGACCCGGAACAGGTAGGCCCGCTCGTCCCGGGTGAGCAGCAGCGCCCGGGCCAGCGCGGCGAGCACCTGCCGGGACGGGTGCGGGCCGCGCCCCTGCTCCAGCCGGATGTAGTAGTCGATGGACATGCCGGCGAGCTGGGCGACCTCCTGGCGGCGCAGGCCCGGCGTGCGGCGGCGTACCCCCTCGGGGAGGCCGACCTCGGCGGGGCGCAACCGGGCGCGGCGGGTGCGCAGGAAGTTCGCCAGTTCGTCGCGGCGCAGGGTGCTCACGGCCCCAAGCCTGCCGCATCGCCGGCCGCCGGAGGTGGTACCGCCGGTACCAGCCTCGGCGGACCTCTCCCGCCGGCCCGCGACCGGCGGCAGCCTCGAAGAATGACGACGACGATCGCCCTGATCACCGGGGCCAACAAGGGAATCGGCCTGGCCACCGCCTGGCAGCTCGGCGCGCGCGGGATGACCGTGCTGGTCGGGGCGCGCGACGCCGCGCGCGGCCGGGAGGCGGCGGACAAGCTGCGCGCCGAGGGGGTGGACGCCCGCTTCGTGCCGCTGGAGGTCACCGACGCGGCGTCGGTCGCCGCCGCGGCTGAGCTGGTCGAGCGGGAGTACGGCCACCTGGACGTGCTGGTCAACAACGCGGGCATCGTCCGGGCCGACGGTGCCGGGCTGCCCAGCCAGACCACCCTGGACACGCTGCGCGAGGTGTACGAGACCAACGTGTTCGGCGTGGTCGCGGTGACCAACGCGCTGCTGCCGCTGCTGCGCCGGGCGCCGGCCGCCCGGATCGTGAACGTCTCCAGCGAGGTCGGCTCGATCGCCGTGATGACCGACCCGCAGGGCGCCCTGTTCGCGCTGACCTCGATCCCCTACCCGTCCTCGAAGACGGCGCTGAACATGATCACCGCGATGTACGCCAAGGAGCTGCGGGACACTCCCATCAAGGTGAACGCGGCCAACCCCGGCTACTGCGCCACCGACCTCAACCACCACAGCGGGTTCCGTACCCCGGAGGAGGGCGCGGAGGTGAGCGTGCACCTGGCGACCCTGCCGGCGGACGCGCCGAGCGGCCTGCTCTGGGGCTACCAGATGGACGCCGGCGGCGGGTACGGCGTGCTCCCCTGGTGAGCGGTTGACTTCGAGCGCACTCGAAGGTGGAGGGTTGGTGGCACCGTTCTGACGGGGAGGAATCCATGCGATACCGCATCATCGGCACCGACCCGGCCACCCGCCGCGAGGTCAGCGTGCTCAGCCTCGGCGCGATGCTCTTCGGCACCGCCACCGACGAGGCCACCTCGTACGCCATCCTCGACCGGTACGTCGAGGCCGGCGGCACCTTCATCGACACCTCGGACAACTACGCGTTCTGGCACAACGGGGGCCAGGGCGGGGAGAGCGAGGAGCTGCTGGGCCGCTGGCGGCGCAGCCGCGGCGTCGGCGGCGAGGTGGTCATCGCCACGAAGCTCGGCGCCCGTCCCCTCGCCCCGGGCACCAGCTACCTGGACAACGCCGAGGGCCTGTCCGCGAAGGTGATCCGCGAGTCGGCCGAGCGCAGCCGGGAACGGCTCGGCGTGGACCGGCTCGACCTGCTCTACGCGCACATCGAGGACCACACCGTGCCGCTGGAGGAGACGGTCCAGGGCTTCGCGGAACTCGTCGCCGAGGGCACGGTCGGCCTGCTGGGCGCCAGCAACCACCGCGCCTGGCGGGTCGAGCGGGCCCGGGCGCTCGCCGCCGCGGCCGGCCTGCCCGGGTACGAGGTGCTGCAGTACCACCGCAGCTACCTGGCCCGGCGACCGGACGTGCCGAGCGAGCTGGACCCGGACGGCGACGTCGGCTGGGTCGGCCCCGACCTGGCCAGCTACCTGCGGGCCGAGCCGCGGCTCACGCTGGTGGCGTACTCGCCGCTGCTCAAGGGCGCCTATGCGAAGCCGGAACGCCTCGGCGAGGAGTACGCCCTGCCGAGCACCCCGGCCCGGCTGGCGGCGCTGCGCGCGGTGGCCGACGAGACCGGGGCGACGGTCAACCAGGTGGTGCTCGCCTGGCTGCTGGGCGGCGACGTGCCGGCGATCCCGCTGGTCGGCTTCTCCTCGGTGGCGCAGCTGGAGGAGAGCCTCGCGGCGGTCGACCTGGAGCTGACCGCGGAGCAGCGGGCCCGGCTCGACACGGCCCGCTGACCCCGGCCCTGGTCGGGCGTGCCCCGCACGCCCGACCAGGCGTTCGCGTGCTCAGCCCGCTGGGAACGGGCGCAGCCCGATGTCGACTGTCACCGTGCCGCTGGACGGGACGCTGACCCGCTTCGCGGCGGCCGCGTCGGCGACGCCGTCGTACCAGCCGGCGTAGTCGGCGAACCCGCCCCACTGCCAGCCGACGGTGATCGTCTGCCGGCCGAGCACCCGCGCCTCGTACCGACCGTCGTAGTCCCACGCCGACCCGACCACCTCACCGGTGGCGGCGTTGTGGAACGTCAACGTGGCGCTGACCGGGCGTCCCGCCGGGTTGGTCAGCCCGCCGGTCACCAGGGTGCCGCGCTTCAGCGCCGGGCTGTAGGTGGTGCTGCCGCCGGCCCGGACGGTGACCGGCTTCGCCTGGCCCCGGACCGGCACCCCGCCCGACCACTGAAGGGCGTGGTCGGACGTGGTGAACAGCAGGGGCCAGCGGTAGGGGCCGAGCCAGTCGATCCGGTAGGTGCCCTGACCGTCCAGGTAGGTGCCCCAGCTGAGGTAGGACAGGCCGGAGGAGTGGGCGAGGGAGACCTCACCCGAGGTCACCGGCGCGCCGGTGGCGGCGCTGGTCACGGTGCCGGTGATGGTTCCGGCCCGGTCGAGGCGGACCGGCGGGACCGTGACGGTCCGGCCGGCCGCGAGGGTGACGGCGCGGGCCTTCGCCGGGTCGCCGGTGCCGCCGCTGGCCCCGACCCACTGCGCGCCGTACGGCGAGCCGCCCGTCGGACGGACGAACAGGTTCCAGGATCCGGCCTCGACGTTGTCGAGCCGGAGGCGTCCCGTCGCGTCGGAGCAGGCGAGCGGGCCGACGCTGGGCAGTTCTCCGGTGCCGGCGGGCGCGACCGTTGCGCACGCTCCCGCGACCGGCGCGCCGGTGGCGGCGTCGACGACCGTCGTCTCGACGTGGGCGGCGGGCGTCAGGTCGACCACCGCGGTGGCGGTGTCGCCCTCGACCACGGTCACCTCGGCGTCGGTGGCCAGGTGGTTGCCGTCCTCGCTGTAGACCCGGATCGTCTGCGGGCCGGGCACGAGCCGGGGAATGGTCAGCTCGGTGTCGTCGCAGTTGCCGCCGCGGCCGTCGGCGTACGCGCAGACCCGGGTGATCGGCGCGCCCGTGATCGCGTCCCGCGCCCGCACGGTGAGCGGGCTCGGCGGGAGCAGCCGCTCGGCGACGTCCGTCGTGCCCCCCGCGGTCACGCGGAACGCCTCGGCCTGGGCGTAACCGGTCGTCCCGGGCACCCACTGGCGGAGCCCGTCGTCCGGCAGGTCGGGGTCGTAGTACGCCGGAGTGATCCTGATCTTGTAGTCGTTGACCGGCACCTCCACGCTGAGCTGCCCGGACTCGTCGAGTTGCAGGTATTCGGAGTGGCTGTCGTCGGTGGCGACCAGGTCGACGGCGCCGCGGGCGGCTGCCCCGTCGGGCTGGGTCACGGTGAGCCGGAGCAGGCCGACATCCTGCTCCTGCGTGGCGGAGGCGGCGGTGGCCGGTAAGACGGCGGTCAGAACCGCGGCGGTGAACATGGCGAGACTTCGGCGTGCGACGGACACAGGGATCCCCTCTCCGGTGCGCGCACGGGGACCCGCGTGGCAACCGACGAGACACGCCCCCGTGCGTCATGTGCCGCCGGCAGCGTAGGGCGACCGGCCGGTCGCGCACTGTCCGAGACCCGGCACCCGGCGGCGGTGCCGCACCCCCCGCGCGAAGAGGCATATCGGTCGTGCCCGCTTCATCCCTTCCCCGTCAGCTCGATGCGCCAGTCGTTGGAGCGCATGAGGTGCCCCGGCGGGTATTCGAACTCCGTCTCGCCGAGCAGCGTGAACCCCGCCTTGCGGCACACCGCGTTCGACGCCGGATGGTCCACCGACGGGTAGGCGTGCGCGAAGCGCCGGTCGCCGTGCGCCGCGGCCTCCGCGATGAGCGCCCGCACCGCCGCGCTCGCCAGCCCCCGCCCCTGGTACGCCGGCAGCAGCGCCCAGCCCATCTCGTAGACCGGCTCGCCGCGCCACTCCCGCGCCCAGTAGCCGACGCTGCCGACCTTCGTCCCGTCGGCCAGCCCGACGGTGAACATGTGCCCGCTGCGCGGGCCGGGGCCGCGCAGGTAGCGCTCGTGCCGGGCGAGCACCTGCTCGTCGGTCTCCGGGCCGCCCGTGTGCGCCCGCACCTCCGGCGCGTTGAGCTGCCGCAGCAGCGCCAGGTCGTCGGCGCTCCACCGCGCGAGGCGTACCTCCGTCATGCCGTTCCCCTTCCGATCCGGCGCCGATTGAAGCAGCCACCCCCGACACGCGCCGCCGCCAGATCCGATCTGGCGGGCTGTCGGCCGGCGTCTGGCGCCTGTGGGTCGAGACCCGACACCAGCGGGGAGGGGAGCATGGCGCCGTTGCGACTCGCCGTGATCATCGGCAGCACCCGGGAGGGGCGGATCGGCGACCGGATCGGTCGCTGGTTCGTCGCGCAGGCACGCCGGCGCGAGGGCGTGGACGTGACCGTGCTCGACCTGGCCGGCTACGACTTCCCGACCAGCCTGCCGGCCGAGCCCACGGAGGCGATGCGGTCGTTCGCCGAGGAGGTGAACCGCGCGGAGGCGTTCGTGGTGGTCACCCCCGAGTACAACCACAGCTTCCCGGCCTCGTTGAAACAGGCGATCGACTACGCCTACGACGAGTGGCAGGCCAAGCCGGTCGGCTTCGTCTCGTACGGCTGCCGGTCGGTCGGCCTGCACGCGGTCGACCAGCTGCGGACCGTGTTCACCGCCCTGCACGCGACGACCGTGCGGGACACAGTCGGCGTCGACCTGCTCGACGGCGAGCCGACGGGGCGCGCCGAGGAGCAGCTCCGGCAGGACGTCCGGGTGCTCCTCGACGAGCTCTGCTGGTGGGGCCTGGCGCTGCGCGAGGGCCGCGCGGCGCGCCCGTACGTCTCCTGAGCTACACCGACGAAGAGAGGTAGTGATCATGAGTAACCGGAACACCGGCCCGGCCGTCGAGGCCGACGGGCTGGTCCGGTCGTTCGGCTCGACCCGCGCGCTCGACGGCCTGGACCTCCAGGTCCCCGCCGGCACCGTCTACGGGCTGCTCGGGCCGAACGGCGCCGGCAAGACCACCGCGGTACGGGTGCTGGCCACGCTGCTGCGCCCGGACGGCGGGCGGGCCCGCGTGTTCGGCCACGACGTGGTCGCCGAGGCGGACGCGGTCCGCGCCCGGGTCAGCCTGACCGGCCAGTACGCCTCGCTCGACGAGGACCTCACCGGGCCGGAGAACCTGGTGCTGCTGGGCCGGCTGCTCGGGCTGGGCCGGCCGGCGGCCCGGCAACGGGCCGAGAGCCTGCTCGCCGCGTTCGGGCTGACCGAGGCGGCCGGGCGGCAGGTGAAGAAGTACTCGGGTGGGATGCGGCGGCGGATCGACATCGCCGCCAGCATCCTCAACACCCCGGACCTGCTCTTCCTGGACGAGCCGACGACCGGGCTGGACCCGCGCAGCCGCAACCAGGTCTGGGAGATCATCCGTGCCGTGGTCGCGCACGGCACCACGGTGCTGCTGACCACCCAGTACCTGGACGAGGCCGACCAGCTCGCCGGCCGCATCGCGGTGGTCGACCACGGTCGGGTGATCGCGGAGGGCACCCCGGGCGAGCTGAAGTCGTCGGTCGGCTCCGGCACCGTCCACGTGCGACTACGCGACGCCGGGCAGCGACCCCGGGCCGAGCAGCTGCTGCGGGTGACGCTGGGCGTGCCCGTGCAGTTGGCGGCGGACCCGGTCGTGCTCACCGCGCGGGTCGGCGAGGACGGCACCGACCTGGAGGCCGGCGAGCAGGCCGCGCGCGCCCTCGGCGAGCTGGCCCGGGCCGGCATCGTGGTGGACGACTTCTCCCTCGGCCAGCCGAGCCTGGACGAGGTCTTCCTGGCCCTGACCGACCACCCCGCCGTGACCGACGAGCGGGACGACGAACTGGAGGCGGCCCGATGAGCGACACCGCGACCACGACCGGGCGGCCGCCGTCCGTCTACGTGCCGTCCGCCGAGGCGCTGGCGACGGTCCTCGCCCCCGGCGAGCGGCCGCCGAGGCCGGGCGCGCTGTCCGCGTCGCTGACCTTCGGCTGGCGGGCCATGCTGAAGATCAAGCACGTGCCGGAGCAGCTCTTCGACGTGACCGCGTTCCCGATCATCATGGTGCTGATGTTCACCTACCTGTTCGGCGGCGCGCTCGCCGACAGCCCGCGGGACTACCTGCAGTTCTTCCTGCCCGGCATCATGGTGACCAGCGTCGTGATGATCACCATGTACACCGGCGTCGGCCTGAACAACGACATCGAGAAGGGCGTCTTCGACCGGATCCGCACCCTGCCGGTCTGGCGGCCCGCCGCGCTGGTCGGCATGATCTTCGGCGACGTGCTGCGCTACGTGCTCGCCGCGCTGGTCATCCTCGGCGTGGGCCTGGCGCTCGGGTTCCGGCCCGGCGGCGGGCCGCTCGGCGTGCTCGCCGGCATCGGCCTGCTGGTGGTCTTCTCGTTCGCCTTCTCCTGGGTGTGGACGTTCTTCGGCCTGGTGCTGCGCAGCGAGAAGTCGGTGATGGGGGTCAGCATGATGGTGCTGTTCCCGCTGACCTTCCTGAGCAACGTCTTCGTCGACCCGGCCACCATGCCGGGCTGGCTCCAGGCGTTCGTCAAGGCCAACCCGGTCACCCACCTGGTCGCGTCCGTACGCGCCGCGATGGCCGGGTCCACGGACGCCACGAACACCCTGTGGCTGCTGCTGTGGAGCGCCGGGTTCGTGGTCGTCTTCGGCACGCTGACCATGTACCGCTACAACCGCCGCTGATCTCGGGTTGGGGGCGCCGTCGCCCGGCGCCCTCGACCCGGGCGGTGTCGTCACCCACCGCCTCCAAGCTGGACGGTGCACGGCGTCCCCGGCGTGGGCGGCGTCAGAGGCGCCAGGGCACCGGCTCGGTCGGCAGGTAGCGGCAGGTGCCCCCGGTGGTGACGGATTCGCGCAGGTGCGCGCCGAGCACCGGGTGGCGCTCGTCGATCCGCCGCAGGGTGTCCCGGATCCGGGCGGTCACCGCCTTGCGGGCCCGCTCCGCCTGGTCGCCGAGGCGGCGGCTGCGCCCGGCCAGCCCGGCGGCGGCACGCAACTGGTCGAGCAGCGCGGCACGCTCGGCGTCGAGGGCGGCCAGCCTCGCCGCGTCATCGCGTACGGCGGCCCGGTCGATCTCGTCGTCGAGCCGCCGCAGGTGCTGCCGGTAACGGGCCTTCGCCTCGTCGTCGAGCACCGGATCGCCGCCGAGCCGGCGGGCGGCGACGAGTTCCGGGCCGGCGGCCGGGTCGAGCAGCTCGACCGCGGGAACGTCGACGCCGGGCCGGCCCAGCAGCAGCCGCAGGTCGTGCAGGCCCTTGGCGTCGGGCAGGTGCACCACCGTGCCGCCGTAGGCGAGCCGCCACACGGCCCCGTCCCGCCGGAACTCCGGCGCGACGACCAGCTCCGCCTCGGCGGCCCGGTGACTGCTCACGATGCCGGAACCGGCCGAGCCGTCGGCCGGGTGACCCGCTCCGGCTGGTGCCGGCACCGCAACGGCGAGGCCCGCATCCTGTCGTCGTGCCACGGGCTCGGGTATGACGGGAGCCGGGTCGTCGAGTTCGCCCAGCCGGTGCAGGACCTGGGTCATGCCGAGCGCCCGCGCCTCGGCCGCCGTGTCGGCGCGCAGCCGGGCCGCCGTGGCGGCGTCGCCGGGCCGCCCCCGCGCGGTCAGGGCGGCCACCAGCCCGGCCCGGCTGAGCAGCGACCAGGGTCGGGCGCCCATCCGGTCGGCGGCGTCGCGGGCCGCCGTGTAGCCCGCGACCGCGTCGTCCCAGCGCCCCTCGGCGGCGTCGACGGCGGCAAGCCAGAGGTCGACCGGGCCGCTGATGTCGCAGCCGAAGAGGGCGGCCAACCACCGGCCCCGGTGCGGCTCCAGCGCCGCCCGCGCCTCGGCGCAGCGCCGCGGGTCGCCGCTCGCCGCCGCCGCCTGCGCCCGCAGCCGCACCCACAAGGGCGACACGGGCCGCGGGTACGTGGTGCCGGCCGCCTCGATCCCGGCGGCGAGCCGCAGCACGGTTTCCGTGTCGCCGCGCTCGGCGGCCGTGATGGCCCGGAGCAGCTCCAGTTGCGGGTGGCCGGCCGCCTCCGGCCCGTCGAGCAGGGCCTCGGCCCCGGCGAGGCGGCCCCGGAGCAGCAGCAGGCACCAGCGCAGGTGCTGACCCATGAAGGCGTGGTCGGAGTGCTCCCACTCGCCGTACCCGTCCATCTCGGCGAAGTGCGTGTCGGCGGCGGCGAAGTCGCCGCGGAAGCCGGCGATGATGCCGCTGTCGATGGCCGCCCCCATCCGGTGGCGGGCGACGTCCGCCTGCCGGCAGCCGGTGACGAAGGCGGTGAGCTCGTCGTGGTAGCGCGGGTCGCCCAGTTCCAGCAGCGCGACCCAGCGCAGCGAGGTCGCCCACAGCTCGGTCTCGCGGTCCCCGGTCCGGCGGGCCACCTCGCGGATCTCGGCGGTGACCACGGCCCGGTCCTCGGCGGTGCCGAGCCCCCAAGTGGTGTCGTGCCGGGCCCACAGGCTGAAGGTGAGCGCCTCGTCGTCGCGGCCGTGCCGGGCCAGCGTCTCGGTGGCGGTGATCAGGTCGGTGACCAGGGCCCTCGTCCCCCGGCCCGGCTCGGGCTCCCCGATCAACCGCCGGTACGCCTCGCCGACCAGCGCGTCGGCGCCGACACGGCCACGGGCGGCCGCCTCCTGCCGGTGGGCGGTGAGCGCGACGCGGGCCAGCAGCGCCGGCTCGTCGAGCGGGCGGGCCAGCGCCGCGGCGTCGACGAGCAGCCGCTCGGCCTCCTCCTGGCCGCCCACGTGCGTGAGCAGTTGGGCCAACTCCAGCAGCACCTTGACCCGGCGGTCCGGCTCGTCCGCGACCTCCAGCGCGCGGCGGAAGTGCTGCGTCGACTCCTCCACGGCCAGCCGGCCGCTGGCGTCGCGGGCGGCGGCGACCAGCAGGTCGACGGCGCGCGCCGGGTCGAGGTCGGCGCCGGCGAGCCACGCGTGGCGGGCCAGGTCGGCCGGGATGAGCCGCTCGGCGAGCGCCGCCGAACGGTCGACGGCGCGGACCACGGCGGCGTGCCGGGCACGCCGCTCGGCGTCGGCCAACCCGTCGTAGAGGGTCTCCCGGACCAGGTCGTGGGCGAAGGCGAACCGGCCGTCGCCCCGGGGCAGCACGAGCCGGGCGGTGGCCGCGCGGTCGAGCAGCCGGTCCACCTGCGCGGCCGGCCCGGGCAGGCAGGCCGCGAGGACCTGGCGGTGGAAGTCGCGGCCCAGCACGGCGGCCACGGTGAGCGCCTCGACCACCGGGGCGGGCAACTGGTCGAGCCGGCGGCGCACCGCCTCCCGTACGCCGGGTGCGATGGTGGTGGCCAGCCCGTCGGTGTGCCACAGCCGGGCGGTCTGCTCGACGAAGAACGGGTTGCCGCCGGTGCGCCGGTGCACCTCGTCGACGAGGTCGGCGCCGGGTTCACGCCCGGCGGTGCGGCGGATCAGCGCGGCCACCTCGTCGCGGGCCAGCCCGGTGAGGGTGATGGTGGTGGCCTTCGCGGTCAGCGGCAGCAGCAGCGGCCGGAGCCGGTGGTCGCCGGACTCGACCTCGGCGTCGCGGTAGGTGCCGACCAGCAGGAGCCGCTCGAACCAGGTGTGCTGGGTGGCGAACTGGAGCAGCCGCATCGAGGCCGGGTCGGCCCAGTGCAGGTCGTCGAGGACGACCACGACCGGCCGGGGCTGGGCGACGGCCACCAGCGCCGTGGTCACAGCGTCGTGCAGGGCGAACTCCGCCTGGCCGCCGTCGTCGGCGGGCTCGTCGCCAACCGGGTCGGCGCCCTCGCCGAGCAGCGCCGCGAGCCCGGGCCCGGCGGCCTCCTGCGCCCGGGCCCAGTCGTCCGGCCGGCGGCCCAGGCGGCGCAGCACCTGCACCCAGGGCCAGTAGCCGGGCGCGCTGTCGGAGTCCCAGCAGGCCGCGCCGAGCACCAGCGCCCCGCGCCGCCGGGCCTCGTCGGCGGCGGCGCTCACCAGCGTGGTCTTTCCGATGCCCGGCTCGCCGGCGACCAGGACCAGGCCGCCGTGGCTCGCGGTCACCCGGTCCACTTCGGCGCGCAGCAGGGCCGCGGGGTGCTCCCGCCCGATGATCGCCTCGCCGAACCGCGGCTCCATGACTTCCCGACGGTAGTCGACCGGTCCGACAACGCGGGGAACGCGCACCCCGCTGACGCCGGCACCCGGGGGCCGCCGCGCCACGTCCGTACCACGGGCTCGGGCCGGGTCAGAGTCATGACTAGCGGTAAAGGCAGCGGGTAACCGCGGCCCATGGGTAGCCACAAGCAGAACAAGCACGATCCGGGCGGCGAGTCGGCGCGGGCGGGGCGGAACCCGGGCAGCGGCGCCCGGGGTCGCCAAGGCGAGGGGATGGAACGTCCGGGGAAGCGGCACCAGTTGCACACCGCCACCGGCGCCGCGAGCACCGAGCGGGACCACGGCCGAGCCAAGGTCGAGGGCGCGCAGCGCGTGCAGCGGCAAGGCAACCGTTGAGATGCCCGCGTTCCTGCTGCGGTCCGTCTACACGGCGGAGGGGATCGGCGGGCTGACCCGCGACGGCGGCACCAAGCGCGCCGAGGTGGTCCGGAAACTGGTCGAGGACGCCGGCGGGCAGTTGCTGTCGATGCACTTCGCCTTCGCCGACGACGACACGTACGTGCTGTGCGACCTGCCCGACCACCGCACCGCCGCCGCGCTGGCGATGCGCATCGGCGCGGCTCGCGGGCTGCGAACCCGGGTCACCCCGCTGCTGACCCCGGCCGAGGTCGACGAGGCGACCCGGACGCGGACCGACTACACGCCGCCGGGCGACTGAGGCTCAGCGAAGGTACGCCGACGGGCGCGGGTGCTCACCCGCGCGCCGCGGCGGGCAGCGTCCGGGCCGGTTGGGCGGGGACGGCCGCGCCCGGGGACGGCAGGGTCACCCTCACGACGAGCCCGCCGCCGTCCCGGGGATGGGCGTGCACGGCGCCGCCGTGCGCCTGGGCCACCGCCCGCACGATCGACAGGCCCAGCCCGAAGGCACGCCCGGCGCCGGCCCGGTCCCGCGCGCCGCTCGGCTGAGCCCTAACTGTCGCGCTGACGGAGTGCGGCTTCGCCGAGCGGTGTACGCCGATAACGGATCTCGTGCCGGTGTCGTTCCCCGGCGACGAACCCGGCGTCGCGCAGCACCGACAGATGCTCGGACACCGTCCCGCCGGCCAGCGCGTGGCGGTGGGCCAGCGTCGTCGTGCTGGCCGGCTCGTCGAGGCTGACCAGCAGCGCCGCCCGAGTTCTGCCGATCAACCGGCCCAGAGCCGCATGCCGATCGGTGGACAGAGGCTGCCAGAGCGTGCCGAGCCCACGCGCCGGGTAGATCACTGTGGGCTGCCACGGCGGATCCACGATGACCACCACCTGATCCCACTTGAAGGCGCTGGGCACCAGGGCGAGCCCTTCGCCGCGCAGGTCGCGATGCTCGTCGTCGCCGTACTCGCGGGTCAGCACGCCGTTGTTCCAGCGCAGCCGTGGATGTAGCTCGGCGAACAACCGGTCGAGGCCGCCTTCGGCGAGACGCCGGGTCTGGAAGCCCACATCGGCGTCGAGCAGCCCGCGTACGTGCGGCCAGACGGGTTCGACCAGGATCTGCCATGCCCGCTTCACACGTGAGACCAGCGTCTGGAGAGCAACGGCCGGGTCGCCCAGCAGCAGCCGTCCGGTCGCCGACTCGGCCGCCCCCGGGGTGTCCCCCAGTGACCGTCGCACCTCCGCGCGTACCCGATCGTGGTCGGTGGCCGCCACGGCCGCGAGCTCGTCGTCGAACCGGGCGTGGGGGCTGACCGGAGGCGGCGAGAGGAAGTCGGGGGTGTAGCCGCGACGCGGCTGGAGCAGGGCGATCGGCCGCAGGTCGAGTTCCCGCGTGTCGAGGGTGTCGAGCCAGCGGCGGTGGGGGCCGACGCCTTCGCGCGGGGAGAGCAGGCGCACCGCAGACAGCGTCTCGAACATGGGCGAGATGGCGAAGCGGCAGCGCAGCAGGTCGGCGGGGCTGAACCGCAGCGTGACCGCCATCCGCACCACCTTCCCGGACGACGAGATTCGGCCGTCGCCGAATCAGTCGCGGCCACGGTATCAGCGCTCGCAGAGTGTCTCCCGTCCGAACCGACGATCACGAGGAGAACGACGATGAACCCGAGCGCCGACTGGGAGCAGCGCAGCGCGGACCTGTGGGCGGCCTTCAACGCGGCACCCGACGGCTGGGACGAGGAGGAGTTCCGCTCGCGGGTCGGCGTCCTCGCCGACGAGTTGGGGCCGGATCATCCGGTGGCGGCGTTCGAGCGGGCCTGCGCCTGGGACTCGACCGGTCATTCGGACAAGGCGGTGCCGCTCTACCGCAGGGCGCTGGAGCTGGGCATCGACGGCATCCGCCGGCGGCGCTCGGTGATCCAGATGTCCAGCTCGCTGCGGAACACGGGGCAGCCCGAGGAGAGCGTCCGGCTGCTGACCGAGGAGCGCGGGCGCGGCTCCGACGAGCTCGACGATGCGGTCAGCGCGACGCTCGCGCTGGCGCTGACCAGCGTCGGCCGGGAGCGGGAGGCGGTCGCGATCGCCGTCGGGGCGCTGGCCAGGCACCTGCCGCGCTACCAGCGGTCGATGGCCAACTACGCCCGACTCCTGGTCGAGCCCACCTGATCCGCCGGCTGGACGAGGAGTCCCGTCTAGGTGCTGGCCGGGAAGCGCTCGTGGCCGAGCACGGCGAGCAGTTTCAGCTTCTCGTAGCCCTCGCTGCGCGGTGGCGCCGTGAGCACGAGCAGGGCCTGGGACTGGTCCTCGGTGAACAGCACCTGGCAGTCCAGCTCGATCGGCCCCAGCTCGGGGTGGATCAGCGTCTTGTGGTCCGCGAACCGCTGGGCGACCTCGTGCCGCTCCCACAGCTCGGCGAACTCCGGGCTGGCCTTCTGCAGCGCCCGCACCAGCTCACCGGCGCGCGACTGCGGCCCCATCGACCCGTACGCGGCGCGCAGGTTGGCGACCTGGGCGCGGCTCTGCCGGTCGCGGTCCTCCTCGGGATAGCGGCTCCGCTCTGCCGGGTCGGTGAACCACCGGTAGATCTCGCTGCGGGCCAGCCCCGTGTGGCCCGACCGGTCACCGAACAGCGCCTCGGCCATCCGGTTCTGCACGAGGGTCTCGCCGAGGTTGGACAGGATGAGCGCCGGGGTGTCGGCCAGCCGGTCGAGCACCCGCAGCAGCGCCGGGGAGACGTGCGTCGCCGCGGACACCGAGGCCGGCGGGTTGTGCCCCGCCACCCGGAACAGGTAGTCGCGCTCGTCGCCGGTCAGCCGCAGCGCCCGGGCCAGCGAGGCGAGCAGCTGCGGGCTCGGCTGCGGGCCGCGCTGCTGCTCCAGCCGGGTGTAGTAGTCGGTCGACATGGTGGCCAGGGCGGCCACCTCCTCGCGCCGCAGCCCCGGGGCGCGGCGGCGGACGCCGGCGGCCAGCCCGACGTCCCCGGGCTGCAGCGCCTCACGGCGGCGGCGGAGGAAGTCGGCCAGGGCTGCGCGGTCCATGATCCCAGTATCCGCCGGTCGTGCGGTCCAACCAGGGATTGCCGATCCCCCGACAACCGGTCTCTGCCCCCGCACCGCACCGGTGGGCCAGGCTCGACGCATGAACATCTCCGGAAACACGATCTTTGTCCCCGGCTCCACGAGCGGGATCGGCCTCGCGCTCGCCCTCGCCCTCAAGGCCAGGGGCAACACGGTCATCATCGGTGGCCGGCGCACCGACCTGCTCGAGAAGGTTGCCGCGGAGCACCCCGACATCGACACCGTCACGATCGACACGGCGGACCCGGCGAGCATCGAGGCCGCCGCGCAGGAAGTGCTCGCCAAGCACCCCGACCTCAACGTCCTCGTCACGATGGCCGGCATCATGCGCGTCGAGGACTGGCACCGGCCCGAGACCTTCCTCGCCTCGGCCGAGCAGATCGTCACGACCAACGTGCTCGGCCCGATCCGCCTCATCGGCGCGTTCATCGAGCACCTCCAAGCGCAGCCCGACGCCACGATCATGACGGTCTCCTCGGGCCTGGCGTTCACGCCGCTCAAGGTCACCCCCAGCTACAACGCGTCGAAGGCCGCGATCCACATGCTCAGCGAGTCGCTCCGGTTGCAGCTGGCCGACACGACCGTCAAGGTCGTGGAGCTGGAACCGCCGGCGGTCCGCACCTCGCTGCTGCCCGGGCAGGAGACCAGCGAGTTCGCCATGCCGCTCGACGAGTTCGTGAGCGAGGTCGTCGCGCTGATCGAGGCGCAGCCCGACGCCCGGGAGATCCAGGTCGAGCGGGTGAAGTTTCTCCGCTACGGCGAGGCGCGCGGCGACTACGACCAGGTGGTGGCAACGCTCAACGCCGCCGACCCTCATGGAAAGTAATCTCGGCCAGCCCCCGGTGGCGGGTGGCTCGCTTACATTCCCCCACCCCCAATGGGGCGCAGGTGTGGCGGCGAGCAGAGCAAGCTTCGCACGGGTGACCTCGTCTTCCTCTACTCCGATCACAACGTCAGTCGATGCACCTATGCGGCGCTCACCGGCAGGTGAACGAGGAGGCAGCACGGGTGCCCAGTTCGGTCGCGTAGCCGCTAGCCTCCACCCACGGGCAAACAGTTGGGAGCGGATCCGTGGAGTTGCGTGGCTACTGGCGTGAGGCCGACGGGTCGCGGGTAACCGCGGCAGAGGCCTACGCCGCCTGGGCAAGCCATGCGTACCCCCTGCTCAGCAACGTGGCAGGCACGTACCAGGGATTGGTCGTCTACGGCGATCTCGCCGAGCAAGTCCAGGTTGCCTCAGGTATCCGCACTTCGGTGCCCTTCCGGCACTGGATCGGCAAGGTCCTGTACCTGGTCGTGCTGGAAGGACACCGGCGCGGCGATCCGCCGCTCACCGCACTGGTGGTTCATCGCCATGACGGCAAGGTCGGCGAGGGCTACAAGGCAGTACTCGAAGTAGCTGGCAAGTCCCCCATCACCGACGACATCGAGCGCGAGTATCACGCGGCCGCCGCTCGCCTCGACTGCTACCGACACTTCGGTGCCGCCTTGCCCGATGAAGGTGGCTCACCAGCGCTCGCTCCAATCTTGGAAGCGCGCGTTAGGCGGCCGGCCCGATCAACTGTGCCGGCGCCTCGCCCGTCGTGCTCTAACTGCTTCGTCCAACTTCCCGTAACGGGCGTCTGCGACTCCTGCAGTTAGCCACCTGACCACAAGCTCCAGGATCGGCGTTCGACAGTGGCCTCGTGGCTTGCCTCCGGCTCGCGTCAGAAGGAATGCGAGGAGTCACCCGCAACCCTCCCCCGCGCTGAACGTTCGGCGCGGAGGAACTGCTCGCAAACCTGGAACGTTCGATAAGAACGGTCCTGCTGAGGCTCACTCCAGCACGATGTCGAGCTCCTGGGCCACATCCGAAACGATCCCCGCGACATCCTTGAGGAAGCGGTTCTGGTCCGGTGAGGCACTGACACTCGGAACTGGGGCACCCTTGTCATAGACATCGGAGGCGATGATGCGGGCGCGAACAAACGTGGATCCCGTCCCACTCTGACTGTAGGCCGCCTGCCAGCCGAGCCTGACGTCATCCTGCATCCTTCGCCGGGTCAGATCCATCAGCTTCTTGGTCACGGCATTTGATACGTCGTCGATCACGATCTGCTTCTCGTCGTCGCTCGGCTCGCCCCGGTCCCACCGCACCGGCCGCTGCAACATCAGATACACCTGTCGCTGCAACTCGAAGCGGAGGTCAGCGACCGGCTTCAGGTTGTCGTACTCGTCCGTCCAACCTTCCGCCAAGCGGCGGCTCAACGCCTTGACACGGGTCCAGTGCTCCTTGGGGGCATCCGGGTTCACATCGAGCCCGAGCAGACCCCGCCAGCGCAGGTGGAAGTTCTTCGCCGCTTCGGTTACCGCGAGGGAGAGATTCATCCGGTCGTAGACGGGCCGGCTGGGGCCAGCTTCGGCCAGATGCTCAGGGTGGGAGAGAACCTCAAGCAGCCGTTGAAACTCCTGGATCGACCGTCCACCCAGCTTCTTTTTTCCATTCAACGGCTCGTGGATGCCACCGACAAAGAACCGCGCATCGTCGAGGCGGCGACGCAGGACGCGGTCGGCAGCCGGGCCGAGTTCGTCGCCGATCGCTTTCAGCACATTCTCCACGGAGGCCAAGACATGCTCCTCCCGCGCCGAGAATGTCGGCAGGTTGTCGCCCTTGACGTGGTCGAAGTGAGTGAAGAGGAAGTGCAACTTCATGGCGTTGCCTGAGACGGCAATGCCCTTCAACGCTGCCACCGGAGCCGCCTGCATAGGCTGGGTCGCGTTGTCGACCAGCAGCACGGCGTCGACTTTCTCGAGCTGCACCGCGACCCGGGTCGAGAGAGTGGCAACCGACTTCGGAGTGTGGCCGAGACCCTCACCATCCACCAACACGAGCTTGGCCGGCTGCGCGGCCCAGTCCGGCACAAATGGACCGCTGACTCGGATCCCGTTGACGAGCGGCGTGAGCAGGCGACCGAACAGCGGTGCGTAGTTACTCGAGAATCTGGTGACGTTCTTGATGAACTCCGCCCTGTCGTCGCTGCTCCACGACCAGCTGACCGGCCAGCCCTGCCGGTTTCGCCGCAGAACGCCGACCTCCAACGTCGAGAACCGCTTCTCGATCTCGTCGATCAGAGAATCCACGATGCCGTGGAACTCGTCGGACTGCCGCAACTCGGTATCGAGGTTTTCCTCGATGTACTCGGCGACAACCCGTTCGTCCTCTTCACTGGCTTCGAACTCGTCGCGGATGGCGCCGGCATGCCGCTCGACAATCGCCCGGACCGAACGGACCGCCTTCTGGATCACCTGCTGGGTGAACTCGATGTCGACCTGGCCATACTCTGTCAGGTCGATGTCTTCACCCTCGTCGACGTCATCGTCCACGAGGTCGTCGGCGTTCGGTCCGATGGCCCGGCCCAGCACGTAGCTGAAGCGGAACCGTTGGTTGACGTGATCGAGGAGCTGCCGGACGACCTCGACGTCACCCTTTCCGTTAAAGACCGCGAGCGCGGCCGCGGACACGTTCTCGGTGAGGTAATCGATCACTTCGTCGCGAGGCGTGAACGTCACCGCCGCGCGATACGTCGGTTCCGCGCTGGTGATCAGCTCCATATCAGCAACCGTCGTCTTCGCCGTCGACGTGGACGGGAAGCGTTCAGTCTCCGGGTTGGTACCGAGAAGCTGCCGCACCACGGTCGTCTTGCCGGCCCCGGTCGTACCGAGCATCATCACGGTCTTGTAGCCGTCCGCTGCGGTCGGAAGCGGAAGCAACTCCTCGCGTACACCTGCAAAGTCGAGCTCGACGGCCTCAAGCCCCTCGTAGAAGATCTCCACCACACGGGCGTCGAACCGGGCTTCGGCGGTCACCCGAGCCGTCAACTCCCACAGGCTTGGCGTCCGCAGGATCTCATTGAGTTGCTCGACCATTCGAAACGCCTCGGCATCATCGGTCGTCCCGAGTCCCCGACGTACCCGACGGCCAGGCTTACCGGTGCCGACATCGAGCCTGCTCGGGTGCCGGAAGATGACCGACCAGCTTTCCCGGCCCTGGCTACGGCTCTTGGTGGCGGTGTAGAACTTCACGAGCCCTCCGGTTGTTCCTGCGGTGTACCGGAGGGCAGCATGACAGGTCTCGATGGAGCAGTCAATGCCAGCGGTACAACATGGGAACAACCAGGACAGTGCGCTTCGCTGGCCAGGGCCAGGGGACCACGGGGATGTCTCTGACCACAACTCAGCCTCGGACAGACACCAGCCACGTACCGGTGCGCAGTCCGCCCACCCCCCACTCTCGGCGGTCACATCGCCGCCGTCGAGAGTCGGCCGTCCCTCCGTCAGACGCCGCCCGGCGTTCCCCAACCCGACAATCGTTCCTGGGCAGCGCCCTAGCGGCCGCGGCTAGCGGGCGTGGTGCGCGGCCAGGTGGGCGAGCATGGTGTGGTTGGCCTCCCAGCCGTCCGGGAACTTCACCGGCACGTCCAGGTGCACCCGCTCGGTCGACGGGTGGGCGTCTAGCAGCTCGGCGATCCCGGCCCTCGCCACCACCACGCACGCGTGCCGGTGCCGGGACGCCAGCACGCAGAGCCGCCCCGACTCCAGGTGGAACGCGGTCGCGTCGCGCCGGCCGGAGAGCGGGTGCAGCACGATCGTGACGTCGTACTCCCGGCCCTGGAGCCGGTTGGCGGTGTCGACCGTGATGCCCGCGCCGGCCGCGCCCAGGTGCGACCGGATGGCCGCCACCTGGTCGCGGTGCGCGGCCCCGATGGCGATCCGGTCCGCGGTCACCGGCGCGCCGCCGGGCGCCGCCTCGGAGACCGCGACCGCGCCCCGCCGCAGCACCCGCAGCGCCAGCTCCGCGCAGGCCGCCGCGGCCTCGGAGTCGGTACGCGGCGTGTGCCGGGCGGGCAGCTCGTGCAGCGCCCAGCCGGCGGCGGCCGCCACGTCGACCGTCGCGTCGAAGTGGTCGCCCGGCCCCGGATCGGTGAAGGTCAGCGCCCGGTCGGCCGGCCCGGTGCCGGCGCGGAACCCGGTGAACGGGTAGAACGCGGCGGCCACCACGGGCGCGGCGGTGGCGGGCAGCCGCCAGGACACCGGCAACCGGTGCACGGGCAGTTCGGGGTTGTGCCGCAGCAGGGTGGCCACCGCCGACTGCATCGGATCCCAGGTCAGCCCGGTCCACCGCGTGGTCTCCACGGTCGAGAACGGGTCGAGCTGCCCCGGGTCGCCCACGAACAGCGCCCGCTCGAACCGCCCGGCCACGCGCAGCAGCGCGTCCGACCGCATCTGGTACGCCTCGTCGACGATCGCCCACGGCCACACGCCGTCCGCGACGGTGGCCCACTTGGCGGCCGTACCGATGACGACGGCCGGACCACCGAGGTCGGCGACCTTGGCCGCGACCCGGACCGTCTCGTGGCCCTTGACCCGGTCGGTGGGCTGGTAGTCGGTGGCGGAGAGCCGGCCGATGGGCAGCTCGGGTGCCTTGCGGGCGAGCCGGTCGATGAGGTCATCGACCTGCTCGTTGGTCTGCGCCACGATGATCAGCGACTCGCCGGCGGCGGCCAGCTCGACGGCGGCGCGAACCACGAGGGTGGACTTCCCGGCGCCGGGCGGCGAGTCGACCACCACGCCCCGGTGGTCGCCGGAGCGCAGGTCGGCCAGCACGGCGGTGATCACCCGCTCGGCCGCGACGGCCGGCGGAGCTGCCAGTTCCGCGAGCATGGACCACCCTCCCCGAGACGACTGCCGCGCCCCGCCACCATACGAGCCGGGTCCGTCAGCGGCAGCGCCGCCCGGGACCGGCCTCGTTCCAGGCCGGTCGCGGTTCAGCGGGTGAACGCGGCGAGGAAGTCGTCGACGAGTCGGGCCTGTGTGGCTGCCGGCAGCCGGTCGGGGTCGAACAGCGCCTGCACGACCAGGCCGTGCGTGAACGCCAGCACGGTCGTCGCGAGCCGGCCCGGGTCACCGTCGGGAAGCTCGCCCAACCGTTGGGCGTCCTCGATGGAGGCGCGCAGCCCGGCCCGGACGCGTTCGTAGCGGAGGGTCTGGGCGGCGAACAGGTCGGGGTCGGACAGGGCGACGTCCCAGGAGCCGACCCAGATCCGGTTCATGGCCACCGCATCGGGAGTCAGCGGGAGGATGTTGAGGATCTGCGTGCGCAGCGCCGCCAGTCCGGGTGCGGGAGCGGCCTGCCGGGGGCGCTGCGCGGTGCGTACCTCGAGGATGTCGAGGGCGTGGGCGATCAGCTCGCGCTTGCCCGCGAAGTAGTGGGTGACCAGTCCGGTCGAGGAGCCCAGGGCCGCCGCGACGGCGCGCATGGTGAGGCCGCCGAAGCCGTGCTCGGCCAGGACCTGCCAGACCGCCTCCGAGACGTCCTGGCGGCGGGAGTCATGGTCGGTGCGTGCGGGGGTCATGGCCTGTTAGCGTACCTGCCAAACGTTTGTTATGTACGGAGGCTGTGATGTTCGCGTTGCCCCTCACCGACTCGGCCGTGCTGCGCCCGCTGGAGCCCTGGCACGCCGAGGAGTTCCTCCACCACCTGGACCGGGCGCGCCAGCACATCCTGCCGTGGGTCTCCCCCGCGTTCGTCGCCCGCGACCTCGACGAGGCTCGCGCGGTACTGCGGCGCTACGCGGACAAGCGGGCCCAGGACAGCGGCGGCATCTGGGGCATCTGGCGGGACGGCCGCCTGGTCGGCGGCGTCATGTTCGTCTCCTTCGACACCGCGCTCGGCGTCTGCGAAGCGGGCTGCTGGCTGGAGCCCGGCGCGCAGGGGCACGGCCTGATCACCCGCGCCGCCGAGCGGATCATCGACTGGGCTGTCGAGGAACGCGGCATCGCCCGCGTCGAGTGGCGCACCAATTCCCGCAACGCGCGCAGCATCGCGGTCGCCCGGCGGCTGGGAATGAGCCACGACGGAACGCTGCGCCAGAACTTCCCGGACGGCAAAGGCGGACGGATCGATCTCGAGATCTGGTCCGTGCTGGCCGACGAGTGGCGGGCCCGCCGCGCCGGCCAGTCCGGCCTCGCGACCAGGGGCATGTCCGCGGAGGTGAAGGCCGAACTCGACGGGCTGATGGCCACCTTCCTGGCTGCCTTCGCCAACCCGGGCGGCGCCAGGCCGAACATCGAGGCGATCGAGGAGGTGTTCATCCCCGAGGGAATGATCATCAGCACCGTCGGCGAGACCCCGGTCGTCTACGACCTGCGCCAGTTCGTCGAACCTCGCGAGAAGATCCTCACCGACGGGACGCTGACCGAGTTCCGGGAGTGGGAGACCTCGGAGACCACCGAGATCTACGGCTCGATCGCCCACCGGTTCAGCGAGTACCGCAAGTCGGGCTATCTCAACGGCGAGTGGTTCGAGGGCCGGGGCGTGAAGACAACCCAGTTCGTCAAGACCCCGTCGGGTTGGAGATTGAGCTCGCTGGCCTGGGACGACGAGCCGGCCCTCGGGTAGGCCCTGAGCCACCACGGTCCCTGCCGCGCCGGGGATCGCTGCTTCGGGCGGACGCGCCGTCGTCCTGACAAGGGGGCCCGGGCAGGGCCTGCTGGTCCTGCCCGGGCCCCTCTGTGTCACCGCTGCCCGCGGGTATTCAGCACGATGGCGGTGGTGATCAGCCCAGCGCCGACGAGCCCGGCCGCGCTCAGGCGATCGCCGAGGAACAGGATGGCCAGGAGTGTGGCGACGAGTGGTTCCAGCAGCGCGATCAGCGCCGCCGTGCTGGCCGGGGTGGTGCGCAGGCCGCGGAAGTACAGGGCGTACGCCGTCGCGGTGGGCACTGCGCCCAGCAGGAGCAGCAAACCCACGGACGTCGGGGTCGGGACGAAGCTCATGCCGGACGTCAGCGCGCATGCGGCGGCGAGCACGGCCCCACCGAGGGCGAAGCTCACGCCGGTGGCGGTGAGATCGTCGAGACCGGCGACGGGCCGGGTGCCGATCAGGGTCATCGCGGCGAAGCCGGCGGCCGCCAGCAACGCGAGTCCGCCCCCGGTGAGCGCGCCGGTGGTGGTGATGCCGTCGGCCGGCGTGCCGACGAGCAGGGCCAGACCAGCCACGGCCAACGCCACCGCGGCGAGCCTCGACGCGCCGACCCGCCGCCGTCCGGCGACCCGTTCCGCGGCCAGCACCAGGGCTGGTGAGGCGCCGATGGTGAGCAGGGTGGCGAGGCTGACGTTGGTCAGGGACACCGCCGCGAAGAAGCTGGCCTGAAAGACCGCGGCGAGCAGTGCGTTCACGGTGATCCGAGCCCAGGCTTCCCGGCGGCGGGGCAGCGGTTTCCGCGCCAGGCAGAGCCAGCCGATGACGAGCAGCCCCGCGACGACGAGCCGGTAGGACGCCACCGCCAGCGGTGACAGCCCCGTTTCGTGGGCGAGCAGGCTGCCGGTGGGGCCACCGGTGCCCCACAGCACGCCGGCGGCGACAAGCGACCACAGGCCGGTGACGGAGCGTCGGGCGGCAACCACCGGTTGTTCGGAGACAAGCATGAGAAATCGCTCCTGCGACGAGAGGAATGAGGGTCGCGGAAGCGGGGCGTGCCGGACTCAGCGCTGGGTGAACCGCGCGTCCAGCCGACACCGGCCGGACACGATGAGCAAAGGCGCCCCGCTCAGGAGCGCGGCGGGGAGATGATGTCGAAGGTCCGGCCCATGACCCGATCCTATGCACCGCCACGAACCCGTTTTCGCCCGGCGCCGAGCCGACGCATCACAACGGCTGCGGGACGACACACCGCACGGTCATCACACGCGCGACCGGTACTCCGTCCATAGGGGTGAGACCCACAGGAAGGGACCGAAGTAATGAGAGTCCTGCTCGCCGGCGCCTCGGGCGCGATCGGTACGCCCCTCACCCGCCAACTCATCGCCGCAGGCCACCAGGTGGTCGGCATCAGCCGCAGCCAGTCCAACGCCGAGCGGCTGCGCCACGCGGGCGCCGAGGCCGTGGTGGCCGACGTGCTGGACCGCGAGAACCTGCTCGCCGCCGTACGGGACGTGCGGGCCGACGCGGTCGTCCACGAGTTGACGGCGCTGGGCACCACGAAGATGGGCGAGGCGCTTCAGGGCACGAACGCCCTGCGTACCACCGGCACGGCGAACCTGCTCGCGGCGGCCCGGGCGGTCGGCGCCCACCGCTTCGTCACCCAGTCGATCGTGCTCGGCTACGGCTACCGCGACCACGGCCCGCGGGTGATCACCGAGGACACCCCGTTCGCCGAACCCGTGGGCGGCAAGCTCGGGGAGGCCGTCGCGGCCATGGGCTCCACCGAGAAGCAGGTGTTCTCGGCCGACGAGATGGAGGGCGTCGCGCTGCGCTACGGGTTCTTCTACGGGCGGGACCGCATGACCAACATGATGGTCAACCTGGTGCGCAAGCGCCGGTTGCCGGTGCCCTCGTCCGGCGGCTTCGCCAACTTCATCTACCTGGAGGACGCCGCCGCGGCGACCGTGGCCGCGCTGGAGAAGGGTCGGGCCGGGCAGGCGTACAACATCGTCGACGACGAGCCGGTGCGCTGGGGCGACTACCTGGACGCGCTCGCGGCCGCATTCGGGGCACGCCGGCCGTGGCGGGTGCCGAGCTGGATGCTGCGGCCCATCCCGTACGCGCACGCCATGATGACCACGTCGATGCGCGTCTCCAACGCCAAGGCCAAGCGCGAGCTGGGCTGGGCTCCGGCGGTGCCGACCTATCGCGAGGGCATCCCGCTGATCGCGAGGGCGACCGGCTGAAGCCCGACCCGGGGTGGTGTCACCGCCTGGCCGAGCTGGACGACCTCGGGGCGCTGGGCAGCCCCGCAGCCCGGCACGCCCTGGACTGGCCGGCTCGGGCTGCGGCTCGTCGGCTGCCCAACGCGCAGGGTCTCGGCCGGTGGTGGCGCGGGGCCGGCATGGCCGGACGCTCCTATTTCTGTCAACTCTCGGGCTAGATAGCTAGACTCCCGCGGTGCTCGATGTCCTGAGGCTGGAGCCGCTGCTGTTTCCCGCCGAGTTCACGTCACACCGTGTGCGAATCCTCGTCAACGGCCTGGACGTCGTGGCGGCGGCGTATCCGCCCGACGGCTTCCACGGGGAGCCGGTCGCGGGATTCGGGCCCTCTTGGCTGCTGGGGCCAGACGGGCTGGCTGTCTCGCTTGAAGCCCGAGAGATCGCGGTAGGCGGATCCGACACGACCGAGGACGAACTCACGGTCCGCGTTCATCAGGCCGGCTCCGAAGTGATCTGGGACTGCTGGCGCCTGACGGCCATCGGCAGGGTGCTCAAGGAAGGGCCGGAGATCGGATTGGGCATCTTCCGGTTCGACCGGCAGGCGTATACGCATGGTATAGCCCAAGCGACGGGGCGGGCTAGCCGAATGTGGCCAGCACGGGCGGTTGCAGAGAACCTCCAATCCGTGTTGTGGGGTGAGGGGTATGGGCAGGACGGCGGAGCCTGGATACGCACCTACGTAGCGATCCGCGCGCCTGAGGATCGCACGGACGTGGTCGAGGTCAGCTACTGCGCCCGCGACCGGAGCGGGTCGCGATATGCCTTGCCGGGCAGATATGTCGTGACCTTTCCGATCGACGGTACTGATCCGGTTGTTCAGGCCCACGTCATCGCGCACCGACTGGGCCATGAGGACCTGAAACCGCTATCGGTCCACCAACCGCATCGACGACGCCGATGACCAACTCATCGCCAGGGGCTGGGCTTAGGCTCGTGCGACGACGGAGACCAGAGAGGGGGTTGGGTGAGTCCAGGAAGCTGGCCAGCAGATGAGCTGGGTGCAGGCAGACAGTGGCAGGAGTGGCTGGATGCTGTCGATGAGCTTGGGGCAGATCCGAGTGTCGAGGCATTCGAGGAGGTCGTGGCGGCAGCGGTGGCGTTGTTGGCCGCGTCGACTCCGCCTCCTGGATCGCCACGTCCGAACCGGCTGGCCGCGTTGGTCGAGCACTGGAGTGTGCACGTGAATGCCATGCAGCAGTTGAACACTGAGCAGGTGGAGGCTCCGCCCGAAGCCGGAGATCTCAGCCGCTAGCGGTGGTAGTGGCCGATGGTTGGTGACCCATCGGCCGTGCGGCGAGCAAGGGGAAGGTTCCCCTGGCCACATAGCGTTTGATGCAGCGCATGATCTCCGTCTTGGTCTTGCCCTCGGCGGTTCGGCGAGTGACGTAGTCCTCGGTGGGCTGGTGGCAGCGCATGCGGACTAGGGTGATGCGCCAGAGAGCACTGTTGGCGTCGCGGTCGCCGCCCCGGTGCAGGCGGTGGCGGTCTGGCCGGCCGGAGCTGGCGGGGATGGGGGCGACGCCGCAGAGGCGGGCGAAGGCGGCTTCGGACCGCAGTCGGTGGGGGTTATCGCCGGCGGTGACGAGAAGTTGTCCAGCGGTGTCGATGCCAACGCCGGGCAGGGCGACCAGGTCGGGGGCCACGGCGGTGACGAGGTTGGTCAGGTGGCTGTCGCGTGCGTGAAGGGTGTCGCTCGGCCACTGAGCACGAGCAGAACGCTGGACAGAACGGGGATGAGGGACGGACCCGAGCTCCTACTCAGGTCACCACGTTGGCCTGTGCACGCGCCGAGAACGGTGCCCCCGCCTGCCGGGTCGACGGGTCAACTTCAGGGCACGGAGCCGGTTCAAACTCGGGTCAGGCCCAGCCAGCGGGGACACTTCACAAGAATCCCCGTCAGTCAATGCTGTTCAGTTCGGTCAGGGCGTCCTCGGGGAGGGCCAGCGCGGCGGCGGAGACGTTCTCGCGCAGGTGCGCGACGGAGGAGGTGCCGGGGATGAGCAGGATGTTCGCGGACCGGTGCAGCAGCCACGCCAGCGCGACCGCCAGCGGGGTGGCCTCAAGGCGGGCGGCGACGGCCTCGAGCTCCTCGGACTGCAGCGGCGTGAAGCCACCGAGGGGGAAGTAGGGCACGTAGGCGACGCCCTGCGCCGCGAGGGAATCGACGAGCGGGTCGTCGTCACGGTTGGCGATGTTGTAGAAGTTCTGCACGCACACCACCGGCGCGATGGACTGCGCCTCGGCGACCTGCTCCGCGTTGACGGTGCTGAGCCCAAGGTGCTTGATCAGCCCCTGCTGCTGCAGCTCGGCGAGGACCGTGAACGGCTCTTCGACCGAGCCGGGGGTGGGCCGATCGAACCCCCCGACGCGCAGGTTGACCACGTCGAGCACGTCGAGGCCGAGGCGGTCCAGGTTGTCGTGGACGGCTTGGCGGAGCTGCTCCGGCGCGAGGGCCGACGGCCAGTTGCCCTCGGCGTCGCGCAGCGCCCCAACCTTGGTGACGATGTGCAGGTCGTCCGGATACGGGTGCAGAGCATCCCGGATGATCTCGTTGGTGACGTACGGGCCGTAGTAGTCGGCCGTGTCGATGTGGTTGATGCCCAGATCGACGGCCTCGCGCAGCACGGCCACGGCAGCGGCACGGTCGGCCGGTGGGCCGAAGACGTGCGGCCCGGCCAGCTGCATCGCGCCGTAACCCATCCGGGTGAGCGTCAGGTCCCCCATCCTGAACGTCCCGCCGGGGAGGCCGTTCGATGTCATGGGAATTCCTCTCCGTGTGGTGGCAGATCCGCAAGCTTCCCGCCGACACGAGCACCAAACCGTCGCGGCGTCAGCCCATGGGGACTCCAGACTCCGCCACCATCGGCAACCGTGGGACGCGATCGGGAATCAGCAGGCGCTGCGATCCCCGCCCGCGGCCACCACCGCGCACGCGTGCCGGTCCCGGTCCCGGTACCGGGAGCACAGTCCGTCCGCGCGGCGCTCCCCCGGTCAATCCCAGCGGTCGTGGAACAGCGCCATCTCCACCTCGTCGGGCTCGATGCCCCGGCGGTGCGCCTGATCCGCCGCCCAGCCCAGGTAGGCGAGCCACTCCTCCGACACCCACCCGGACTCGCGTCGCACACCCGCGTCGACGGGCAGCCGGCGCCAGACGACGCTGTCGAGGATGAGCGGCTGCCGGCCGGACGCGCCCCGCCGGTAGCCGGCGAAGTAGAGCAGCTTGGTGAAGAACCCGGGGCCGAGCCGGGGCAGCCGCGACTCCTTCGGGTCACGCAGGCGCTGATAGGCGGTCCGCAGGGCGTCCTCGTCCGGAGCTGGCGTGCACAGCCCTTCGAGCGCGTACGCCAGGCGCTTGCCGTCCGGGTCGCCCTCCAGCGACCGCACGGTGCGCCACGGGCCGTAGCCGATCGGACCGTAACCCCACATGAGCACCGCGCTCAGCAACTGCCGCGGGCTCGCCTCCCCGGCGCGCCAAGCCTCGGCAACGGTGAACACGTCCCGCCGCCACACCGACCCGACCTCCGGAAAACCGTCGGGCCAGGCATCCGGCGGAAGCGCCGCACGCCATTTCTCGATGTGCACGGTCACGGGTTTCGGCTCGCCGGGGAGCGCCGGACTGGGTGGCTGGCTCACGCATCCTCCTCGATCGTTGACCGGTCACCCGAACGCTATTGGCGGCGCCGGCCCCCACGGTGTCCCGCCCGGGCAGGTGGCGGTATCACGCCGAGGAGCCGAGCCGGACCACCGCGAGGATTAGGGTGCCGGGCGCGTGAGTCACGCTTCAGTCCTGGGCCCGGGTGCTTCCCACCCGGTAGCTGCCCAGGTTCGGGTCGGCCCGTAGCTGGGGCTCGGTGAACTTGATCGTGTCCCAGCCTTTGCGGGAGTAGAGGGTGGTCTGGTTGGCGTACCAGGGCGAGTTCGGGTTGGCCGACTGTGAGTAGGTGAGCTGCTGCCGGCCCGACGGCCCGTCCGGGCCCAGCTCGACGGCCATGGGGTACGAGGTGCCGTGCCGCACCCTCGGGTAGCCGACCCCGGGCACCAGCATGTCGACGGCCATGTTGAACGCGCCCGGCTCCGGACGGCCGCCGTGGATCGGGATCCGCCGGCCGCCACGCGGCTCGGTCTGGAGGTCACCGAGGCGGGCGTCGAGGGGGATTCCGGCCAGCCGACGGACGGCGTCGGCCAGAGCGGTGCGTACCCTCGGGTCGTCGACGGCGAGGCGGCGCGGGGTGGTGAGCGGCGCCGCCGGGTCGAACCGGTCGGCGACGCGCAGCCCGCCGGCCAGGGTGAACTCGCTGAACAGGTGCGCCCCCGGCTGTCCAGGTCGACCCGCAGGTCCCAGCCGCGCAACGCACGGCATGCCGCGGTCAGGTCGGTCCGGGTGCCATCACTCGCGGCGGCGACCGGGTGCGCCGTGCACAGTCGCACGAGGTCATCGCGGACCAGCTCGCCGGCGTACGTCCGATTGCCGAGGGTGACCGCCCACAGCCGGTCGACCGTGAAGCGGGTGCCGGGAAGGCCGCCGCTGCCAGCCAGGCGCCGTTGGACCTGGTCCACGCCGAGGCGGGTACGCAGGCTGCGCTCGGTCCGCTCGTCGCCGATGACGCGCGGGAAGCCGGTCAGCGGGTGGGCCGGGTTGGCCAGCCAGTAGCTGTCGTTGGAGTTGGTCACGTAGGCGGGGCGAACGAGCGTGGGCAGGTGCCCCGGACCGAGGATGCGGCGTCCGGGTCGCGGCCCAGCGAACAGCGGGACCGGGAGCCGTCGAGGACGGCCTGGCCGCTGGTGGCGTAGAGGTCGCGCCAGGCGGGCGGGATGCAGGCGGCGGCGAGCCGGTCGGTGACCTGGGGCACGACCGAGTGGTCGGCGTAGAGGGCGGCGCCGGAGCGGTCGGCGGCGATCACGTTGACCCAGGGGCAGGAACTGCCTCGCCCACGACGCCTAACGCGTGCTCTACCGCAGCATCTCGATGGCCGTCGTCTGGCCAGACAATGCTCGACAGGCCGGTTCTGGAAGAGTGCGCATCGACTACAAGATCCACTTCAACGGCAGGCATTGAACTACCTGCACGCTCCGGGCAGCCCACGACACGAGGCGCTGGTCGTGACGTACTGCGCGTCCTCGACGGTCGGATCGTGGTGAGCAATGGGTTCGTCGGGACACGTCATGTCGCCGCGTTCGGCACGCCAGCGACGTTCATCCCCCTGAGCCGGACCCCAGGAGTCGGTATGGGACGTCCGGCAATCCGGATTCAGCCGTAGATCGACCCGCCGTCGTCTTTCGGCCAATTGTGGTCGAGTGGTCAGCCACGCCCACTCTGCCTACTCAGCGCATTGAAGCCTGCGGTCCAGTGTGAAGTAATGGTGCCCATCGCCGTGTGCCCGGCACCGGGTGCGTTTGCGAGAACGCGTAACCCCCTCGAAATGGGTTGAGGCATGTCTTCGAAGAAGCCCGAACGGCATCCGGTCCGCGACAACGTCATCGCTGCTGCCATCTATACGGCCGAAGTGCTCTCCGCCGGGCAGGAGCACCTGCCGCAGCACTTCCCCACGCCGACCTTGCCGTCCGGCCGCCCGCTGCTCACTCAGGAGGAGCGGGACCTGGCCGCGGTCAAGCAGAAGCAGGACGAGGACCGGCTCTTCGACTTCACGCGTCCCGTCCATGCCCCGGAGCAGGTCGAACAGCGCCCCCGCGAGCAGCGGTCGGAGCGCTGATGGGATGGGTCGGCACGTTGTGGCGTGCCTCGACCGCGGCGACGGGCGCCGCCGTGTCGGCGGGCAGCATGATGGCCGAGGGCTGGGCGCGCCGTCGGCGGACCGCGGCGGTGCGGCCGAGTCGCGAGGCAATGCGGACCGGCATCCTCGCTCCCGGCGACGGGCCGCCGTCGGGGACAGTCGGCACCTTCCTCGACTACCGCGAGGTGCTGCTGCCCGACGACGTGACGCCGCTGAACACCGGCCCTTTCCCGCTGGGCCGGGTGAAGCACCCGCGGGCCGACACCGGCGCATACCCGGTCTACCTGGGCTGGGAGGAGGTGCGCTGCCACCTCGCCGTGGTAGGCCCGGCCGGCAGTGGAAAGACGGCGAACGTGCTGGTGCCGCTGGCGGTGGGCGCGGCGGAGGCCGGGCTCGGATGCGTTGTGGTGGACACCAAGGGCGACTTCATCGACGACTTCGTGGCGTACCGGGCCAGGCATGGCATCAACCGGCGGCACCACATGGTGCGGTGGGACATCGCCGATCCGGCCACCTCGCACCCCTGGAACCCGCTGAACGAGGTGCGCGACCAGAACGACTCGGCCCAGTTCGCCCTGGCGCTGCTGGGCGAGGTCGACCCGGCCAAGCCTAACTCCGACTTCACCGAACGCGACCACCGCTGGCTGCGCGGCTTGGTCTACCTGCTGGTCAGAACACGTGGGCCGAACCCCCATCCGCGCGACCTCTACATGCTCGTGGTCAACCAGCAGGCGCTGACGGCGCTGGCGCAGCGGGATCCCGCTGCCGCGATCGACGTGATCGATCTAGTGAAGTTTCCTCCGGCCGACTTCAGCAAGGCGACCTGGGCGCTGGCCAACAGGCTTTCCTGGCTCGCCGAGCCCGGGCTGGCAACCATGCTCGACGGATCGGCGCCGCGCGCCTTCACGCTGAGCCAGGCGATCGACAGCGGCGCGATCATCAAGGTCGGCGCGCGGGTGAGCGGCGGCGAGCGGACCATGTCGGCCGCGGCGTTGATGCTCAACATGCTCCGACTGCGCTGCATGAAGCACTTCGGGACCTGCCACGGGGCCCGCATGCTGTGGATTCTCGACGAGGCCCCTAAGTACGCGCACCGCATCAAGCTCGATGAGGTGCTGGACTTTATGCGCGGCGCCGGGGTCGCCGCGTGCGTCGGGGTGCAAGACGTCACCCAGTTCGGCGACGAGGTGGAGCAGGAGCGCATGCTTGCCAACGCCGACACCCTCATCGCGCTGCGGGGCGTGTCCGCCGCGACGGCGGCCTTCGTCGCCAAACGTCTCGGCGACGTGCAGGCCGCCACGGTCTCGAACGCGATGGACGCGCACGGGTCGTGGAACCCGACATTGTCCCACCAGACCAAACCCATGCTCGGCCTGCGCGAGATCATGCAGCCGCCGGTCGGTCGCTACGGCGGTCTGATCCACACCAGAGCGTCCTCAGCCCACCCCTTTCTCGTGACCTTCGACTAGTGCCCGGGCTAAGGGCACGAAGTGGAGCGGCGATGCGCGCGATGGACGGCTTCGACCGATTCGGTAATCCCGAGAGCCGATCCTTCGACCTGGGCAGCGGTGACGAGGACCGGATCCGGGGCGAGCGGATCCTGCTGTACCACTGCCCGGTCCCCGATGGGCCGGTCGCGGCGGGCGAGCTGACCCGGATGATGGCCGAGCGCGGCCTGCACCTGGAGGTGCATCACGCTCCGCCGACCCGCTGCGACCTCACCGCCGGCATGTTGGCCGGGTACACGCAGTTGTGGTACCTGTCAGGCCAGACGCCCACCCTCAGCCGCCAGCAGATCCAGCTCATCGCGGACTTCGTCGGTCAGGGCAACGGTCTGGCCATCTGGGCCGACAACGAGCCGTTCTACGCCGACGCCAACCTGCTGGCCCAAGCGCTGATCGGGTGCAGGTTCTCCGGCGACAAGCAGGCTGACCGGGTCATGACGCCCGGGGCCGAACGCAGTCGGGGGCACTTCCTCGACCACCAGCTGACGCAGGGCGTGAACAACCTCTACGAGGGCATCACTATCTGCACCATCGACGCGGCTCCCCCCACGGTGACCCTGCTGGGACGCAGCCACGACGGCCAGTACTGCATGGGGTGCTATGAGGCCGACGGCCGCCGCGTCGTGCTGGACACCGGCTTCACCAAGCTCTACCCAGACCGGCTGCACCGCAGCGCCGGACTCGGCCGCTACCTCTCCAACATCGCGTTCTGGCTGGCCAAGGGCAGCCGGGACGTGGAATATCGGCTGCTCACCAGCGGCCGAGAGTCGATCGCGGCAGTCCGGCAAGGCACCTCCGCGGCGGCGTACCCGTTCAGTGTGGCCAAGCCGGCGGCGACGATCTGCGTCCTGCAGTGGGACTCGCCCGCGACGATGCAGCTGACGCTATGCGCGCCGGACGGCACGGTGGCCTCGCACGTCTCGTCGTGCAGCCCCATCCGGGTGGGGCTGCAGGCGTACCTGCCGGGAACGTGGTCGGCCGAGGTCACCGGTGTGGACACGGCGGGCGCGTTGGTGCCCTACGTGCTCAGGGCCACGCAGAGCACGGCCGTGCGCGTCGACACCCTGCCCGCACAGCGGGGCGGGGATGCCGACGGACAGGTCATCATGCCCTTCTACTTCCTCTGCGACGTGTCCGGTTCGATGGCCGGCGACATGGACGACCTGGCCAAGGGCCTCGCCACGCTGCACCACGGCCTGCTGGCCGAACCGATCGTCAACGACCTGGTCATGATGAGCGTCATCCTTTTCAACGACAGCGCCCGCACGGTGGTGCCGCTCACCGCCCCGGAGGACGTCACCCTGCCAGCGCTGCCGGCCGCGGCCGGCCTGACCAATTACAGCGCCGCCTTCCAGGAGTTCCGGCACAGGTTCGAGACGGACCGGGCCCGGCTCAAGGGCACCGGGCACCGGGTCTACCGCCCGTGCGTCTACTTCCTCACCGACGGCGAGCCCACCGACCAGAACTACTTGCAGACCTTCGAAGCCCTGATGACGAGCCGGAACAACCCCGCCCACCCCTACTTCTGCGCGTTCGGGTTCCGCGACGCCAGCGAGACTACTCTGCGTGCGCTGGCGTACGCCGACGCCGGTGGACCGCACAAGCGCGGCCGCTGGTTCCTGGCCCTGCAGGGACACTCGGTCCAGCAGGCGCTGGCCTCGACGGTCGAGGTGATCGGACAGTCCATCCTCCAGTCGGCGCGCAGCGCCGTCGACGGTGCGCCCGAGGTGGCGCTTCCGGCAGCCATCCCCGGCATGGTGGGTGATCGCGGCTCAGCCTGAACGGCAGCCTTCGCAAAGAGAATGAGAACTTGCGACGGAACAACTATGTACGTTCAGGTCGGTTGATCGCACCAGAGGTGGTTTCACCCGGGTAACGACCCGCCCGAAGATCAGACGCGCAAATTTCTTCGGCACGGCACGGCACGGGACGGGACTGGGATGACCGACTACAGGCAAGAGCAGCTCGCGAACACGGAGGGTCAGGTCATCATGCCCTTCTATCTGCTGTGCGACGTATCCACCTCGATGGCCGGCTCCGACATGGACGACCTGAACCGGGGAGTTGTGGACCTGCACCGCGCGCTGCTCAGCGAGCCGATCATCAACGACCTCGTGATGCTGAGCATCATCACCTTCAACCACGAAGCGCGGACGGTCGTGCCCCTGGCCGCGCCGGAGGACATCACGCTGCCTCAGCTGACCGCGAGCGGGGGCACCCAATACGGCCCGGCGCTGCGCGAGTTCCGCCGCGCGTTCGAGGCTGACCGGGTCCGCCTCAAGTCGCAGGGCAAGCGGGTCTACCGCCCATGCGTCTACTTCCTCACCGACGGCGAGCCGAACGACAAGAACGACTACCTGCAGGCCTTTACTGACGCGATCACCAAGGATCGCAACGCGTACCCCTACATGTGCTCGTTCGGGTTCCGGGACGCGACGCCAGCGACGATGCAAACGCTCGCCTACCCGGACTTCGGTGACCAGACCAAGCGCGGCCGCTACTTCATCGCCAAGCAGAACGCCACGATCACCGAGCTGCTGACCTCGATGGTCGGGGTGCTCGCGCAGTCCATCCTGCAATCGGCCAACAGCGTGCCGACGGGCGCCCCCGGGGTCGCTCTGCCCCCGCCGGACGCGGTGCAGGGGATGGTGGGCAGTTTTGTCTGACCTCAGCGTGCCCACCATCGGAGAGCCGGGGCGCGCGGCGGCCGAGATCGGGGCCCGGCATCCCACGCATCACCCCGAGTCCGCAGACCATGAACTCAGCGAGTGCGCGGTGCCGGGGGCCCAAATCCGGGCCGCCAGCGTGCGCGGCCTCATGCACCGATACAACCGCAAGCCCCGCCAGGACCGCTTCTCGGTGTGCTACGACGACGCGACGGCCACCATGCTGATCACCGTGTGCGACGGCGTCGGCCAATTTGAGCTGTCCCACGAGGCGGCCGCGTTCGTCGCCGCCGACGTGCCGCGCGCCTACTTGAAGCACGGCGACTGGGTCACCACGATCGCCGAGGTCAACGAGCGGCTGACGGACTTCGCCAACCGGGCCGCCGAGCGGGTCAGGCTGTGCGATGTGCCGGCCGATCCGCGGATGGCCACGACGCTCGCGGCTGCGGCCATCCGCTTCGGCCACGGCCGATGGTCGGCCTCGGTCGCCTGGACCGACGACAGCACGGTGTGGCTGCTCGGCGAGGGCCGCTGGACGCCGGTGACGGGCGAGGCGTCGGGGCAGGACGGTGACGGGCTGCACTCGACGAAGGTGCGTGCACTGCCGCATCCGGAGCCGACACTGCACGTGGCCGAGGCGGAAATGACCGGCGGGGCGCTGTTCGTGCTCACCGACGGGATCGGCGAGCCGCTGCGGCACGCCCGCCAGGTACAGGAGTCGCTGGCGCAGTGGTGGTCGGGGCCGCCAGATGTGTTCGACTTTGCCCGGCAAGTCGGCTTCGCACGGAAGGGCAACCTCGACGACCGCACCGCGGTCGGGGTCTGGTTCGACCCGCAATGATCACTGTCGAGCGACAGGACCTCGGCATTCCCGCAGGCGCCAAGCCGTTCGCTAACGGCGCCGTCGGCGAGCTGTTCCACATCCCGCGACCGGTGTCCGGCCTGCCCGGCGGGAAGCTCGTGTACAAGCGGGTCAAGGACGTCCTCGATTCCGGTGTCGACCGTCGGCGCGTACTGGCGCAGATGCGTGCCGTGGTGGAGTTGCGCGACAGAATGACCCCCGAGGAGCGGGCCGCGATCGATGAGGTGACGGTGTGGCCCCTGGCCATGGTCGCCGAGAAGCGGCAGGACACAGGCGTGGTGATACCGCTGATCGCCGACGAGTTCTTCCTGGCCGCCACGCCGCCGGACCGCCCGCTGTTCGAGATCGGCTTCCTCTGCGTCTCGCCCAACTACTTCACCAAGCGCGGCATCGACCCGGCCGTGACAGGCACCGACGTGATGCGGCTGGCGCTGGCCATGCGCCTCGCGTACGCCATCGAGGTGGTGCACCGCCACCCGGTGGTGTTCGGCGACCTGCACCTGAAAAACGCGGTGGCCACCACCAGGCCGGTGGCGCAGGTGCTGCTCATGGACTGCGACGGAATCGCCCGGCTGGACAACCAGAACCGCCTCCAGTTGCACGGCATCGGGTTCCAGCCCCCTGAGATCAGAGCCGGCCAGCAGAAACTGCAGGATCAGGAGACCGATGTCTACAAGCTCGGGCTGTGCATCGTAAAGATGCTCTCGCCCGGCGCCGGCGCGACCCAGGCGAGCGATCCCGCGAAGACGGCACCGGGGCTGCTGGACGCGGAGGGCGTCGACATGCTCCGCCGCGCGGTGGGCACGGTCCGCGCCGACCGCCCGAAGGCATGGGAGCTCACAGAGTATCTGGTGAGGCGGGTCCGGAGCATGATCCAGATGCCGGAGATCCTCTCGGCCGAGCTCAGCCAGCGGGTGGTGCTGCGCGGTGCGAGCCTGTTCGTCCGCTGGCGCCAACGCCACGGCACCGAGGTCCGTATCTACGGGGCCAACGGCTTCACCATTGCAGGCATCGATCCGACTCGGCACCACGACGGGTACGCGATTCAGCCGCCCACCGGCGGTCCTATCGATGTCGAGGTGTGGAACGAGCACGGGCCCGTCCGGGTCAGGGCGGGCGAGTTCGACTACTACGAGTTGCCCTCGCTCGACATCGCCGGGCAGCTGCGGGGCGTACTGCACGCTCCGGTACCGGACGTGCCGGCGCTGAGAGCGGACGTGCTCGGGACCGTCGAGCCGTACCCGATTATCAGCACTCCGGACCTGCGGGTCGACGTCTCGGCACCCACCCTGGCCTATCCGGCTGTCTCCGTCGACCTGGGCCAGGATGCCGCAGCCCGCGACGCTAGAGCCGTCGGCGGCATCCACCGCGCCGCGAACGAGATCCTCACCCGAGCCGTCAGCGAAGCGATGACCCGCCTGATCCCTCCGAGCTCCTGAACCCGGCGCCACCCCACGAAGGACTGGAATGTTGCAGAATTTCGACCGGCGCGCTGCCGGCACGTTGCTCGCTCGGCTCGGTGGCGCGGACACCCGGGTGCTCGACATGGTGCCCAAGGCGCGACGGGAGTACGTCGCGCTCGCGCTGGTGCTCCTGGCGACCGCCGGGATCGCCGTGGCGTCCATGACCTTCGCGATGACCGACGGGTTGCGGGTGCACCCGGCCATCGCCGTCTCAGTCGGGCTGTTCTGGGGCGGGGTCATCCTCGTCATCGACCGGGCGCTCATCATCAACCTGAAGCCCAAGGGCGGCGCGTGGCGGACCTTCTGCATGGTGCTTCCCCGGATCGTCATGGCGGCCCTGCTCGGCCTGGTGATCTCCACGCCGCTCACCCTGCGGATCTTCGCCGACGAGATCCAGGGGCAGATGACCCGCGACCAGATCGCCGCCGCCAACGCCGCCGGGCGGGAGCTGGCCAACGGCGACCTGCATCGCCTGCTCGAGGCGAAGGAGAAGGAGGTCGCGGCGCAGCAGGCCATCCTCGCCGGGAACGTCCCCTACACCGGTCCCGGGCTCACCCAAGCCAAGCAGGAGTACGAGGCAGCCAAGACCGACTACCAGGCCAAGCAGAGCGCGTCCGAGACGGCCTACCGCAAGTGGCAGTGCGAGCTCTACGGCGTCGGCTGTGAGAGCGCGACCAAGCGGCAGGGCAACGGGCCGCTGGCCCGTGCGCTCGAGCGGGAGTACCGCACCAGGCTGGCAGAGGCGAAGCAGTCGAAGAGTCTCCTCGACGATAAGCAGGCCGCGCTGCTCAAGGCACAGGGGCAGAACGCCGTGGACGCCGAGAAGACGCTCACCACGGCCAAGGCCGAGGCCGAGACCCAGCTGAAGGTACTGATTCCACAGCGAGACGCCCTCCGCAGCCAGATGCAGGACCTCAACAACCGCGCGCAGGCTCAGCGGCAGGATGGCCTGCTGGCGCAGCTGGTGGCGCTCGGGCACCTCGGTGACTCCGACGGGCTGGCGGCCTGGGCGCACCTGCTCGTGGCGGCGCTGTTCTTCATGATCGAGCTGGTGCCGCTGGCCATCAAGACACTCACCCTGCTGGGTCCGGCGACGCTGTACGAACGGGCGGACAAGTTCGACGACGACCGCATCCTGAAGCTTGCCGCCTCCACGGCCAGCCGGGAGCACCTCAAGCAGGACCAGCTGAACGAGTTGGCGCTGGAGAGCGAACGCAGGGTGGCCATGAAAGTCAGCGCCAAGGTCGAGGAGGTGGTGACCGATCTGGCCATGGGCGCGGTCGAGCGGTGGAGCCTGCAGACGCGGCAGGCCGCGATGGCGTACATCCAGGATACGCCCACCATGGAGCTGCCCCGGGCTTGTGCGCGGTGCGGCGATCCGATCGGCAACGGGCACGTCTGCCCGAACGACGGCCAGTCCCACGGTCAGCAGTCAGGCAGCGCCCGCCACGCCGCGAGCGCCGCCGCCTCCCCGTGGCATCCGGAGACCGCGCCCCAGCAGCCGGGCCCGTACAACCTGCCGCAGACGAACGGCAGCCACTCCCATGGCGGACAGGTTCCGGCGAGCGGAGACGTCACGCCGTGAACACTCTCGCCCTTACGCCCCGCTGGAACGCAGGTGACGACTGGACCGGCGTCCCGCTACTGATCGTCGCCGCGACCCCGTTGCACGTGCCGGTGGCGAGGTTGGAGCGTGTGCTCCGCGCGCAGATCGAAAGCGACGCGGCCCTGTTCGACTTGGTCACCGTGGCCAGCGATGCGGGTCCGGGCCAGGACCCCGACGGGTGGGAACGGCGACTGGTGACCGCGCTGGTCAACGGTGCGGCTCCCGACGGCGGCCTCTTCGCGCCCCGGGTCGTCCCGAGCATCGTCCTGCTGGGGGAGCACGCCGACGAGCTCAGCCGGATGGGCGAGCAACTGGTGGGCTGGGAGTCGCTGGCGCGGCTGTCGGTGCTGGTGTACCACTACCGGCTGGTCCCTAAGTTCCGATACGGCAGTGTCGAGCCGCACACCGTACGCGCGCTGGTCGAGCTCCCCACCTCCATCATGGCTACCCATGAGCAGAATCCCGAGCTGGCGATCGACGAGCAGACGTTCCTCACGAGGGTCGCGGAGCTGACACGGCACGGGCTCGTCGCCGCCTCGGTTCACCCGGGCGCTGCCGCTTCGCCGGTTCCGCCGCCGATCACCGTCACCGGGCCGCGAGTCGATCCGCCCCGCCCGACCCCGAGCGCCACGCCCCCGATCGACATCCCCCACCAGACCTCCGACTCCGCGCCGTACTCCGGCTCCACGCCGTACTCCCGGCGCACCGCGGGACCGGGTGCTGCGCGTTCGGCTGCCCCGCCTCCGCGCCCGCACCGGGGCACCGCGCAGTCCGCGCCGGACGTCCAGCAACCGGTATTCCACCACAACAGGGAACGGATCGTGGTCGACAGCCCGTCGCCACTGTCGTCGCTGCTCCGGCCGCGCGAGGAGGCGCCGACCGACGCCGAGTCGGTGGATCTGCTCGCCCGGACCACCGACGCGGTGTCCCTCGCGTACCTGGTGTTCGTGCCGAACAACGGATCGGGCGGCTGGAAGGCGGCCCGCGAGCACCGCCGGATCGCCCTCGAACTCGACCGCCTACTCGCGACAGTCGCCGCCGACGCCGCCTCCGGCCGTTCCATGCGGGTGGCCGTGGAGGTGTTCACTGCCGTATCTCCGCTACGCCGACACGGCATCCTCCGGCCGGCCGGCGAGCTGGTGGAGGAGGACCTACCGAAGGCCCCGGCGAAGCTCTACGACCACGCCAGAACGGTGAACTCCCTGTTCGACGCGACCAAGCGCACGTTCGCCGCATTCCAGGCCCGCAAGATCGAGGTGCTCAGCTGCCACTGCATGTTCCTCTCCAGCGTTCCGTTGACCGACGCCGGCACGACCACCGAAGAGTGGGACCGGCTGCTCACGTTCGCCCGTGCCACCTGGGTGGAGATCGACCCTGGCGACGACCGCTCCGCTCCCCTGCCGGGTGCAATGATCAACGAGCTTCCGAAGATCCCACCGTCACGGTACGGCTTCCACCTCATCTCCAGCGACTACGACGTCACGGAGCTGGTTCGGGCCGAGTCCTCCGCCCTGTACCGCTACGGCCAGGCGCAGCCGGCGCCGTTCGCGGCGGCCCGCGGTGGCGCGGAGGGTCCGCCCGCGAAACGCTGGATGCGCCGGTGGTGGTGACGTTGGCCCGGAGATCACCGGGTGACATGAGGAACGGGTCCATGGCAACGAACCGCGTCGTCCTTGCTCAGGGACGATGCGGGCATCACTAATCGGGCATTCATCATGAAACCCATGCGGGTGGGCCGCCTGGGACTCGAACCCAGAACCGGGACCCGCAGCTCATGGTCCACGGTCCGAGCGGCCTGCCCCGCCCGGACGGCGCCGGGGTGTGGACCGAGCAGGATCTCGGTGCCGTTCTTCCTCGAATACGACACCGGCCGGGAACGCCTCGACATCCTCACCGAGAAAAGCGCCAAGTACGAACGCTTGTACGCGATGAGCACCTGGGCATGGCCGGTCCTGTTCCACCTACCGTCGGCGCGACGGGAGGCGAACCTGCACCACCGCCTCACCGGCACCACGCCACGAGCGGTCATCGCCACCACCACCGCCGACCTACGCGCCGCCACCGGCGCGAGCCTCGCCGAGCAGGTGTGGCAGCTGATCGGTGTCGGCAGCGGCCGTCGCCGCCTGATCGACCTGCCCTACACCGACACCCACCACGGCCAAGAGTTCCCCACCCGCACCGCGCCCGGCCCGCATGGGCCAGCATCCTGAGGGCGGTGACGGTGTGAGCAGCCCGGTTGACCGGGCTGCTCACACCGTCCATTCCGCGCTGGCGGGTGCGTCAGGACCGGAAGCCGGGCTGGCACCTGCGACCAAGCGGCGAGCCAGCCGTGAGATCACGGAGCTGGATACGTCCGCTGCTCCGACTGCCACGCCCGCAGCGCACCCTTGATCCGCTGGTTCTCCGCCCCCACCTCGTCCCGCTCGCGAGTACGCCGCTGCTTCGTCGACCTGGTAGCCGCGCCGCCCTCGTCGGGTCAACGGCAACGGCAGCGCGGCGATCCGATCCTGGGTGAGCGGACCGCGCAGGGCTTGCCGGCTGCGGTAGACCGTCATCGCCACGGGATCCGTTCCGGCAAGTGGATCCGTGCTGCGGGCACGCCGGCGGCGAGCAGCCGCAACCGCGCGCCGGCCAGCATCAGCGGCGGACCGCAGACGTAGACCTGCTGCTCACCGCGCAGATGGTCGAGGGCGACGGTCCACGCGTCGCCCCGCTCCCCCGGCTCGGCGAGCGGATCATGGGAGAACGCCGGCACGGCGGTCAGCCAATCGTGGGCCTGCTGCAGCTTGTCGAGGGTGATCGCATCGTACAGGCTCGCCACGTCATGGCTTCCCGCGATCAGCGTCACCTGCCGGCCGTCTGGGGCGGCCGCGACCTGCTCGGCGATCGCGCGCAGGGGCGCCAGCCCGGTGCCGCCGGCGATCAGCAGCAGATTCCCGCCGTGCAGGCTCAGCCCGGTGTCCGCCGGCGGGCCGAGGTGAAGCAGCTCTCCGGGGCGTACCTCGCGGACCAGGCTGGTGGAGACGGCGCCGCCGCGGACCGCGCGGACGTGCAGCTCGACGGTGCCGTCCGGGCGCGGCGCGTTCGCCGGGCACAGCCAGCGCCACCGGCCGGGCCGGCGCGGCGTGCAGACCGGCACCGCCTGGCCGGGCCGGTAGGGCAGCCGCCGCCACGGCCGTACCGTGATGACGGCGACGCCGTCGCAGGCCAGGTCGTGGTGGAGCACCTCGACCGGCCACCAGGCGGGGCCGTCCCCTGCGTTTGTGGCTGCCCGCTCGACTTCTTGCCAGGGCGCGGTGGTCCGTAGCGCGTCGTCGATGACCGTCTGATGCTCTGGTCGCAGGCCGAAGCGGCGGCACGCGCGGCCCAGGACGCTCAGCAGCGCCAGCTTCTCGGGGCGGCGCGGCCGGTCGGTGAGCCGGCGCAGGGCGCCCTCGATCAGCGGGGCGTCTCGCTCGGGCAGCAGGCCCGGGCAGCGGTCCTCGACCTCCTCCCAGAACGAGCGCCGTCGCAGGTAGCTCTCCGCGCGGCGGTGCTCGGCCTCCGACCAGCCCAAGTACGGCAGGTCGGTGTTTGTGGTCAACGCTCTTGCCACCTGCTCCGTCAGCCGGTCCCGATCCACCCCGATCAGGTAGGGGGACAGCTCCGCGTCCGCCGCGACCAGACTGAGCCAACGGGCCACTGCCTCGGGGGTCTCCTGTTCCGTCACGCCGGCTCCCCGAACTGCTCCTCCGTGAAGCCCGCGGCGTGGATCGTGGCGTCGGCCCAGCGGGCCAGGCGACACGGGTACGGGACGCGTTCGCTCCGGCACGCCTGGCCCTGCGGCCAGAGCTCGGGGGCGTGGACCCGGAGCGTGTGGACGGCGAGGGCCAGGTCGTCGTCGGTGACCGGGTGAGCACGGGAAAGTCGGCGAGTACGGCGGACATCGGTGGGCGCCTCCGGCGGTGGGGTGCGTGGAGTGGCGCCGGAGCGGGCGGGGACGGCCGCCGCCGTACGGGGGAACGACGCGGCCGGAGCCCAGCACCCGCCCCGGGCCATGCGTTCACCCTGGTCAGCCGCTCAAACTCACAACATGACTACGCGCTGCACCTCAGCGGTAACTGCGCTGCACGCGATGGAGCTAGGCTGCCCGAGAACTGATCTCAACGTGACCTGAGGCGGCACGATGACGACCGTGCACCGGTGGACCGGCCTGGAAACGCGAGCCCTGCGCCAGGCCCTACGGATGAGCATCCGAGACTTCTCGTCGCACCTTGGCGTTGCTGAACGGACAGTGTCGAAATGGGAGGCCGGGCAGGAGGCGGTGTGCCCGCGACCTGAGATGCAGGCCGCGCTCGATACGGCGCTAAGCAAGGCGGGTGAGGACGTCCGCGACCGGTTCAGGGCCGTGCTCCACGCAAACGAGTCAAGGCCCGTCGCTGGTGCCGCCCAGCCAGATCTCGGCACGCTTGCGCGTCAGCGGGTGGCTGCCGCCCGTGCCGCTGCCGCCCTGAGCGCCGATGAATTCGCCGAACTGCTGGCTGCTGCCCTCGGCTGGTGTCCGAACGGCGAGGCGGTACTGCGCTGGGAGGGAAGCGAGACCCCGCCAGGCGATGTCCTGCTGGCGCTTAACATGCTGGAGCAGCGAGCCGCGCCGCGGCCCCCTGATGCGCTTGCCGGTTTGACATCCGTCTACCCAAGCCGGTCGCAGCTCTCGGCGCATCTACCGCCGGATCAGCTGCTCGACGGCGCCCAGGACATCCGGGCGGTCGGCCTGTCGCTGAACATGCTGTGCCAGGGCTACGCAGACCGCCGCTGGCAGTCGTTACTCGCGAACGGGGCTCGAGTCCGATGTCTGTTTCTCGATCCGGCCGGCTCGGCGATCCAGGCCCGGGAGGTGGAGAAAGGGTTCCCGGCCGGTCAACTCTCGGCCCTGACGAAGTTCAACATGGAGACGTTGGGTCTGCTGCACCGGCAGGTGACAGGTGTGGTCACGCGGCCTGACTGGCCGGTGGGTGCATGATGGTCTCGAATTCAACGGGGGTCAACCGAGACAGCGACCGCTGTCGTCTGCGGCGGTGGTAAGTCCGTTCGATCCAGGTCACGATCGCGATCCGTAGTTGCTGGCGGGTGGCCCACGATCGTCGGTTCAGGACGTTGTTCTGCAGGAGTCCGAAGAAGGATTCCATGGCGGCGTTGTCGCCGGCGGCGCCGACACGACCCATCGATCCGGCCATGTGGTGGCGGTGCAGGGCGCGGACGAACTTCCTGGACCGGAATTGGGATCCGCGGTCGGTGTGCAGGATGCACCCGTCCAGTCACCGCGTCTGGCGGCGGCGTTGTCCAAGGCGGCGACGGCCAGGCGGGACTTCATCCGCGAGTCGATGGAGTAGCCGACGATCCGGTGGGACCAGAAGTCCTTGATCGCGCACAGGTAGAGCTTGCCTTCGCCGGTGTGGTGTTCGGTGATGTCGGCCAGCCAGAGCCGGTTCGGGCCGTCGGCGGTGAAGTCCCGCTGGACCAGATCATCGTGCACCGGCGGTCCGGCCTTGCCGCCCTTGCCGCGACGCTTCTTCTTGCCGAACGCGCTCCACCAGCCGTTACCCGAGCAGATCCGCCACGCGGTGCGATCGGCCATCGGCTGCCCCGCATCGCGAGCCTCGTCGACCAGGAACCGGTAGCCGAACTCCAAATCATCACGGTGAGCGTCGAACAACGCGTTGGCCCGATACGCCGCCACCTGCTCGGTGATGGTGACTGGTCGGGCCAGCCACCGGTAGTAGGGCTGACGAGCGATCTTCAACACCCGGCACGTCACCGCCACGGGGATCCCATCGGCGGCCAGCTCGCTCACGAGCGGGTAGAGCCTTTTCCCGGCAGATGCGCCTGCGACAAGTAGGCAGCGGCCCGGCGCAGGACCTCGTTCTCCTGCTCCAGCAACCTGATCCGCTTGCGCGCTTCGCGCAGCTCGGCCGACTCGCTGCCGGCCGTCCCGGACTCGGCGCCGGCATCGCTATCGGCTTGGCGCAGCCACTTGAACAACGTCATCGGGTGCACCCCGAAGCCCTTGGCGATCTGCTCGACCGTCACTCCCGCCTCGCGGTCACGAGCGACACGCACAACATCATCGCGGAACTCTCGGGGGTAAGGCTTGGGCACAGAAACATCCTTCCAGCCCGCCCGCAGGGCAAGCCATCTCAGATGTCACCTATCGGTGCAGCAGACCCTTTAGACGCATCGGCCCTGCTGTGGGCACCACGAGGGGCAGCGAGGTCTGCTTTCGACTGGTTAGCCTGCTCGGGTGAAGGATCTTGAGCGGGGCATCTACGAGCACCTGATCACCCACGACCTAGCCGAGCGGCTCCAGCACGTCGACCCTGCCCTGGTCCAGCAGACGAAGCTCGACCCAGCCGACGCGCACGACGTACTGGCTCGGCACATCGCGACCCTCGCCCGCCGCGCCCTGCTCGCTATAGGGGGTGGCGAAGACAAGCTGGCTCGCCAGGTGGAGCTGGCCAACCGGATCGCCGAGGGCATCGCCCAAGCCGAACCGCGCGCGGTCGGCGCCGACGACCAGGTCGCCGAGGCTCAGCGCCTTCTACACGCCATCGCCGCCCCACCGGCGCCGCCCGCCACGCCGGCCTTCCCGGTCCGCCCGACCACCCCGCTCTCCACTGGCGCGCTGCTGGTCAACGGCCGCCACCAGCCGCGCATCGGCCACGAGGTCACCCACGAGATGGCCTCCGCCGACGAGGTGGACCTCCTCTGCGCGTTCATCAAGTGGCACGGCCTGCGCATCATCGAGCCGTCGATCCGCTACCTAATCGCTCGTGGCGGCCGGCTGCGCGTCATCACCACGACATACATGGGTGCGACCGACCAGCGGGCCCTCGACCGCCTCGCCGAGCTCGGCGCCGACATCAAGGTCTCGTACGAGACCCGGACCACCCGGCTGCACGCCAAGGCGTGGCTGTTCCGCCGCACCAACGGCACCACCACCGCGTACGTCGGCTCCTCGAACCTGTCGAAGTCCGCGTTGGTCGATGGCGTGGAGTGGAACGTGCGGATCTCGAACTTGGAGCAGCCGCACGTCATCGACACGTTCGAGGCGACGTTCACCGACTACTGGAACGACTCGGCGTTCGAGACGTACGACGCCGCGAAGGACGCCGATCGACTGCGCATCGCACTGAGCGGCGAGCGCGCCGACGAGGCGCCAACCGAGATCGCGAACCTGGACGTCCGACCGTTCCCGTACCAGCAGGAGATCCTCGACGACCTGGACGCCGAGCGGCTGGTGCACGGTCGCTGGCGGAACCTGGTGGTGATGGCGACCGGCACCGGCAAGACCGTGGTGGCGGCGCTGGACTACCGGCGGCTTCGCAAGGCCGGCCGAGTCGACTCGCTGCTGTTCGTCGCCCATCAGGAGCAGATCCTGCGGCAAAGCCGCTCGGTGTTCCGGCAGGTCATGGGGGACGGCAGCTTCGGCGAGACCCTCGTCGGCGGCGATAGGCCGAAGGATTGGAAGCACGTGTTCGCCTCGATCCAGTCGCTGCGCCGGCAGGAAATCGACCCCGAGGCGTACGACATGGTGATCGTCGACGAGTTCCACCACGCCGAGGCGGCGACCTACGCGCGACTGCTGGAGCGGCTTCGGCCACGCGTACTGCTGGGGCTGACTGCGACCCCCGACCGCAGCGACGGCGGCGACGTGCGGCGGTGGTTCGACGGCCGCGCCTCCGTGGAGCTGCACCTGTGGGAGGCGTTAGAGCGTCAACTGCTCTGCCCGTTCCAGTATTTCGGGCTGCACGACGACGTCGACCTGTCGCAGCTGCGCTGGAAGCGCGGGCACGGGTACGACCCGGCGGAGCTGGACGGCGTCTACACCGGCAACCACGCACGGGCCCGGATGATTCTGCGGGCGGTGTCCAACACCGCCGACATCGGGCGGATGCGGGCGCTCGGGTTCTGCGTAAGCATCGGGCACGCCGAGTTCATGGCCGATTGGTTCACCAAGCACGGCGTACCCGCAGCGGCGGTGACCTCGAAGGTCGATCGTGCGGGCCGGCACGCCCTCATCGATCGCTTCCGCAAGCGTGAGTTGCGGGTGCTCTTCACCGTCGACCTCTTCAACGAGGGCGTCGACCTGCCGATGGTCGACACGGTCCTCATGCTGCGCCCAACCGAAAGCGCCACCGTCTTCCTCCAGCAGCTCGGACGTGGCCTGCGCCTGGACGACGACAAGCCCTGCCTAACCGTGCTCGACTTCATCGGCGGGCAGCACGCCAACTTCCGATTCGACCTGCGCTGGCGGGCGCTGACCGGGGTCAGCCGGCGGTCCGTCGAGGCGGCCGTGCGGGACGACTTCCCGTCGCTGCCGAGCGGTTGCCACATCGAGCTGGACCGGGTGGCGAAGGAGATCGTGCTCGCCAACCTGAAGTCGGCCCTGCCGACCTCGAAGAACGGCCTGGTGGCGGAGCTGCGGCAGGTCGGCGACGTGCGCCTGGCCGAGTTCCTGCGGGAGAGCGGCCTGGAAATTGAGGACGTCTATCGGTCGGCGAGCATCGGCGAGTGGGCCGGGCTGCGGCGCCTGGCAGGCATCGAAACCTCACCTGGCGGGCCGGACGACCGCGAGTTGGGCCGGGCCATCGGGCGGATGCTGCACATCGACGACATCGATCGGCTGGACTTGTTGGCCCGGGTGGCGAGCGGCGAGCACCCCGGCGGCGGACGGCTGCTGGACATGCTGCACTTCAGCCTCTGGGGGCCGTCCGTGCCGCTGAGCGAACGCGACGCCAGGCTCAAGCGGCTCTGGGCGGAGCCAGCGCGCTGCGCGGAGCTGCGACAGGTCGCCGACGTGCTGCGAGACCGCATCCACCGGGTCACATCGGAGCCGGCGTCGGACCGCGTGCCGCTGCGAGTGCACGCCCGATACAGCCGCAACGAGGCGTGCGCGGCTTTCGGGATGGCCAACCCGGGATCGCTGCGCGAGGGGGTGAAGTGGCTGCCGGACGAGCAGGCCGACCTCTTCTTCGTCACCCTCGTCAAGGCCGAGGAGCACTACTCCCCCACGACCATGTACGCCGACCGGGCCATCACCGACCGGCTGTTCCAGTGGGAGTCGCAGAGCACCACGTCGTCGGCGTCGACTACCGGGCAGCGCTACATCCACCACGCCGAGCGCGGGTCAACGGTGCACCTGTTCGTGCGGGAGACCAAGGTTGCCGACCGCGACCTGGGCGCCCCGCCGTACGTGTACGCCGGGCCGATGAGGTACCGACGGCACAACGGCGACCGGCCTATGCGAATCGAGTGGGAGTTGGCTCGTCCGCTCCCCGCTGACCTCTATGCCGCTGCGCGAGCCATCGCTGCCTGAGCGGCATGAGGGCTACTGCCGCATTGCTGGCGGTATCGCGCTAGGAGCAGCGGCAGATGCCTAGGACTGAGATGCGTACCGAGCAGGAGGGGCAGATTTCGGCAGGGGGCCTGGGCGCCGCTCGCGGCGTACGGCTGACACCCTCGACGGCCGGGCGGCTGCTCTTCGGTGACAGCGATGCTCGTGCGGTTCGCGATCCAGCGGTGGGACTCATCCCCAACGCCTTCCGCACGTCTGCCTCGGTGCAGGTTGGCCAACCCCGTCGCTGAAGACGGCGAGCCATTCCCACCAAGCTTATTGCGGGGTCGCTTGCGGCTAAGTGACGGGCGGCCTTCACGAACTCACGCAGCCGCCGACCCGAAAGGGGCTGGCCTTGTTGAACTGGTACATCCTGCACGTGAGCTGGCTGCTTGCTGCCGGCTCGGGTCGCCCTGCTAGGAGCAGCGTTGCCCTTGCGCGGCGTAGTGGGGGTCGGATAACGCTTCAACGCCCGGTCAACGGCCGACGAGTCGACGAAGGCCAGCCCTCGTTGGCGGAGCCGCTTCGCAATCCCTTTGGGGCCGATGCCTGGGATTCTCGCTCGAATTTCATGAGCGGCATCTGCGACTTCCCGGTCCGTAGGGCGACGGCGAGTACCGGCAACCGTCTGCACTTGCCTAGTCGCACTACTCGTTGACCGTCGCGGGCTCGACGGGCCCTTGGCTTTCCCGGGCAAACGCACGCTGACGTGCTGGGTCGACGGCGACGAGACCAGTCTGTCGAGCCAGACGTCGGGAGTACGGTCGGGAGCATCGTCGTTCTCCCAGTCGTAGCCGGGCAGCTCGGAACCGCGTCCCTCAGCATCGGCGTAGAAATCCCCGATACCCCTTCTTCCCACCATCGCCACCCCCGAGATCTGACGAGCCCCATGCTGAGAGAGCAGGGATTCTCGGAATGTTGGTCCACGCTGCCTGCCTTCAGAACCATCTATTAGCCGACAGTCCTGACCGAACGGCGGCTGTTGATGACCTCCATATGACTGCATACAGCGTGCCCAGGCCACCAGCAGCACCAGGAGGACGCCCTGCGCAGCCTCTCGCTGGCAGTTCGAATGCGGGGACGAGCAGGCTGCGGACGAGGAACGGGGCGTGCCCGCTGCACCTTCGCTGCTGCACATCGACCCCCGCCTTTGGTGGCCGGCGACCTGGCGCGGCCAGCATTCCGGCCCGGTAGTCGAGCGTGTACCGGCGGGGTCGGAATACCGGAGAAGGACGCCAGCGAGCGTACGTGCCAACGAGCGGGCCATACCGCAGCGGACCGGTGCCGCACTGCGGTGAGCACGACGTCAGCCACTCAGCGCGCGGCCGGCCTTTCACAGGCTGGTGGCCGCCGACCGTCAGCCGGCGACCACCAGCGGTCGAGCGGTGAATGGCCTACTGGACGCCCACCCTCTGCCTGTTGTAGTTCGTGCCCTCACCGTCCGGCTTGTAGTTGCTCTCCACGTTGCCGGCTATGTCGATCGAGAACCAGTTGACCGTCGTGTCGCTGTTCACCGTGATGCTCTGCGCCCCCTCACGCATCCCCGCCAGCGCCAACTTCGCCGACCCGTACGTTGGCCGGCTCCCGTCGAGCGTGTAGTACACGTTCGCCGGCTCACTGGTGCTGAACGTGAACGCCGTAGCCCCCGGCTCCTGCCTGACAACCTTCAGCGAAGTCTTCGGCTGGATCTTGTCGGTCGCGTACGCCCGGGCCACCTCGAGGATGGCGATGTTCCCGTTGGCGAACTCCATCGCTTCCTCGTGCCCCTCGGCGAACGGCGGCTGGAACCCGACCGCGCTGAAGCGCCCGGTCGCCGGGTTGTAGATGTCCGCGCCGACCTCGAAGTCCCAGCCGATGATGCCCCGGTTGTACCAGTGCTCGTCGGCGCTGTTGCCGGCCGCCGAGTACAGCACGTCGGTCACCGGTCCGGTGCGGCCCGGCCAGATCGCCGTGCCCCGGTACTCCTGCACCCGGGAGAGGATGTAGTCCGAGGAGGTCCAGAAGTACGCCTCGGTGCCCTGGTCGACCCGCGGCAGCACCTCGCGCCCCTCGGCCTTGTACGCCCCTGGCGGCCACATGAAGTACCCGCCGTAGGAGTGGGTGTTCATCGACAGCTTGATGTTCGGGAAGGTGTCGACCAGCCAGACCTCGTTGCGCGCCTCCGGCTCGGACAGCTCGCTAGGCCCGGCGAACGTGTCGCTGACGCAGTTGGTGGCCGACGCGCCGACGTAGCCTTCGAAGACGGAGCCGACCGAGAAGTTCCGGTTGATGTCGACGCCCCAGGCGTTGCGGCGGCCCGGGTCGGCGTTGGACGCCGGGCAGTAGTTGGTCAGGTTCCGCCGCTGCATGTTGAAGTCGTACATGCTGTAGTGCGCGCCATCGGGGTTGACCACCGGCAGGATGAAGATGTCCAGATCATCGACGATCTTGCGGGTGTCCGGGTCCTTGGCGTAGTTGCGCAACAGCCGCTCGGCGGACTCCACGCAGACCAGCGGAGTGACCCACTCCCGGGCGTGCTCCTGGCAGTAGAGGAAGACGCCGACCTTCGAGCCGTCGCGGTGCTTGCCGATGCGCAGCACCTTCATCTGGAACGGCTCGCGGGACACGCTCGCCGGCGCCTTCAGGTTGTCGGTCAGCTGGGTCACGGGAGCGGCGGCCACCACGCCGGCGCCGGCGTTGCCCCGGTACGTGCTGGCGGTGAGCAGCTTGGCCGCGTCGGCGTTGCCGTTGACCGCAGCGACGACCTGCGCCGCCGTGCTGGTGATGGCGCCGGAGCCGTTCGTGGCCAGGCGCACCGTGACGGCCTTGCCGGACACGCTGACGGTCAACGGGGCGTTCGCCGCGCCCGGGTTGACCAGCGCCATGGTGATGTCGTTACCGCCCTCGGAGCCGTACGCCGTCGAGGTGACGTAGAGGGTGCTCGCCGCCGCGGCGCCGAACTGCGCCTGCGCGTTGCGCCGGTAGCCGTTCGTCTTGTACGGCAGGTCGATCAGCTCGGTCAGCTTGGGGAACTCCGCGGCCAGGCCGGTGAACCGCGCGGTGACCTCGGTCGGGTCCATGTAGTGGTCGACGAAGTCCGACACGTACGGGTGCTTGCCGGGGTCCTTGCGCGGGCTGCCCAGCCATTTCGCGACGTCGACGGTGGCCGAGCCGCCCTTGTTGCTGGTGATGGTGGCCCTGGCCGGTGCCGCGGTGACGGGGACTGGGTTGCTGAACCGGTGGTACATGTACTGGCCGGCGTCGGTGAACCGGGACATGGTGGCGGTGCCGCCGGAGCCGATCGCCGTGCCGGGCCCGCTGTCCCAGCTGGCCGTCAGCACGGTGGTCGAGTCGGTGCCGGCGCTCGACTTCACCTCGATGTTGAGGAAGAGCTGGTTGTCGAGGCTGGTGAACCATTCGGCCCGCAGCACGGTCAGGGTGTCGGTGGTGGCGGTCGCCGCCGTCGCGGCGCGGATGGCGGCGGAGCGTTCGGCCATGTTCTGCGCGTAGTCGTTCTGGTCGGAGATCGCGTCCTGCACGTCGAAGCCCTTGTCGCGCAGCGCCTGGCTCTCCTCGGGGCTGAGGATGGCGTGCACCTCGATGCCGTTGTTGACGGGCTTGACGTACTCGGCGAGGTCGACGCCGAGTTGGTGGAGGCGGTCGATGCCCGACTTGTCGGCGACGACGATGCGCATGAGGCCGACGCCGTTCTGTTCGCCGGTCGATGACCGGTCGGGGGCGACGGCGCTGTCCGTCGTCGGGCTGGCGAGGCTGGGTGCGCTGACGGTGAGCGCCAGCGGTAGGGCGAGCAGGGCGAGGAATCGGCGCGGTCCGATGGATCTTCCTGTACTCCTCATGAGAGTCCTTCCGGCGAGCGATCCAGAAGGCCGCGCAGTCGAGGAGTCGGGGTAGGTCACCCCGGCTGCCGCAGCTGCACAAAGCGTCGTCGCCGTCTCACCATCAGTCAAGATCTATGGTGAGCCGCGCTCACCCGGATCTCGTCCAGCCGGAAGCGGTAGTCGCACACGCCGGCACGTGGACGAGGTCACAGAGCCGGGACAGCGTGACGGTCAGCCGGTGATGGTCAGCTCCACCGGCAGGCCCTGCGTCACCTCCAGGACCGCCCGCTCCCCCAGTGGTCGCGACAGCTTGAGGGTGGCGCTGCGCTGCGCTCCGATGGCCGGACATGCCTCGTCCTTGGCGTGCCGGTACTCGATGACGATCACCACGACCGCCAGGTCCGACTCGGCCGCTTCGGCGCCGTAGTCGGCGCCGCACGGCTCGCTGTTGGGGCCGGTCGCGCCGGTGAAGGTGACGGTCAACTCGCTGCTCGCGGTCGTGGTGGTCGCTGACTCGATCGCCAGCCCCTCGTGTGGCTGATCGGCGTCCCAGGGCGGTGGGGTCACCCGGAGGATCGCCGAGGGATCCACCGCCACTCGCGCCAGCCGCACGGTCGTTCCAGCAAGGGTGTATTCCCACGCCGGGGCGGTCGCCAGGCCGCGGGTGGTCGGGACCGTCATCGTGGTCAGGCGAGCCCCGGTGAGCTTGAGCGGCGCGCAGCCGGAGCAGTCGCCCGTCCCCGCGGCCCGCAGCTGCGCCAACGCCCCGTCCGCCGAGATCAAGGGCACGTCCTGACGGATGCCGTTGGCCCAGACGATGGTGCCGGCCGGCTGGGGCGCTACGGGCAGCGTCGAGGCAGCCTCGACGAGGCCGGCCGACAGGCTCTCCTTGTAGGACCCGTTCGCCGGCTCCCAGTCGCCGAGTTGGCGGGTCAACTCCCCCACCGGCACGAAGGGCGCACCTCCCGCGGCGCGAACCGCCCGGTCGTACCGGGTGAGGGCGTCGCCTGCCTGCTGGCGCAGTCCGTCGAGCGGGTCGACGGCCGGACTGTTCCCGGCGGACCCACAACCGCCGAGCAGGGCCGCGACCGTGATCCACGGCAGTAACCGATACCGACTCATGCTCGCTGTCTCCACCTCCTTGAGACGCCCGCACGCCGGTCCGGGTTGCACTCCCGCGCCGCCCGCTACACCTCCGCCACGCTCACCGGTTCCGGCGGGGCCTGCGGCCCGGTGACCCGCCGCTCGTCCCCGTGCCCCGGCCACCACGCCTTGTGCCCGATCAACGCCGTCAACGCCGGCACGAAGAACATCGACATGACGAACGCCGACAACACGATCCCGATCGCCACCGCGAACCCCATCTGCTGCAGGAACGAGATCGGCGCCAGCATCAGCACCCCGAAGGTCCCGGCCAGGATGAGGCCGGCCGCGGCGACGGTGGGCCCCGCATGCTCCACGCCGATGGCGGCGGCCTGGTGCGGCTCGTTGCCCTCCCGGGCCTCCTCGCGCAGCCGGGCGATCATGAGGATGTTGTAGTCCGTTCCGATCGCCACCACGAAGAGGTACAGGATGATCGGCAACTGGAAGGTCACTCCGGGCTTGTCCTGGAGCCCCTGGAACAGGTAGACCGTCGCCCCCAGCGTCGCGGCGAAGTTGAGCAGCACCGCGATCACCAGGTAGATCGGCGCGACGAGGCTCCGCAGCAGCAGCGCGAGGATGAGCGCGATGAGCCCCGCCGCCACCGGCAGGATCACCGACAGGTCCCGGTTGTTCGCCGAGTTGATGTCCGCGAAGATCGCCGTGGTCCCGCCGACCAGCGCCTTCGTGCCGGGCGGCGCCGCCTCGTGTACGGCGTCGCGCAGGTCGTCGCGGACCAGCGTGATGGCCTCGTTGGAGACCGGGTTCTCGTTGAGCAGCAGGTTGACCCGGGCCACGCTCGGGTCGCTGCTGCGCTCCGGCGGCTGCACCCGGGCCACGCCCGGGGCCTTCGCGGCGGCCGCCGCGAAGTCGGTGACCTGCTGCTCGGTCAGCGGCGTCCCGTTGCCGGTGGTCAGGTAGACCTCGGTGGGGGCCAGGGCGCCGGCGGCGAACCCGCGCTGCAGGTCCTTGGCGGCCTTCGCCGACTCGGTGTCCTGGGGGAAGCCGGCGCTGAAGTCGTAGTCGGCCTTGTAGCTGAGCACGCCTGCGGCGAGCGCGACGAGCAGGGCGCCGGAGGCCGCTGCGACGAGCGCCGGCCGGCGTCCGACGGCGGCGCCGAGCCGCCGCGACAGGGTCGCCTTGGGGGTACGCTGCCACGCCTTCGACGGCCAGAAGACGTACCGGCCGAGCAGGGAGACGACGGCCGGGATGAGGGTGAGCGAGGTGATCAGCATGACGGCGACGGCGATGGCGAGCGCCGGGCCGAGCGAGCCGAAGAAGCCCAGGGAGGCGAGCAGCAGCACGAGGAACGCGACGATGACCGCTCCCGCGGCCGAGGTGATGACCTCGCCGACCCGCTGGACGGAGACGATCATCGCGGTGCGCTTGTCGTCGCCGGCGCGCAGCCGTTCCCGGTAGCGGAAGAGCAGGAACAGGATGTAGTCGGTGCCGATGCCGAACAGCACGATCAGCAGGATCGTCTGCAGGTCCTGGCTGACGTTCAGGTCGAACGCCTTGCCGGCGGCGGCGACGAGCCCGGTCGTGATGGTCAGGACCACGCTGACGACCACGACGGGCAGCAGCGCGGCGATGGGGCTGCGGAAGATGATCAGGATCAGTCCGATGATCAGAATGATCGTGGCGACACCGACCACGGCGAACGCCTTGTTGAAGGTGTCCTCGTTGTCGACGAAGCTCGCCACGTCGCCGGCCACGCCCGCGGTCAGCCCGCTGCCTGCCAGGTCCGGCCCGATGGCTGACCGCAGGTCGCGTACGGAATCGAGCAGGGCCGGGTCGTTCGGGTTCGTCGCGTCGAGCCCGACGCTGACCACCTGCACCGACTTGTCCGGCGCGACGGCCGGCGGGCCGGTCTGGTAGCCGGACGTGGCCCGGATGTTCCGGGCCTTGAGCGCCTGGGCGAACTGCCCGACCCGTGCCTCGTCGGCCGGCGTGAGCGGCTTCCCGTCGGCGCGCTTGACCACGATGGTGGCCGTGGCGGTGGCCTGCTGCGGGAACGCCTTCATGCCGAGTTCGGTGGCCTGCACCGACTCGTACGAGTGGGGCAGGAAGCTCTCCTGGTCGGCGGAGGTGATGTCGCTCAGCGACGGCGTGGTGGCGATGATAGCGATGGCCGCGAGCAGCCAGCCCGCGATCACCCACCACGCCTTGCCGACGACGAATCTGCCCAGCCGCTCGAACATGGTTGCCCCCGTGTGTCCGGCTCTCCTGACGTCGGGCCAGAGCACTGTCGCGCGCCCGCCCGTCACCATGACGGCAGCCCTTCGCTACCCGCGGTGAATCGTACCGCCGCCCGCCAATCCTTTTCGGACGCCGCGCGTCCCCATGCGACGCTCGCCAAACTTGTCGGCGTCAAAGTCTCCGAAGGCATCCACTTTGGGGTGGCCCCGGGCCGGGGCGACAAACCTTTAGTGGTGATTGCGCCAATGCGCGGTCAGCCTGCGGTCGGCTGATAGGCGTACACCGGGTCTTTCCGGCCGGCGCGCTCCGGACACCGGCCGGTCGGACCGCCCACCATGCCGATCCTGCCGTCCGCGCACACGGTTAGGTAACCCCGGCCCGCCCAAAACCCGGGCACGCAGACGAACCACCGGCACACGTCGGGAGCCGGGTCGTGGACCAGCACCCCGCCGCAGTAGGTGTAGCCATACGGGTTCTCCGGCGCCCCACACCGGTCGGTGCCGGTCGGCGGCGGCACGTTCGGCGAATGGCTGGGGCCGGGCGTCGGGTCGGCGGGCCCGAGCGTTGGGGCGGGTCGGGGAGAACCAGAGCCGACCGGACCGCGAGCCGGTCCGCCGCTCACGGCAGCCGGAGCCGCCCGGCGGGGAGCGGTCGTGCGGGGCGGCGGGGAAACCGAAGGTTCGCGTGCGGCCTCGGGAGACGACGTGCGGGACGCGGTGGTGCCGGGCGCCGGAGAAGCCTCGCCAGGGACCGGGTCGACCGGGCGGGAGGGAGTCGGGCCGGGCATCGACGGACCGGGGGTTGGCCCGTTCGTGCTGGGCAGGGGACTCGGGGCCGCCCATTCCCCGCCACCGACGCTGCCCTCCGGCCCGCCGGGTCCCGCCCGGTCGGCGGTCATGACGTACCCGGACAGGACGACGAGCACGACGGCGGCGGCCAGTTTCGCGAGGTGGCTCGGCGCGGGAGCAGCCGGCCGCCCGACGGCGGCGGCCGGGGCCGCCTCCGGTGCGGCGTGACGTGGGGTGTACACCCGCCGGTCGCTCAAGGACACCTCCGACACCTCCGCTCCGAGCCCTTGACCTCTCGCCTACCCAGGAAGGCGGCCGGGCACGCCCGTACCGGTGACAAGGCCCCGGAACCCGCGACGGCTCGGCGCGGGAGTGCCTAGCCTGGCGGGGAGACGCAAGGGGGCATCGTGGCGAACGTGGTCTGGGACGCGCTGGACGGCGTCCGCGAGGTCGAGATCACCGTGACCGGCCGGAGGACCGGCCGGCAGATCACCCACCCCGTGTGGTTTGTGCTGGACGAGGACAGCGTGTTCCTGGTGCCGGTGACCGGCTCGGACAGCCAGTGGTACAAGAACGTCCGGCAGACCCCGATGATCGAGGTGTCGGCGAACGGCACGGCGTTGAGTTCGAGCGCCACCCCGATCACCGAGGCCGACCGGGTCAACCACGTGGTGGAGCTGTTCAAGGCCAAGTACGGCGCCGACACGGTGGAGAGCTACTACCCCAAGCACGACGTGGCCGTCCAGGTCCCGCTGGGCTAGGGAGGGCCGGGCGCTGTCGCCCGACCCTCCGCCGGCACGGCTCACTCGTTGCGGGCGGTCTCCGGGCCGGTGATCCGGCGCAGCAGCGGCAGCGTCGAGGCGACGATCCCCAGCGACACCGCCAGCCCGCCGACGACCATCAGGTAGAACGACCCGTCCGGCGCCAGCAGCGTGTAGCCCAGCTGCGCCCGCAGGAACAGGTGCGCCGCCAGGAAACCCATCCCGGTCGCCACGGCGGCGACGGCCAGCAGCGGCACCACCGTCTCCAGCGCCACCACCCGCCGCAGCGTCCGCAGCTGCACGCCGCTCAGGCGCAGCATGCTGAACGGGCGCTTCCGGTCGGTCAGCCCGCCGGCCACGCTCACCGCCAGGCTGCACCCGGCGATCGGCAGGCTGGCCAGCATGACCACGTTGGCCAGCTGCTGGAACTGCACCATGAGCCGGGCGGAGTCCGCCTCCCACTCGGCGGTGCTGGCCGGGAAGCGCACCGCCGGGAACGCGTTGATCAGCATGGTCCGGGCCTGCTCGAACGCGGCGCGGTTGGCGGTGTTGACGACCACCGAACGGATCGGTTGCCGGTCGACCTGCGCCGGGTCCATGTGGGCGTCGGCCCAGACGTAGTGGTCGTTCGTCAGGTCCCACGCGCGCTCGCCGATGAGGTCGTCGGCCACGGCCGCGACCCGCGCGCCGGCGGGGCAGGAGCCGAACTCCGCCAGGCGGTCCAGCTCGGCGCACGTGATGACCCCCGGCCACCACCATCGGTAGGCGGGATTCACCGTCCCGTTCACCTCGAGCGGAGGTGGTGTCTCGACGGGATTGGCGCGGACCAGGGTCACGCTGCGTACCCCCGGGATCGTCGCGAGCCCGGCCGGGATCTGGTCCGCGGTGGGTGCCGGGCCCTCCTCGGGCGGGAACCACGTCGACAGGGAGGTGGCGGCCACCGAGTCGGTGCGCGGCTCGCCCCGGTTCGCCACGTAGGTGGTGATGATGCCGGTGGCCACGCTGGTCACGAAGAGCGCCACGATCAGCCCGCTGACCGACCGGAAGGCCGCCCGGGGATTGTCCGCGAGACGCCGCCCGGCGATGAGGGTGGCCGGCCGGCTGGCCCGTCCGGCCAGCAGGCGGGCGCCGAGCATGGTCAGCCACGGCCCGGCCAGCAGCAGCCCGGTCAGGATCAGGAGAAAACCCGAGAGGTACGCGGTGAGCTGGCCGTTCGTGGTGGGGGGACGCCGGCCGATGAAGTACGTCAGCTCGACGAGCCCGGCGACCAGCGGGATCAGTCGCCAGGCGCGCGGCGGTTTCGGGGTGACCCGGCGCGCGACGCCCAGCGGGGAGATCTGCACCCGGCGCAGCGCCAGCCAGGCGGCCACGACGGCGCCGAGCGGGATGCCGAGCGCGACCGCCAGGACGTCGACGAGGGTGAGTGACAGGTCGGCGGTGAAGAAGCGCTCGCCGGTGAACGGTATGGCGGCGAGCCCGGGGCGGAGCGCGAGGAACAGGCCGAACCCCACGGCCGTGCCCACGGCGGCCGCGAGCACGGATTCGACGGCGGAGATGACGGAGATCTGCCGGGGGGTGGCGCCGATCAGCCGCATCGCGGCGAAGCGCTGCTCCCGGCGGGTCGCGGCCAGCCGGGTGGCGGTGCCGATGAAGATGAGCACCGGGAAGAGCAGCGCGACCGCGACGATGGAGAGCACGAGGGCCATGCCGTCGTGGTTGATGCCGACGTAGCAGCCCCTGGAGCAGCTGCTCGGCGAGGTGGTCATGATCTGCGTGGCCTTGCGCGCACCCAGATGTTCCAGGTCGTCGGGCGTGCGGCCGATGACGATCAGCAGCGAGTCGGGGGACGGCAGCGCCACCGGTCCGATGGTGCCGACCTGGTGGCCGGGGAACCGGTCGCCGAGTTGCGCGGCCGGGGTGGTGTGCAGCAGCTCGCCGAGGGCGGGCGAGACGTAGTACTCGCCGGGCCCGGGCAGGCGCGGGATGCCCGGCGGGACGGGCGCGTCGGGGCCGGTCGCCGCGACCTCGACGCGGCCGATCGAGTCGCCGTGGAAGTAGTCCTGCCGGATCAGCCACCACAGCGGGTCGACCGACGGGTCGGCGGCGGCCGGCGCGACGGCGGTGTTCAGCCAGGCGTACCGCTGGTTCTGCGCGTTGACCGCGTTCATGCCGGCGAGCGTGGCGAGCAGCATGCCGACGCCGAGCGCCACGGCGGTGGCGATGACGGCGAGCCGGGTGGCGGCCTCGCGCCCGCCGGCCAGGGACAGTCGGACCGCGAACCGGATCATGCGGACACCAGCGCGTTCACCTTGCCGTCGCGCACGATGACCTGCCGGTCGGCGTACGCGGCGACCCGGGCCTCGTGGGTGACCAGCACGACGGTGGTGCCCTGCTCGCGGGCCGAGGAGACCAGCAGGTCCATGACCTGCTCGCCGGTCAGCGAGTCGAGGGCCCCGGTCGGCTCGTCGGCGAACAGCGCCCCGGGCCGGGCGACCAGGCCGCGGGCCAGCGCGACGCGCTGCGCCTGCCCGCCGGAGAGCTCACCGGAGCGGCGCCGCTCCAGCCCGCCCAGGCCGAGCCGTTCGAACCAGGGCCGTGCCTCCTTCAGTGCGGCGGCCCGCTTGACGCCCCGGAGCAGCAGCGGCAGCGCGACGTTCTCCTCGGCGGTCAGCTCCGGCACGAGCTGCCCGAACTGGAACACGAACCCGAACTCGTCGCGGCGCAGGACGCTGCGCCGGGTCTCGCTGAGGGTGTCGATCCGGCGGCCGTCGTAGTGGATCTCGCCCTTGTCGGGCACCAGGATCCCGGCCAGGCAGTGCAGCAGGGTGGTCTTGCCGGAGCCGCTGGGGCCCATGATGGCGACGATCTCGCCCGGCTCCACCAGGACGCTGGCGCCGCGCAGCGCCGGGGTCTCGCCGAAGGACAGCGAGATGTCGCGCGCCTCGACGGCCTTCACTTGCGCACCGCCTTCGCGAGGGCGTCGAGCCGGGCGACCGTGGTGTCGATCCAGTGCAGGTCGGCCTCCAGGTGGAACAGGCCGTGGTCGGCGAGCATGGCGTCGACCAGGGTGCCGGAGCGCTTGATGTCGGTGAGCTCCTTCATCCGCACCAGGTGGGCCGCGCGCTGGCGGTCGAGGTAGTCCTCCGCGGGGCGGCCGAGCATCAGCGCCAGCACGACCTTGGTGAACAGGACCGTCTGGAGGTTGGGCTCGGCCGCGACGGGCTCGGTCAGCCACGACTCGACCTCCGTGGCCCCGCGTTCGGTGATGACGTAGCGCTTGCGCTCGGGGCCCTCGCCCGGCTCGACCTCGCCGATCACGATCTTGCCGTCGCGGGCGAGCCGGCTCAGGGTCGCGTAGACCTGGCCGAACGGCAGCGGCTTTCCCCGGCTGAAGAAGGCGTCGTAGTCGCGCTTGAGGTCGTAGCCGTGGCTGGGCTCCCGTTCGAGCAGGCCAAGGAGGGTCATGGGAACGCTCATGCCGTGACTATAACCCGAGGGTATACCTCGCGTATATACCTTCGGAGTATGTCAGCGCGCCCGCGCGCTGTCGGCACCGGTGGCGGCGGGCTGTCCGGTCATCGCGGGCGGGGTCAGGACGAAGTGGACGGTGCGGCCGGTCCGGGCCCGGCCCAGCCGGTGCGTCAGTGGCACCAGCAGCCCATGCAGCAGTGGATGCTTGCGGACCAGCGCCTGGCTGGCCGCCCGGTGCTCCGCCCCGCTCAACCGCCGCGCCACCGCCGCCACGGCCTCGCCGGTCGGCTTGCCGAGGGCCGTCGACGGGGCCAGTGTCACGTGGGGGTTGTTCCGGATCCGCCGGGTCTTCCACGCCTTCTCGAAGCTGCGCACGTACGCCCGCTCCCCCGCCACCGCGACGCTCACCGCCGTCGGCACGGGAGTCCCGTCCCGCTTGAACGTCGTCAGGACCACGGTCTTCTGCCGCACCAGCGGCGCCCACGCGGGGGCCGGGGCGGGGTCGACGTACCCGACCACCCAGCCGAGCTGGCGCAGCCGGGCCACCAGCGCGGCCAGGGCCAGGAGCGCCGACAGCCCGACCAGCCAGGTCTGGGCCGCGCTGCCGCCCAGGTCGGCGTCGACCACGTGCGACACGGTGTGCGCCGCCGCGCCGACGACGTAGCCGGCCAGGGCTACCGCCAGGGCGTCGGCCCAAATGAGCGCCAGCAGCAGGGTCGCCCCGATGCCGAGCTGAAACGCCCCGACGTCGTGGACGAAGTGCTCGTGCGGTGGGAACCCCACCGCCGAGCTGAACGAGTCCGCCCGGGCCAGCGCCCACACCCCGACGACCAGCGAGGCCAGGCCGAGCAGTGTGGCCGTACCGCGTACCAGTGCTCTCATGCCGGTGGGACGACCCGGCGCCCGGCGGTGTGACCGCCGGGCGCCCGGGGCGGAGAGACGGCCAAGGTGGTCAGGGTGCGATCCGGGCCCACACCGTGCCGAGGGACCACCGCATGGTCGACTTGCTGTTGATCTCCATGTCGTTGGTGATCGAGCCGTCGCTGCTGCGCGTGCCGGCGCGGATGTGGACCGTCTGGCCCTGCTGGATCGGGCCGTTGCTGAACAGCCGCGCCGTGAAGGCGCCGCCCTGGGCGAGGAACTCCCGGACGATCACGCCGGTGCGGTCGGTGTTCCACCGGAAGCGGGACATCGAGGCGAACGACGGCGCGGTGACGTTGGGATGCAGAACATGCATCATCAGGAAATTCTCCTGAGAGGTGGACGAGTCCGAGAAGCCGAACTCGTCCGTCACACGCAGCTCGTGCAGGGCGCGGCCGCACCGCGCCTCGATGAAGATCTCCACGGCACCCGTTGCCGGCGCCCGGAAGTTGAACCCGATCTGGGTGTCGACGATGGCCCAGCCGTTGTCGAAGTCGTCCGCGTCGTTGTTGTCGAGCGTGAGGTCGTTGCCCGTCAGTCCGGTGAACCTGTCGAGGGAGTGCACCCGCCCGATCCGGAAGCCGCCGAGGTTGTGCGGATCGAAACCCTGCTGAAAGCCGGGGTACGGAGGACGAAACGGGGTCCAGGCGTGCGGATCGTCTCGACTCCCGCCCTGATCCGGGGGTGTCGGGGCCTGAGGGTCGTGCAGCCACGAGGCGTAGCCCGCAGTCGCCTCCGTGCGGGGCAGCAGTTCCTGCACCGCCGCCTTCGTCTCGGCCACGACGCGCTTCAGCTCCGTCTCGTCGACGCCCAAGCTGTCGAAGTACGCCTGGACGTTCGCCCTGCGCTGCGCGTCGAGGGCGTCGTAGTCGGCGTCCAGGCCGACGGGTGGTTGGAGGAGGTCACGGAATCTCACGCGTTCGCCGTGCATCCGCTTCCGCAGCGACAGCCAGTTCTCCTCGCCGAGGAGGTCGCGGATGCGGCGATTGCCGCGCTCGACGGTGTCGGCCAGCCGCACGTCACGGATCTCGGCCGCACTGCGCCGGCGCCGGTCGTAGTCCTCGGCGACCTCCTCCGCCCGGCGACGATCCGCTTCCGGGGTGTCGAGGCCGAAGGGCATGTGGTACTGGCTGGAGTACTGTCCCGCTAGCATTGCTCCCCCTGATGGCGCCTGGACGAAACGGCATAAATAGGACGTTGGGGACGACAGTAGCGATATCGCCGTCTCTTAACGGCCGGAACCAGGATTTCCCACCCGTGCCTCGCCGAGCCGGTACCGGCCGCTGCGTGCTCAGCCCTCGTGCGGCCCCTCACTCACCCGGCCGCACGTCCACCTCGACGTCGATGCCGTGCCCGGTGAAGACGTCGACGAACCGCTTCGCCCACTCGACGGCCTCCTCCTTGGAGCGGACCTCGACCAGACCGAACCCGGCGATCAGCTCCTTGGTCTCAGTGAACGGCCCGTCGGTGACCGGTCTTCTTGCCCTTGGTCGCGGCGATCCGCGCCAACTCCTCGCTGCTCTTGCAGAGCCTCGGCGGCCGACAGGACTCCCGCCTTGACTGGCTCCTTCATGTAGGTGCCCATCCGCCGGGGATCTGCGCGGTACACACTTCGATCACAGCAGCCGGTCCGACGTTCCCCAGTAACTGTGCGGGCAGGCACGATGGCGGGATGGACGAGGACGAGTGGTACCGCCGGCACGGCCTGCGCCCGGCGGATCTCGGCCCGGTGCGCGCCCTGCTCCGTGAGCAGACCGCGCTGGGTGTGGAGAACGACAGCGCGCTCATCCATCTCGGTTGCGTGCAGCCGTTCCTGCACGGCGACCTGGCCGACGTGCTGCTCATCTGGCGGGCGAAGCACTCCAGCTTCGACGCCGCCTGCTCGGTGGAGTGGCAACTGCTGTGCGGCGTGGGCCGGGAGCGGACCCTCGACCACCTGCGGGCGCTCGGCACGGCGGAGGCCGGGGAGGTGCTGGCGTACCTGTCGATCGTCAATCCGGCGGACGTGGCGGCGTTCAGCGTCGAGGAGCAATCCCGGTGGTACGCGGAGTACTACGCGTCCGAGGAAGTGTCGTAGCCCGCTCGTAGCCTGGCGCGGTCAACGACGATCGCTGGGAGGCCACGTGCTCGACCACTTCTCCGTCATGGTGCGCGACCTGCCCGCCAGCGCCGCCTTCTACGACGCGGTGCTCGCTCCGCTGGGCGGCCGGCGGATCATGGAGCCCGGCCCGATCGGCTACGGCGTCGACAGTCCCGACTTCTGGCTGGTGCCCGCGCCCGCCGAGGCCGGCGGACCGCTGGAGTCGCACATCGCCTTCACCGCACCGGACCGGGCGGCCGTGCAGGCGTTCCACGACGCCGCGGTGGCGGCCGGCGCGGAGGTGCTGCACGCGCCGCGGGAGTGGCCGGAATACCACCCGGGCTACTTCGGGGCGTTCGTCCGCGACCCGGACGGCAACAACGTCGAGGCGGTCTGCCACCGGCCGGAGTGAAGCGTCCACGCTCCCCGGCCGGCTTCGGGACCCGGTGCGGCAACACCGGTCCGGCGGCGGCCCGGCGCATCGCGCGCCGGACCGCCGCGCTGCCACCGGGTCCCGGTCGTTGAACCGGGCGGGTCCACGCGGGCCCGACGAGGAGGCGGCATCAGTTGTTCGACGGCTTCGCGGAGCTGGACGTCGTCACCAGCGACACGACGATCCACGGGCGGCGGGGTGGTGCGGGGCCGCCGGTCCTGCTGCTGCACGGCATGCCCGAGACGCACCTCATGTGGCACCGGGTCGCGCCCCGGCTCGCGGAGCGGTTCACCGTGGTCGCCACGGACCTGCGCGGTTTCGGCGGCAGCGGCGCGCCGCCCAGCGCACCGGATCACGCCCCGCACAGCATGCGGCGGGTGGCCGCCGAGCAGGTGGAGGTCATGCGGCTGCTGGGCTACGACCGGTTCGCGGTCGTGGGGCACGACCGGGGCGGGCGGTGCGCGTACCGGATGGCGCTGGACCATCCCGACGCGGTGAGCCGCCTCGCGGTGCTCGACATCGTGCCCACCGGCGACGCCTTCGACCGGGCCGACATGGCCTTCAGCCTCGGGTTCTGGCTCTGGTCGTTCCTGGCGGCGCCGGAGCCGGTGCCGGAGCGGCTGGTCGCCGGGGCGCCGGAGGTCATCGTCGATCACATGCTGGACGACCTGTCGGAGGTGCCGGACGCCTTTCCCGCGGCGGTGCGGGCCGAGTACGTGGCGCAGCTGCGCAGGCCGGAGGGCGTCCACGCGATCTGCGAGCAGTACCGGGCGGCGGCGACGCTGGACTACGAGCACGACCGGGCCGACCGGGGCCGGCGACGGATCGGCTGCCCGGTGCTGGCGCTGTGGGGGCACGCCGGCCCGGTGGCGTCCTGGTACCGGCCCCTCGAGGTGTGGCGGGCCTGGGCGGACCAGGTCGAGGGCGGGCCGGTCGCGGCCGGGCACTTCCTGCCCGAGGAGGCGCCCGACGAGACCCTGCGGCACCTGCTGGCGTTCCTCGCGTGACCGCCGCACCGGGCACCATGGACCCGTGGACATCGAGCCGGTCGACTGCGCGCCCGTCCGGGCGTTCCCGCGCGCGTGGCTGCGGCAGCGCTGGCAGGACCTCACCTTCCTGCACTGGGCCGTCGAGCCGGAGGTGGTCGCGCCGCTGCTGCCCGCCGGCACCCGCCCCGACGTCTTCGACAGGCTCAGCTACGTCGGGCTGATCGGTTTCCGGATGGTCGGGTTGGGCCTCGGCCGGGGACCGGGGGTGCCGTACTTCGGCACGTTCTGGGAGACCAACGTCCGGCTCTACTCGGTCGACGGCACCGGGCGGCGGGCCGTGGTGTTCCGCTCGCTGGACGCCTCCCGGCTGGTGCCGGTGCTGGTGGCGCAGCTGAGCCTGCGCCTGCCGTACAAGTGGTCGGCCATGCGGCTGGACCGGGACGAGGACCGCCTCACCTACCGCTGCCGGCGCCGCTGGCCCGGCCCGGCCGGGGCGTCGAGCCGGATGGCTGTCCGGGTCGGTGCGCCGATCGCCGACCCGACACCGCTGGAGCACTTCCTCACCGCCCGCTGGGGGCTGCACACCCGGGCGTACGGGCGCACCCTGCACCTGCCGAACTGGCATCCCCGGTGGCCGCTGCACAGGGCCGAGCTGCTGCACCTCGACGACGAGCTGGTCAGCGCCGCCGGGTTGCCGCCGCCGGCCGGGCCGCCGGTGAGCGTGCTCTACTCCCCCGGCATCCCGGTCGTGTTCGGCGGGCCGGCACCCGTGCGCTGAGCGTCAGCGCAGCGGGTCGTGGGTGCCGCGCGGGACGTCCGGCCGGCAGCGGCGGACCCGGTCGGCGGCCAGCCGCCCGCCCACCGCGAGGCCGTACTTCTCCACGGCCGACAGGCCGTAGGCGCTGCACGTCGGCGTGTAGCGGCACTGGGCGGGCCAGCGGTGCGACAGCCACCGGCGGTAACCGAGGATGGCGGCACGGCCGGCGCGGTCCACGGCGGGGCCGCGCACCACGCCGGCGGCCACCGAGCCGAGGGTCAGCAGCAGGGAGAAGAGGCCGAGGTCGCAGCAGCCCAGGCCGTCACAGTCGGGGAGGTCGCAGTTGCACCAGTCCCGGTTCTTCTTCTTGTGGCGCCGCTTCCGCCTGATCACAACGCCATGATGCGACACGCGCGCCAGCGACCTGGGCCAGCGCCAGCACGCTCAGGCCGAACATCAGGACACCGAGGGGCAGGTGGACCGACGGGACGTGCGCGATGCCCAGGACGACCTGGACCGAGGCGAGCACGAGGAACCCGAACGCGTGCCAGACCGGCCGGAGCGAGCCGCCGCCCGGCTTCCACGCGAGCACCGCCGCGAGCACGTAGAGCATGGACGCCCCGTACATGACACGCGCTCCGACGCTGTGCAGCGTCTCCCCGAACGACGAGGTCAGCAGCAGTCCGGCGGAGATCGCCTGACCGAAGATGGTCAGGGTCTGGAGGGCGATCGCGATCCGCAGGAACGTGGAGCTGCGTGGCGCCGTCGCCGTCACCTGGGTGGCCATGTCACTCCCCTTGTCCGCCCTGAGGCGGTAGGTCGATAAGGTCTCACCAACCCGACGACGCGGGCCTGCGGAAGGTAAGGCGAGGGGGCGGCCGGAAGCGTGGGGACTGCCGCTACCAGCGCGGATGAGACAGCCGGCGAGCGCCGCCAACTGATCAACGTCGCCTACCGGCTGCTCGGTTCGGTGACCGAGGCCGAGGACGCCGTGCAGGATGCCTACGCACGCTGGTACGGGCTGCCGCGAAGCCGGCAGGAGGAGATCCGGTCCCCGGGCGCGTGGCTGACGACGGTAACCAGCCGCATCTGCCTGGACCGGCTCGGCTCGGCGCGAGCCCGCCGGGAACGCTATGTCGGCGCGTGGCTGCCCGAGCCGCTGCCCGACCGCACCGAGTGGGACCCCACGGCCTCCGCCGGCCATGCGGACCCCGCCGAACAGATCGTCCTGGACGAGTCGGTGGCCATGGCCTTCCTCGTCGTCCTGGAGTCGATGACGCCCGCCGAGCGGGTGGCGTTCGTCCTGCACGAGGTCTTCCGGTACCCGTTCGCCGAGATCGCCGGCGTTCTCGAACGGACCCCCGCGGCCTGCAAGCAGCTGGCGTCCTCGGCCCGGCGGCGGGTCAGCGTCGTGCCCACCCCGGCGACGGCGGCCGGGCGGGCCGACGTGGTGCGGCACCTCAAGAAGGCGTGGGAGACCAGGGACATCGCCGGCCTCGTCGCAGTGCTCAACCCGGCCGCCGTGATGACCGCCGACGGCGGCGGCATGGTGGGCACCGTCCTGCACCCGGTCGAGGGTGCCGCGCGCATCGCCCAGTACATGGTCGCCATCGCCGACTGGGCTCCGGGGCTCGAACTCCTGGAGCGGACGGTCAACGGCGTGCCGGGCCTGGTGGCCCGCCGTGGCGGTGTGGTCGAGACCGTGGCCTCGTTCGACGTCGCCGACGGTCGCGTCACCCGGATCTGGGTGGTCCGCAACCCGGAGAAGCTGCGGCCGTGGGCGCGGGAGGGCTGACCGGCCGCCGCGTGCCGTGCCCGTACGGCTCAACCGACCGGATCGGGTCCGGCAGGGTCGGGTAGGGCGGATCCCGGATGCCTAGCGTCGAGGGTGTCAACGGAAGGAGCACCGGGTGCTGGAGCGGCTCAACCAGGCCATGGACCACCTCGAACGCCACCTCGACGAACCGCTCGACGTGGCCGGGCTGGCCCGGATCGCCTGCACGTCGGAGCACCACTTCCGGCGGCTCTTCTCGGTCCTGGCCGGGATGCCGCTGTCGGAGTACGTGCGCCGGCGCCGGCTCACCGTGGCCGGCGCCGAGGTGCTCACCGGCGAGGCGTCGCTGCTCGACGTGGCGGTGCGCTGGGGGTACGGCTCGAACGAGGCGTTCGCCCGGGCGTTCCGCGCGATGCACGGGGTCGGCCCGGCCGAGGCCCGGCGCACCGGGGCGGTGCTGCGGTCGCAGCCCCGGATGTCCTTCCGCCTCGTCGTCGAAGGGAGCACCAGCATGGACTACCGGATCGTGACCAAGGACGCCTTCCATCTCGCCGGGGTGAAGGCCCGGGTGCCGCTCGTCCACGAGGGGATGAACCCGCACATCGTGGCGTTCCTCAAGGGCCTCGACCCGGAGACGGTGCGCCGGATCGAGGCGCTCTCCGACCAGGAGCCGGGCGGCGTCGTCAACGTCAGCGACGACCTGGCCGGGTCCCGGGCCGAGGGCACCGAGCTGGACTACTGGCACGGGGTGGTGACCGGCGCGGACGTGCCGGAGGACCTGGACCGCCTGCCGGTGGCGGCCGGTTCCTGGGCCGTGTTCACCGTGTCGGGCGAGTTCCCGCAGGCGGTGCAGCACCTGTGGCGGGACGTGTTCACCCAGTGGTTCCCGTCCAACCCGTACGAGAGCCGCCCGGGCCCGGAGATCTCGAAGGTGCGGGTGTCGGCGGACGGGAAGACCGCCGACGCCGAGCTGTGGATCCCGGTGCGTCAGGCCGCGGCGGCGGCCCGTTCCAGGCAGGCCGGCACGTCGCGCACGTGATAGGCGTGCTCGCTCGGCTCGATGCCGGCGAGGAACATCGCGTACACGGCGGCCATCCGCAGGTGGGCGACGGGGCCGAGCAGCTTCACGGCGCGCTCCGGGTCGCTGCCCGGCACGTCGGCCCGCCAGCGGGCGGCCCAGGCGTCGAGCAGCCGGGCGGCCACGTCGGGATCGAGGGTCTCGGTGAGGCGCAGGATGTCGAAGGCGGGGTGGCCCACGAACGCGTCACCCCAGTCGATGACCACCCGGCGGGTGCCGTCGCCGCGCACGTTGCCCGGGTGCAGGTCGCCGTGCACGAGGGTGTCGGGCAGGCCGCAGTCGCGGACCTGGTCGAGCCGGTCGTCGAGGCCGGCGAGCAGGTCGGCGGCCACGGCCGGGTCGTGCGGGGCCAGCCGGTCGCGGATCCAGCCGGCCAGCGCCGGCCCGCGCAGACCGGGTACGCCGGCCGCGACCAGTTCGGCCGTCTCGTCGGCGGCGCGGAGCTGCACGGCGTGGTGCTCGGCGGCGACGGCCGCCCGCTCCGCCTCGTCGGCGCCGTAGCGGTCCTCGCCGGGCACGTGGTCGAGGAGCATCCGGCCGGTGTCGTCGGCGGCGAGCAGGGTGGGGGCGGTCGTGGGCGCGGCGGCGCCGAGCCAGCGCAGCACGGCCGCCTCGTGCCGGAAGAACGGGGGCACCTGTTTGAGCCAGGCGCTGCCGGCCGGGCCGTCGAGCCGCCAGATCGCGGACAGGTTCCAGGTGCGGTGCTGCGCCACGGTGGTCACCGGCCGGCCGAGGCGGCGCAGCTCACCGGTGGCCCAGGCGACGCTGCGGGCCGGGCCGCCGGGCTCGGCGTACGGGGCGCGCAGCGGGTGCGGTGTCAGGTCGACCGGTGCCGGGGTCAGGGGCACGGCGGGTGGGTCGGTGACCTGGCCCAGGTAGGTGACGTGGCCGCCGGGCGGCTCGGGGCGGTCGCCGGCGAGCAGCCGCAGCACAGCCACGTCGACGCCGTGCCGGCGGCGGGCCTCGTCGACGATCGAGCCGACCTGCTGCCACCACGGCTCGGGCACGTCGTACGGGGGCAGGGCGCCGAGCGGGCGGCCGGCGGGGTCGACCAGGACGAGGGTCACGGTGCGGGACACCTGCCGGACGGTAGCCGCGCGTCCCTGAGGGACGCGAACGGTTAATCGGGGGGCGGTGGGGGTCCGGCCCGGATGTCCCCGGCCGGTCCGCCGAGAAGGCTGACGCCATGACCCTCACCGATATCCGGACCCGTCCCGCATACCCCTGGTTGCGGCCGGTGGCCGTGGCCGCGTCGCTGCTGCTCCTCGGCTACGGCCTGCTCCGCCTGATCGACCGCCTCGACGGGCACAGCGACAAGGGCGCCTGGGCGTGGAACACCGGGCACACCCTGTTCCTGCTGGGCATCCTCGGCTTCGCCGCGCTGATCGTCGGGTTGCACGGCGTGCTGCGTACCCGCTCGACCCGGCTGCGGGCGGTGGACGACGCGGCCGCGCTGGCCGGCCTGGTCGGCGCGGCCGCCTTCGTGTGGGTGATCCTCGGTGACCTGTTTCCGCGCTTCGCCGACGCGGTGCAGACGCCCGACGCGGTGCTGCTCGGCGGGCCGGCGCTGTTCGAGCTGGGCCTGCTGGTGCTGCTCTACCGGGCCGCCGCGGCGCGGCTGCTGCCGGTGTGGGCGCCGGTGCTGGTGCTGGTCGGGTTCGTGGCGATCGCGGTGAACCTGGACCTGCTGCCGGTGGGCGCGGCCCTGGTCCTCGCCGGCCTGCTCCCGCTGCGCCCGGCGCGGTTGGGTGGGTAGGGTCCGGGCATGGAGCAGCGGGTCAGCCTCATCACCCTCGGCGTGGCCGACCTGGCCCGGGCACGGGCCTTCTACGAGCGGCTGGGCTGGCGCGGCCAGGAGGTCGAGGAGACCGTCTTCTTCCAGGCCGGCGGCTTCGCCGTGGTCCTGTGGGGACGCGGCGCGCTGGCCGACGACGCCGGCCTGGCCGACCCGCGCGGGGACGGCTTCGGCGGGGTGAGCCTGGCGCAGAACGTGCGCAGCCGCGCCGAGGTGGACGAGATCCTGGGCCGGGCCGCCGAGGCCGGTGCGACGGTCACCCGGACGGCCCGGGACACCTTCTACGGCGGGTACGCGGGCTGCTTCACCGACCCGGACGGTCACCTGTGGGAGATCGCCTGGAACCCGGGGTTCCCGCTGGCCGAGGACGGTTCGCTCACCGTCCCGGACTTCGGCGGCTGAGCGGTCAGGTCCAGAAGGTCCGCCGGTAGCCCTGGTTGGCGGCGCACGACTCGCGCTGCCCGCCGGTCAGGCTGACCGCGCCGTCGCGGCACTGCACCAGCCAGCCACGCCCGGACCAGAAGCCGGGCGCGCACTCGAACCAGTCGCAGATCCCGGCGGCCGGCTTGCGGATGCGTTCGCCGCCGCAGAAGTCGTACCCGTAGGGGTTGGCCGGGGCGCCGCAGCGGCGTTCGGCGGCCGGCTGCGGTGTGGTCTTCCGGGACGGCGTGGTGGTCGGCGCGGTCCGGGTGCGCTGCGGCTTGGGTTTGACCTGGACGGCGGGGGCGATCGGCGGGGGCACGGGGGGGGGGGGGGCGGGGGGCGCCCGGGGGGGGGGGGGGGGGGGGGCCCCCCCGGGGGGCCCCCGCGGGGCGGGGCCCGAGAGGCACCCCCGCCCCGTCAGCGCGGGGGGCGCCCAGAACCGGAGAGCAAAC
>NZ_VSEZ01000050.1:0-252 GCF_008085935.1 Micromonospora sp. AP08
GACCAGGCCCAGCGTCTCGCCGGGGCGCACGTCGAAGTCCACGCCGTCGACGGCCCGGACGGCGCCCTTGGCGCGGAAGCCCTCGCGCACCGGGAAGTGCTTGGTCAGCCCCCGCACGCGCAGCAGCGGCTCGGTCTCGGTACTCATCGGGCCACTCCCACCTGGGCGATGTCCTGCTGGTAGAGCCGGGTGCGCTCCTCGGCCGGCAGGTGGCAGGCCACGAGGTGCCCCGCCTCCCCGGCAGCCCGCAGC
>NZ_VSEZ01000051.1:0-243 GCF_008085935.1 Micromonospora sp. AP08
CACCAGACCGAGGGTCTCCCCCGGCCGCACGTCGAAGTCCACACCGTCGACGGCCCGGACGAGGCCGCCGGCGCGGAAACCGCCGCGCACCGGGAAGTGCTTGGCGAGGCCACGGACCTTGAGCAGCGGTTCGGTCATCGGGCCACCCCCACCTGGGCGATCTCGTCTCGGTAGAGGCGCTGCCGGGCGGCCTCCGGCAGGTGGCAGGCGACGAGGTGCCCGCGCTCGGTGGCCGGAAGCAGG
>NZ_VSEZ01000052.1:0-221 GCF_008085935.1 Micromonospora sp. AP08
CCGTTGCCGTTGGCGATGCCGCCGCCGTTGCCGCCGGCGGTGTTGTTGTCGACGTGGGAGTCCTTGACCTTGAGTACGCCGCGGTTGAAGATGCCGCCGCCGTCCTCGCGGGCGTGGTTGTCGGTGACCTTGCTGTCTTCGAGGTGGACGCGGCCGAAGTTGGCGATGGCGCCGCCGTTCTTCTCGGCGTTGTTGTCGGTCAGCTTCACCTTGAACAGGTT
>NZ_VSEZ01000053.1:0-216 GCF_008085935.1 Micromonospora sp. AP08
GGCGCTGCCGCCACGCTCGACCAGGATGGCGCCGCCGTCGCCCTCGCCCTCCTTCTTGTCCTTGTCCCACGACCCCGGACCCGAGTCCTGGCCGACCGGCGCGCCCTGCGCGACCGGGGCGGCCAGCACCGCCGCGCCAGCCGGCGCCGCCGGCGCGGTCTGGGCGGCGGGAGCTGCGCCCGGCGCGCCATTGCTCGGGGCGCCGTTGCTCGGGGC